>NZ_LABZ01000438.1 GCF_001043955.1 Methylobacterium tarhaniae | reverse complement strand
CGAGGTCGACGTGCCGGTCTTCCACGCCCAGCGCGTCACCGACCTGGCGACCGCGGCGCGCGCGGTCGCGGAGGGCCATGTCGACATGGTGGCGATGACCCGCGCCCACATCGCCGATCCGCATCTGGTGAAGAAGCTCTCGGAGGGCCGGGCCGACGACATCCGCCAATGCGTCGGCGCGGGCTACTGCATCGACCGGATCTATGTCGGCGGCGACGCACTCTGCCTCCAGAACGCCGCCACCGGCCGCGAGGCGACGATGCCGCACGAGATCCGCCGGGCGGATGTCCGCCGCCGCATCGTGGTGGTGGGCGCCGGGCCCGGCGGGCTCGAGGCGGCCCGGGTCTGCGCCGAGCGCGGCCACGCCGTGGTGCTGTTCGAGAAGAGTGGGCAGGCCGGGGGCCAGATCGGCCTTGCCGCGAAGGCGGGCTGGCGCGAGGCGCTGTCGGGCATTCCCCGCTGGCTCGTCGCGCAGGCGACGAAGCACGGCGTGGACCTCAGGCTCAACACCGAGGCGACGGCGGAGGCGATCCTGGCGGAGAAGCCGGACGTGGTCGTGGTGGCGACCGGCGGCACGCCGTCCCGCGGCCACGCCAAGGGCGCCGCGCAGCACGCCGTCACCACCGCCGAGGTGCTCTCCGGGACGGTCGAGCCGACCGGCTCGGTGCTGCTCTACGACGAGATGGGCCAGCACAATGCGGCCTCCGTCGCCGAGCACCTCGCCAAGCGCGGCTGCCTCGTCGAGATCGCCACCCATGACCGCATGGTGGCGGAGGAGGTCGGCACCACCAACCAGCCGGTCCACCTGCGCGAGCTCTACAAGCTCGGCGTGGTGATGACGCCGAACATGGAGCTGATCGAGATCTATCCCGAGGGCAACCGGTTCGTCGCGGCGTTGCGCAACACCATGACCGATGCCGAGGAGGAGCGGGTCGTCGACCGCATCGTGGTCGATCACGGCACCCTGCCGGTCGATGCGCTCTATCACGCGCTCAAGGCGTCGTCGGTCAATCGCGGCCGGATCGACCAGGACGCGCTCCTGCGCGGCGAGCCGCAGCCCTTCGACCTGTCCAAGG
>NZ_LABZ01000437.1 GCF_001043955.1 Methylobacterium tarhaniae | reverse complement strand
GGCGGGCCTCGTCGCGGCGTCCGGGGCGCTGGCGGGCCTGTTCACCCTCGCCGGCTTCCCGGCCGCCCTGCTGCTCGGGCCGATGCTGGCGGGTATTCGGGTTGGGGGGGGCGGGGCGCCCGTCCCGGGGGCCGAGCGCGGGTTCCAGGCGGCGCAGGCTCTGATCGGCTGCCTCGTCGCCCACGCGGTCAACGCCTCGATCGCCGCGACGCTGCTGGAGGACGGTTTCCTGATCCTGGGGGTGGTGGGGGTCACGGTGGTGGCCGCCTCGCTCACCGGCTGGGTGCTGACCCGCATCCGGCTGCTCCCCGGCACCAGCGCGGCCTGGGGCTCCTCCCCGGGCGGCGCCTCCGCCATGGTGGCGATGGCGGAGGAATTCGGCGCCGATCCGCGCCTCGTCGCCTTCATGCAATATGTCCGGGTCGCCTGCGTGGCGCTCACCGCCTCGCTGGTCGCCCGCTTCCTCGCCGGCGGCAGCGCGGCAGCGCCCGGCTCCGGCATGGATCCGGCGCCGCTCGCGGTCCTCGCAACCCTGGCGGTGGCGGGCATCGGCGCCTGGGCGGGCCTGCGGCTGCGCATCCCGGCCGGCGCGATGATCGGCCCCCTCGTCCTCGGCGCCACACTCCACGCCACCGGGCTCGCCGACATGGCCCTGCCCTCCTGGCTCCTGGCGCTCGCCTATGCGGGC
>NZ_LABZ01000436.1 GCF_001043955.1 Methylobacterium tarhaniae | reverse complement strand
GTGGCGGCCTGGGCGGGGGCATCGGGGCCGGGGCTGCTGCCGGCGGTCGCCGCCGCCAAGGTCCGCGCCGGCGAGGCGGCGGGCCAGGCGGCCGCCATCGCCCATCAGGTCCACGGCGCGATCGGCTTCACGGAGGAGCACCGGCTGCACCTCTACACCGGCCGCCTCCGGGCCTGGCGCGACGCGTTCGGGCGCGAGGCCGAGTGGGCGCAGGTGCTCGGCCGCCACCTGATCGCCGCCGGCCCCGAGGGGCTGTGGCCCGCGATCACGGCCGCCTGAGGATTTTTGCCATGTCGCAATTCACCTTCCCGTCGCCGCCCCCCTCCCCCGCGGCGGAAGTCTTCCGGGGCGAGGTCCGGGCCTTCCTGGCGAGCGAACTGAAACATCGCGCCCCGATCGACCGGGCCCAGAGCTGGAACGGCCTCGATCCCGCCTTCTCGCGCAAGCTCGGGCAGCAGGGCTGGCTCGGGCTCACTTGGCCGAAGGCCTATGGCGGGCAGGAGCGCTCGGCGCTCGAGCGCTACGTCCTCCTCGAAGAACTGCTGGCCGCCGGCGCGCCGGTGGGCGCGCACTGGATCGCCGAGCGCCAGAGCGGCCC
>NZ_LABZ01000435.1 GCF_001043955.1 Methylobacterium tarhaniae | reverse complement strand
GCACCGCCCCCCGGAAAGCCGAACCCGCCGCCCCCGCCCTCGCCGCGGCGGTCCTCGACGTTGTCGGAGGTGCGAAAATCTTCCCAGCGCATGGTCAGCTACCCATTGGCCCGTGAACCTTGGCCGCGACGGCTACGCGGCGCGGCGTTCGGGCTCAAGAGTAATCGACCAGGACCGGCACGGTTCCGCTTGGCCATCCCCTTGGCCATCCCTGCGGGAGGTTCAGCGACTCCCTTCGTCGAGGGCGGCGCGCAGGGCCCGGAAGTCGCGCCAGGCGAGGCGCTTCTGCAGCGGCTGGCGCAGCAGGTAGGCCGGATGCAGGGTGGCGAGGAGCCGGATCTCGCGCTTGTCGGTGCGGTAGGGGAACCAGCGGCCGCGGGACTTCAGGATGCCGTCCTTGGTGGCGGCCAGCGCCTGGGTAGCGACGCCGCCGAGGCAGACCAGGATGTCGGGATCGGCCAGCGCGATCTGCCGCTCGATGAACGGCTTGCAGGTCGCGATCTCCTGCGGGGTCGGGTTGCGGTTGCCCGGTGGGCGCCAGGGCACGACGTTGCCGACATAGGCGTTGGTGCGGTCGAGCCCGATCGCCGCCATCATCCGGTCGAGGAGCTGGCCCGAGCGCCCCATGAACGGCTTGCCGACCCGATCCTCGTCGGCCCCCGGCG
>NZ_LABZ01000434.1 GCF_001043955.1 Methylobacterium tarhaniae | reverse complement strand
GCCAATGGCCTGCTCCTGACCTGGTAGCGCTGCTCCCAGCACCGCATGCCCCACACCCCGTCGGTCGACCGGACCCTGATGCATGTGCTGGCCGAGCTCCTCCACAGCGAGACCGCGCAGCGCGGCTACCACCGGACCGGGGATCCGGCCTCCCTGGTGCCCTACACCCGCAGGGCAGGCCCGGATCGCCGCGGCGCTGCCGGCTGCTGGAGGCGGCAGCTCCGCGGCGATCCGGGCCTGCCCTGCGGTGTAGGGCACCAGGAAGGCCGGATCGCCGGTCAGGAGGTAGCCGCGCTGCCCGGTCTCGCTGTCGAGGAGGTCGGCCAGCACCTGCATCAGGGTCCGGTCGACCGACAGGGTGTGGGTGATGCGGTGCTGGACGCTGCTCTGCCAGGTCAGGAGCAGGCCATTGGCCGAGCCGACCAGGAGCAGCAGGACTGCGCCCGCGAGCGTCAGCCCGGCCCGGCCGCGCACGCGGCCGAGTTGCGGGCGGAGCGGCCGGCGGGAACCGGGTGCGTGCGTCGGATCTGGCGTCATCGGCGGGTCCGTCCGGCGCCGGGCGCGGGACGGGCCGTCGGCTTCCGGGCGATATGGGAGGGTTTTCGCCATTCGCCATCGACCGGCCGGCCGACCTCCGCGTCACGCGGGGGTTTTTCCAGGGAACGATCCGACGACCGGGGGAGAGGGGAGCTATCCTCTTCCCGCGGGCGGCGGGTTTATCCCCCGAACGGCCCTCCCCCTCACGAAGGAACCGCCGCCCGGCGCCGGGCCGGTGCC
>NZ_LABZ01000433.1 GCF_001043955.1 Methylobacterium tarhaniae | reverse complement strand
CGAGGTCGCGCACGCCGACGGAAAAGAAGGGATTGTCCCCGATGCCGAACCAGTAGATCGACAGCCGGCGCGCCTCGACCGCCGTCCGGATCTTGCCGGAGACGCGCTGCTCCAACGCGGTCCGGTCGAACTCCTCGATCGGGTCGGGGACGATCGTGATCGGGGCATGCGGCATGTAGCGGGCCATGACCGAGGTCAGGCGTTCTGTCGTTCCAAGAACGAAATCAGTGATCGGCTCCATCTCCCGCATCCAATACTGGAAGCGTGATAGTCGCGCGTCATCCATCTGGCTAAAATAATCATCAAATAAATCCTGCCCGACTTTCTTGCCAAGATGCTTCAAGCGGCAAGCAAGGATGATCGCTTCTGGAGTGAATGATTTTGAGAAGATGTAAATATCTGCGTCGAATGCCTTAGCATTCAGGAGTTCTGCGACCGGTGCATAGGTGATCGTCGTGTCAGGCGGAGTTGCGGATGCCAGTCGCAGGTAGCGGATCCGCATCCCTGCCGAGGACACGAATTCCGGCGACTGGATGACGATGCAGATCGTTGTCACGTCAACCTGCGCAGAGTGGTCGTGGCCCCGACGAGGCGCT
>NZ_LABZ01000432.1 GCF_001043955.1 Methylobacterium tarhaniae | reverse complement strand
CCGGGTAGCAGACAGGGGCGGGCCCGAGGCGGGGACGACGCGGCGGTGGGTCGGGCGGGGTACGACGCGGGGCCGCTCCCTGGCCTCCGGCCTTTCGAGGTGGGGCCCCAGGGCCCCCGCCTCGTCCCGCCCGAGGGGGTAGCGCGGCATCAGGGCCTGGAGCCGGCGCCCGCCCGCCCCGGTGCCGTCCCGCAGGGCGACGGCGAAGGCGGCCTCGTCGTAGGCCGGCCGGGCCAGGGTCGCGCGGGCAAGGGCGGACCGGGTGATCGGCGGCACGATCGCGCCGCCCTCCCGGCCCCCGGCGCCGTCCCGCCCGTGGCAGTCGCGGCAGCCCGGCAGGACGGGGGGCCGCCCGCCCGGGACCGCGGGCACTCCCCGGCTGCCCGAGACGAAGAGCGTTTCCGGATCGGCCTGACCGGCCGCGAGGCCCGGCGCGAGGACCGGGACTGCGAGGCCGAGGAGGGCGACGATCCGCGACGCCGCGAGTCTCACCGGGTCGGCTTCACTGGCTGGGTCGGCTTCATGGGGCCGGCACCGCCAGGAGCGCCGCGGCCAGCCGCTCCGGCGTCGCGTCGATCCCCTCGATCCGGGCGACGAAGCGGCCCTTGCGGTCGAACAGGAGGAAGAAGAAGTCGTGATCGGACACGGAGCCGAAGGACATCCCGAGCCCGTCGAGGAGCGGGATCAGCTCGCCGAAGCTCCCGGTCAGGAAGCGGCGCGAGGGCCCGGGCGAGAGCTGTTCCGCGTGCCGCCGCAGGTCCTCGGGCCGGTTGTCGGGGTCGATGGTCAGGGTCACGAGGCGGATGTCGTCGCGGCCCCGGGCCGCCAGCAGGTCCTCGACCTGGCCGACCTGGATGTCGGAGATCGGGCATTGCACCCGGCAGCCGATGAAGGTGAACGACACCAGGGTGACCCCCTGGCCGAGCACGTCGCGCCGGAAGCGCACCGCGCGGCCGTCGGTCCCGCGCAGCTCGGCATCGGTCACGACCGGTTCCCGCAGCCGGGCGGGCGCCTCGATCGGGGCCGCCCGCGCCGGCACGGTGACGGCGAGAAGGCCGGCGAGCGCCAGCGCGGCGGCTTTTCGCGGTTCCGTGCGGCTCATCGCGACCTCCCCGGGCGCAAAGCCACGATGGCGGGATCGGGCCGCAGCGGCGAGCCGTCCGCGAGGCTGACCGCGTAGAGCCCGGGCGAGGCCCGGAGCGCCGCCGTCACGAACGCCTCTCCCACCGGATCCGCCGCGACGTCGCGGACATCGCTGCCGTCGAGGGCGGTCAGCCGGAGCGGCAGCGCGCCGGGGGGCCGGGCCGCCGGCCAGTCCTTGAGGCGGATCGCCAGGATCACGGTGCCGGCTTCCCCCGCACCGACCTCGGCCTCGAGCCGCGGCACCGGCGGCGGCGGCGGCGTGGCCTCGAGGGGGATGGGCGGGCAGGCCGTCGTCCCGCCGATTCCCGTCGTGGTGACGAGCTCCCACGCCCCGCCCCGCGGCAGCTGCGCCGTCGCCTCGAAGGCCCCCTCCCCGCGCGGGACGAGCGAGCGCGGAAAGGCGGCGAGCGCCACCGGCGGATCGCCCTTGAGGTCGATCAACTGGGCGGGCGCGGAGGAA
>NZ_LABZ01000431.1 GCF_001043955.1 Methylobacterium tarhaniae | reverse complement strand
GGGTGATCTCGAGGGGCAGGCGTAGGCCGGTCACCTCCTGGCCGGCCGCCATCCGCAGCCGGTAGAGCGGCGTGGCGATCCAGCGCTCGACCGGCAATTGTCGGTAGCCGAGGCGCATCGGCGCGTAGTAGCGCAGGCTCGCGCGCATCACAGGGCCCTCGCGCCGGGCCGATACCGGGGCGTCGAGGTCGACGTCGCGGAACGCGAGGCCGGCATCGCGCAGCTGCCCGCTCAGCTCCAGCTCGCCGATGTAGCGGGCGGTCGAGCGCAGGCCGAGGCGTCGGGTGAACAGGGTGAAGTTGGTGAGCTGCCCCTCCGCCAGGGCACACAGCATTCCGCCCACCGCCGTGGTGGTCTTCGGGTCGCCGATGCGCCGGTTGTCGCGCTCGCGGAACGGGTACCAGGTGCCGGCCTGGTACTGGTGCAGCGGCACGATCCGGTCGGGCGAGACGGCCAGCTTGTCGACCAGCAGGTCGACGAAGGCCTGGAGCCGCGACGGCCGACCGGAGAGCAGCACCACGTCGACGTCAAGGGCGTGGACCGCCTCGCACAGGTTGTCGAGGACGAGATCGAGGGTCGAGACCACGCAGGCCGCGACGATGTCGGCCCGGCTCTCAAATACGCACTCGGTGAGGCGGAATCCCGCCGCTCCGCCCTCGCGAGCCGGCACCTCGAGGAAGTCGAGCAGGCGCTGTTGCGGAGTCGCGCGGCGCAAAGCCCGACCGCGCTCGGGGAAGAACTCGGCGAAGGGGCGCGCCACCGTCTCGTCGCCGGCTTCCACGTCACCGAGGATGCGCAGACCGATCGGCTCCAATACCCGCGAGACGAACTGGCGCCGCAGGTGCTTCTCCTGCTCGGCCATGTTGGCCCGGTCGCCGCCGAAGCGCTCGAGCAGCAGGGCGTGCGGATCGGGATGGCCGCCCGCCCGCAAGGCCGCCTCGATCGTCGGCAGGACCAGGCGCTCGATCACCCGCTTGAGGATGTCGTCGCCGGCGATGCGGAAGCCCTCGCGGAAATTCTGCACCGGTTTGATCGCCCGGTTGCCTTCCGCGTAGTAGGTCGTGACCATCAGGTCGGTGGTGCCGCCGCCGACATCGATGCTGGCGATGCGCAAGGAGGGCTCCGGCCGCGCCGCCGGCTCCGGCAGGGCGTCTGGCTCCGCGAAGGGCACCCAGAAGCTCGGCGGCGCGGTCGACGGGTTCCTGCGCCTCGCCGGACGGCCGCGGCCCTTCGCGGAGCCAGACGCCCTGCCGGAGCCGGCGGCGCGGCCGGAGCCCTCCTTGCGCATCGCCAGCATCGA
>NZ_LABZ01000430.1 GCF_001043955.1 Methylobacterium tarhaniae | reverse complement strand
TCGGCTCGACCGTCACCATCGCGCGTGACGACGGGCCCGAGCAGACCTTCCGCATCGTCGGCGAGGACGAGGCCGACCCGGCCAAGGGCACGCTCGCCTACGTGGCGCCGCTCGCCCGCGCGCTCACCGGCAAGCAGGCCGGCGACAGCGTCACGGTAGCGGGTCACGAGGTCGAGATCGTCTCGGTCCGCTGAGGCGGGATCCGTCCTTCGATCAGGTCGCGCTCGCGGGCGAGCGGCGCCACGTAGGCGAGCGTGCCCTTGGCCGGGTCGGCCTCGTCCTCGCCGACGATGCGGAAGGTCTGCTCGGGCCCGTCGTCACGCGCGATGGTGACGGTCGAGCCGAAATGCACCGTGTCGCCGGGCGGCTGGTCCACCACCTGGGCCGAGTTGCGCCGGGCGGTCCAGTAGCGCAGGTCGCGGTTCACCCGCGCGAGGTTCGCCTTGTCGTCGGGCGAGAAGCCGGCATGCTCGGCATGCAGCCGGTCCAGCTCCGCGTCGATCAGGGCGAGGCCCTCCGGCGTGACGAAGTTCGGGTGCGGGGAGACGGGACGGTCGGGAAGATCCTCGAAGGCCTCCCCGCCCTCCTTCTCGCGAACGAATGCGATGCTCATGAAACGGGCAATGCGCAGGGTGTCGCCAAGGTTCCGCTTCGCGGTTCGGCTTCGAGATTCCGCTTGGCGGTCTCGCGCGATGCCCGGCTCAGGCGATCACC
>NZ_LABZ01000043.1 GCF_001043955.1 Methylobacterium tarhaniae | reverse complement strand
AAACAACGCCAAAACCGTGGAGGTCACCCTCGACGACGGCCGCACGCTGCCGGCCAAGATCATCGGCACCGACCCGAAGACCGACCTGGCGCTGCTCAAGGTCACCGACGGCGCGCCGTTCCCCTACGTGAAGCTCGCCCACGGCGCGCCGCAGGTCGGCGACTGGGTGGTGGCGATCGGCAACCCGTTCGGCCTCGGCGGGACGGTCACCGCCGGCATCGTCTCGGCCCGCGGCCGCGACATCGGCGCCGGCCCCTACGACGACTTCCTGCAGATCGACGCGCCGATCAACAAGGGCAATTCCGGCGGTCCGACCTTCAACGTCTCCGGCGAGGTGGTGGGCGTGAACACCGCGATCGCCTCGCCGTCGGGCGGCAACGTGGGGCTCGCCTTCGCGATCCCGTCCGAGACGGTGCAGGCGGTGGTCGACCAGCTGCGCGCCGACGGCAAGGTCGCCCGCGGCTATCTCGGCCTCCAGATCCAGCCGGTGACGAAGGACATCGCCGACAGCCTCGGCCTCGACAAGGCCAAGGGCGCCCTGGTGAACAGCGCCCAGGACGGCACGCCCGCCGCCAAGGCGGGGCTGAAGGCCGGCGACGTGGTCCAGGCGGTGAACGGCGAGGCGGTGACCGATGCCCGCGAGCTGTCGCGCAAGATCGCCTCGCTGAAGCCCGGCACCAAGGTGGACCTCACCTATGTCCGGAGCGGCAAGACCGAGACCGCCCAGGTGACCCTCGGCACGCTGCCGAACGACACCAAGGTGGCGAGCGCCGACGATCGCGGCGGGCGCCGCGGCGACAGCCAGCCGCGGCTCGGCCTGAGCCTCGCCCCGGCGAGCCAGGTCGGTGCCGGCCAGGAGGGCGTCGCGGTGATGGGCGTCGATCCGGACGGCCCGGCGGCGGCCAAGGGCATCCAGGAGGGCGACGTCATCCTCGATGTCGGCGGCCAGCCGGTCTCGACCCTGTCCGACGTCGCCACCCGTATCCGCGCCGCGGAGAGCGACGGCCGCAAGGCGGTGCTGATGCGGATCAAGAACGACAAGGGCACCCGCTTCGTGGCGATCGGCCTGCAGACCAAGAACGGCTGATCGTCCGATCGGCTCTCGCCGAGACGCCGGCCCCGCGCGGGGCGGCGTTCTCGCGTGGTCCTCGACAGAAACGCGCGCTTGGCGGAAGCGGCGTTCAGGCTGCCTCGGGGAGCGGTTGACGTGAGGCCCGGCATCCTCGCTTGGCCAACTGCGGGTCACCCAGCCACTTGAGGCCAGAGGCGGCGGAGAAGTTGCGCTGAAGCAGAAGCCTCGCTCCGGCCGGAAGCCCGACATGGACGTGAAAGGGGCAGCTGCCGGCATAACTCGTACCGGCTCACTCCCCCGAAGCCTGAAGGCTCTGCCGCATTCGAATAAGTTCCTGAAGCACCTTTCCCAACGGACCGCCGGGCTCGTCAGAGGTGACGTTCAACAAGATGCGGCGCCGAGCTTCCTCAAGGAACTCATCCGCGTACTGCCGATCCCCGCTGAGATACAGGCTGGCGATTTTCTGATCATGCAGCCGCGTGGTGATGAAGAACTCCCCCGGCGCTATCTCCTCAAGATCAACGCGCAGATGGTTCAATCTGTCCGGAGTCATCGCGAATCACTGCCTTGCTGCAGGACTTGGTCATACTCCAAGCACAGGAGGCCAGGCATGCGGAATCGGCCGCAACCACCGTCAGGAATATCGAGGCGGGGTCCAAGAACAGCGGGGGCGACGAGGCGCCACCCGTAGGGGACGGAACACGGGCATCAGGCTGCCACCGAGCCGGGTCATGCCGGAGCCTGCGGACGTGCTTATGGCCTAGTCGACGGCGCGAGCTATCACTCATTAGCACGCCAATCAATTGTAGGTGCGATGAAATCGCATTCGCTTGTAATTCGTATATACGAGCAATCTGGAACGACATTAAAGGCGGCGGGTTAACGTCGATCTATCAGCCACCTTAGCTGAAAGGGTGATCGATGGGTATGATACTTTTCCTGATCCTCGCTTGCGGGCTCCCCGGGCTCATGCTGCTGTACATTCGCCAGCGTGTTCCGGACAACGTGGGGGCGGGGTTTGCGGCGGCGCCTCCAACACATCTAGCACCACCCGTGCCCAGTGAGCGTCATACAGGCTATCTTGCAGGCTATCTTGGCGGCTCAAAAGCTGAAGGCTCCGCCAATCAAAATTCACGCGAAAGCTTGTCCGTTCATGGCGCGGATATCGAGCACGGGCTTACCAGCAATAATCTTCGCACTGATGCTAAAGAACAGGCCTCGAAAGGCGTAGCCCAGAACGGTGGCGCCCCCGACCATGAACAGGATCAGAAAAACTAACCGGCAGGAGCCTCATGCAGGCTCGGCTTGTGGATGCTCTAATCGTCCTGTTCCCAAGCGCGGCCGACTCGAGCAGCAAGTCAGATCGCAATGAGAAGCCGCTCAGACTGCGCCGGTCCGGCTCGCCTATCGCACATCGTCCCCGAGGAGGCTCAATGGCAGACCTCTGGACAGCAGAGCGCCCGCCGGAGGTCAGGACCTTGGCGGGCGTTCTGTACCATCATCAATGAGCAGCTATAGACTCACGCTAACATCACGCCGCTAGCGCGGTTCCGCCTATGCTGAGCCGGGTCACTGGCTCCCTCCGCCACTTGTCCCACCGCCGGCCGAATTCGAACGCGGCTTGTTGTTCTCCTCAGCGTTGCCGGACGCTGCCGATGAGCTTCCCGACGGTCGGCCTTGGGCAAGCACTGGGCCTGCGAGGACGATCAAGGCAGCACTGAGAGCGGCGACTTTGCGCATAGATGATTCTCCAATCAGTCACACTCCCCGCCCAGCGCGGGACAGATATTAGCAACGTTCCTGCCGCCTTTTAGTTCTGCTTTGATTATAAAATATCTTACTACTGCCTGTGCATCGCTATAGCAGAACCCTCCCGAAGGATTGGGGCCTCGGCGGGCGCTCGGTTGACGAGGAGGTTACGAGATGAAGCTGTCGCGTAGAGGGCCAATGCCCTTCAACTGGAACGGTTCCGGCCCCGCGTCTCCGGCCCCGCGTCGCGGCTGGCTCTAAGGTGATCACGCAACGCTCCGGCGGCCCGAGACGGCGGACCGGATCGGCTCTTTCAGAGAACTTAAACCCGGCCCGCATGACGCCAACCGAGCAGCCTGGAGGCGGCAGGGTGGGTGTGACCGCCGGGCCGATGCTTTCCCGCTAGGCCAGTTCCAAGGCGCTAGGAGGTGGGCAGCGGCTTACTCGCGGTCCTCATGCAGGTTGGATCGCGGCCAAGCTTGGGAACGCCTTCAATGACCCGCTGCGTCACTCGGCGGCTGCCCAATGTGCTGCGGAAAAGGTCCAGGGCTTGAAACGGGCATGTCGAACGGAATTAATCCAAAAAAGATACGCATTATCTGTAATTTCTTGATATTTCATCCATGTTTTTATAAGTGATTTATAGCATCTATCAAATATATAGTGCTTTATTACAATCAATTATGGCGTTTTCATTCCAAATGAACGGCCTATAAATTCTAATAAATCTAAATTTTAACCCCAATTTTGAAAGATGCGATCCCATTCAATGCGCATAGCCAGCGCGCATAAGCTTGACGGGACAATGTGGTGAGTTTGAAATAGTTGACCATTTCTCATTCCTGCTGTAGCCCCAAGCGCTGCATGTCCTCGATAACCATTTAACCGCTGTCTCAAGCTCGATGTAAATCGGTCGGAGTTAATGCATGTCAGACGCTTCGCGCAACCCACGGCTCGTTGTCGAGGGTGATAGCCTCTCTGCTTCAGGCATCTGGATTCCCTATGCATTGCGGGCCGCATCTGCGTCCAACCGGTTTGCTCTACCGTCTGGCTACAATCAAGCTGTCGGGGGAGAAACGGCCTTGCAGATGATGAGTCAGGTTGGAGCGGTGAATGCGATAAAGCCGGATGTAGTCGTCCTTCTTGCTGGAACCAACGACCTTGGACTAGGGGCTACCGCAAGCACGGTGTACAATCGATTAAAAACTATGTGGAAGAGCTATCTGGATGCGGGCGCTGATTATGTGGTTGCAGTTGACATACCACCTCGCAATGACCCTGGATGGATGAAAAATTACTTTACACTAGAGGCGCGCCGCATTCAACTTAATAACTTGATTAATCATCTTGCCAATGATGCAGATTTAGCTAATTATAAAAATCGCATCAAGATCGCGAAAGATTTCAGTCTGAATCCAAGCGCCGACACCATCGATGGTATTCATGAAAACGCTGCCGGGGCGAAAAAGATTGGCGATGCGATTGGCGCAGCATTGTCACAGATGAATTTCTCGCTGCCCGCAGATCATGACGATTTCAGCGGAGACGGCAGAGGAGATATGCTGTGGCGCAACACGGCCGGGAGCGTCACTGCTTGGATCACTGGCGGCAGCGGGCAAGTCGTATCAACGCCCATCATTGGCTCTATCGGTCCTGAGTGGATAGATCAGGGGACGGGAGATCTAAATGGCGATGGCGTAAGCGATATATTATGGCGCGACAGCGCCGGTCATATCAACGCGTGGCTTATGGGGAATGGGAGTCAGATTGCATCGGCGCCTAACGTCGGAACGGTCGGCCCCGACTGGACTATCCAGGGCATAGGCGATCTGAATGGTGACGGGCGCTCGGACATCCTGTGGCGCGACAACGCCGGCCACATCAATGCATGGTTGTTGGACGGCAAAAGCCAAGTTTCCTCGGCACCTAACATCGGAACCGTCGGCTCGGAGTGGATGATTAAGGGGGTTGCCGATCTGAACGGTGATGGTGTCGATGACATCCTGTGGCAGGACAACGCCGGACACATCAACGAATGGATTTTAGGCACCAATGGTCAGGTGTCCGCGGCCCCCAATATTGGTACCGTCACATCAGACTCAGCGCTGATTGCGACTGGAGACTTCGATGGGGATGGTACAGACGACCTGCTCTGGCGCGATGCGCGCGGACAAGTGAGCGAATGGCTGATGCACCGCAACGGTCAGGTCAGTTCGACTCCTGCGGTCGGTATTATCGGGTTGGAAGCGCGGCTGCTCGGCACAGGTGATTACAACGGCGATGGCCGCACGGATTTGATGTGGCGCGACACGAGCGGTTCCGTGAACGAGTGGCTGTTGGGCAGCAATGGGCAGGTTGCATCAGTGTTGAGCATCGGCACCATCGGTTCTGAATGGTCTGACTTAGGCTAACTGTGTTGGCGATGAATTTGGGCCACCATGGTGGCCTCAAAATATGTTGCAAGAGATCTATGTGAATTGAAAGGTCTGCGCCATTGGCATAGTCTCCCGCCTTGCGTTCTACCTGCAGCAGCGCGGCGACACGGCGGTAGCCGTGCGTGCCCCGGTGCTGGCCGACGATCCGGCAGGCGTGACGCTCCGAGAAGCCGTACTTCTCTCGGATGCCCCCGACCGTCTCACCGAGTCACCAGTCGCGCCTCCGCCAACGCCGCCAGTCAAGGGCGTCTCCGCCGGCGCAATTTTGGCGCACCGCGATCAACCCGCGGCACAGCAAAGACCCTCTTGGAAGCTTCGCCGCGAGCCCCGTTCGCGTCTAGCCTCAGGCCGCTAACAGTCTGTTCCAAGAGGGTCTTTAGTCGTCCTTCTGCCTTACGTATGGATCACCCGCCCATACGCGTCGAGCACGCTCTCGTGCATCATCTCCGACAGGGTCGGGTGCGGGAAGACCGTGTGCATCAGCTCTTCCTCGGTGGTCTCGATACGGGCCGATAAGCGAGGGAGGAGAGGCACTTAGTAGGATGGCTCAATGCCAGCCTCTAGCCGGGGAGGGGACCCCTCAAGCTCACAGCAGGACTCGCGGGCACACTCTGGGCACAGCGAGTTCGGCCATCCATGGCGACCATCAGGAAGAAGAACGACAAATGGCACGTTCAGGTCAGGCGTAAGGGGGCCCCGGCGGTCTCCCGCTCGTTCCGCACCAAGGCCGATGCGCAAGCTTGGGCGAGGCAGGTTGAGACCGAGGCAGACCGCAGGGGCCTTCCCGCCAACCGCAAGGCCCTCGACACGATGACCGTGGGCGACATCGTCACACGCTATCGAGATACCATCACGCCTACCAAGAAAGGGGCTGTCCGTGAGGAGATGGCGATACGGGTGCTGCTGAAGCACGAGATTGCGAAGCTGCCCTTGAGCGTCCTCACAGTGGGCAAGGTGGCGGCTCACCGGGACCTCAGGCTGAAGACCGTGAAGCCGTCGAGCATCAACCGGGAGCTGGCCCTCTATCGCCACGCGTTCGAGGTTGCGCGGAGGGTGTGGGACGTGCCGCTGCCCGAGAACCCATTCGCCCTGGTGAGCAAGCCGAAGGTATCCAACGGGCGCACTAGGCGCCTGGAGCCGGGGGAATGGGAGCTGTTGCGCGAGGCGTGCCAGCGTTCCCGCAATCCGCACCTCCTGCCCATGGTCGAGTTCGGGCTTGAGACGGTTATGAGGCGAGGGGAAGTGCTGAGGCTGCGGTGGCAGGATATTGAGTGGACACGGCGCACCCTGCACATCCCGAAGACCAAGAACGGCCACCCTCGCACCATCCCGCTTACGGCGCGGGCCTTGAGCCTCCTTGACGAGCTGAAGCCTGCGGAGGAGGTTCCGGCGGATGCGGCGGTCTTTCCCACCACAGAGGACGCCGTGAAGATGGCGTGGCGCCGAGCTATGGGGCGCATCTCGTTGCCGGACTTCCGCTACCACGACTTGAGACACGAGGCTGTGAGCCGGTTCTTCGAAATGGGCTTGAGCATCCCCGAAGTGGCTCTCATCAGTGGCCACCGGGATACCCGGATGCTCATGCGCTACACTCATCTGAAGCCTGAAGCGGTGGCCGAGAAGTTGGCTGCCAAAAGTAAGCATGGGGGGTGCGAAGAGGTGGATGCCTCCGTCCTGCTCGACAGATGAGGGGATCTGAGCATCGCCATTCAGGCGTCATTTCTTATATGTCGGGCGCACAGGCCCGACGCCAAGACAACCAAGACCAAGGACTCGCAACGGGCGATTTCGGTGCATGCAGAACTCCTCCACCTGGCCTGTCACGCCAAGCGCGTTACGGGGGACGATAGGCGCTCGTTCTAGGAGATCAGGCTGGGCCAGGGATTGCCCCTCGGGGCAATTCTCGCAGATCTAGGGCTACTACATCGCCAACGAGGGTTTTAGCATATGCTTATGAATCATTCGGCTTCTTTGGTGTAGTTGCCTTCTTGTTAACTCGCGTCGTTCGAGCCTTTTCAGCCCTAGAATTCTTCTCACTCGTTGCCGGAGCAGGCTTTTCCGTCTTGCTAAGATCGGCCAGCATTTCGATGCTATCTACCCCATTTCCGCTCTTATTTGAGTTAACCTTATCATCGACATATCTTTGAGCAATTTTATCCATTGCAGCTTGTAGAGACATCTGACCCATCGTTTTAAAATGATTTTCGAGCCCCTCTATCTTGCTATTCAGGCTGCGGATCTTCTCATTGAAATCTTCTCTATCTTTAATGCGCTCTTTTTCTAATGCTTTGATTTCCTCTCTCTGTTCCTTTAGGAGACCCTTGAACTCATCGAGAGTTTCTTTGGTATAATTTCTGACGTTAGAAACATCGTTTGTAGCAGTTACGATGCGCGAATTCAATTCGTATATATTTTCAACTAACTTTGTTAATGCCTCTTTGATGCTAGTAAGCATTTGACTAAGCCCTATTATTTATGCATGACTTCTATTAAGATCACGCGAACTATTCTGCTCAGCACATCTCGCTGCGACGTTAGTTGATTTTAGCGCGCTGCGCCGCAGCCCAATCTTTATAGTTTATCAGCTCTTCTTCATAATCTTTTAACGAAGAAGAAAAGCGCTTTTCTTGCTTTGTTAGCTGATCGATATCAATTTCTATCTGCTCTAGTATGTAGTTTACGTTAGAAATAGCCCTGAAACTGCCAACATCATAACTAGCGCGCAAAAACTCACGAAGCTCCGGAGATGATCGCGAAGAGAACGAGAATGCTTTTTCAAACGCTCGCCACGCTTCTAGCATGTGGAATTCGCTGATATTATTCATCCCACTTTGTTTTAAATGCTTATATAGAGACTGAGTCAAGGCACCTGTATCAAAGATTTCTACACCTGGATCGAGCAGTTTAGATAGCTCCTCCGCAACTTGTGCCGATTTAAAAAATTCTGCCACAAATTTCAAATCTTTTGAACTTAGTTTTGCTTCCTTCTCAAGGTAAGCTGCCACTGCTTTAGTTCCGCGAGAGAGCGCAATATTATATTGATTTGTAACATCTTTGGGCAACAAATCATCCATCTCTAAAAAGTATCGCGCACCAAGTCTTCTAAAAACAGATTTGGCAATACTGGCGATCTCGGCGGCAATGAGCAATTCTAAAGCCATGACGGTTGCTTTCGAGCGCTTGCGTTGTCTAAACCCTGTATTAAGACTGTCCTGCAGGTTGTGCAAGTGCAAAAATAACACTGCCCGCCCGAGAGGCCTAGAATGATCGTAGTGCTTGTCAAATTCGCGCTTAATCGCTGCCTGCTAGTCGACGGTCCTGGCAAACGCCCCGCCCAGTGTGACATCGCCTAGAAGAACCCCTCTACCGCGTTGAGGCCGTCGTCGTGGGATCGTGTGCTGGGCGTCCTGGTCCATTCGTTTGAGTCAGTGCACTAGATTAGTTCATGTGCTCGTCAAATGATGCCAGTTGACCGCTAAGGTATACCTTCGCGGACATGCTCGGGACGGCCTGAAAGACTGTCCGCATGGGTTGCTTTCGATCTGCGGACATGATTATATACGGACATTACCTCAAAGGACGGTTCCGCCCGATGTCCCAGGTCGTGCTCTACGCCCGCGTCTCCACCACCGATCAGACGGCCGCTCACCAGCGCACCCAGGCGGAGGCCGCTGGCTTTGCGATTGATGATGTCGTGGCGGATGAGGGCGTGAGCGGAGTCACCACCAAGCTCGCCGACCGGCCGGGCGGGCGCCGGCTGTTCGACAAGCTCCGGCGCGGCGACGTGCTCGTGGTGCGGTGGGTCGATCGGCTCGGCCGCGACTACCAGGACGTGACAGACACCATCCGCGAGATGATGGAGCGTGGCGTCGTCGTCCGCACCGTCATCAACAACCTCACCTTCGACGGCGCCACCACCGACCCGATGCAGAAGGCGGTCAGGGACGCCCTCATCTCCTTCATGGCTGCGACGGCGGAGGCGCAAGCAGAGGCGACCCGCGAAGCCCAGCGCGCCGGCATTGCCCACGCCAAGGCACGGGACGACGCCTATCGCGGCCGGAAGCCGAGCTACACCCGCGCCCAACTCGACACTGTGCGCGCCCAACTCGCCCAGGGCGTGGGTGTCTCTGCCATCGCCAGGGATACCGGCCTGAGCCGTGGCGCGATCTACCGCATCGAGGCCGATCCGGCCGAAGCCGAAGCCATTCTCGCCCGGTGGGGCGCATGACCAAGAAGGACAACATCACCATGTCGATCGCCGCGGCCAGCAAGCGCCGCTATGTCGTTCTGCGCGCGGATCAGTGGCGCGAGGTCGAAGCCCTGTGGGAGGCCGGTGACGCGACGCTGCCGGAGCTGTCGCAGCGCTTCGGCGTGACCGAGCGCACCTTGCAGGCGCACTTCGCGAAGCACGGCACGGTGAAGGGCTCGGCAGCCAAGGCCCTCGCCGTCAAGGTCACCGCCCGCGTCCAGGCCGAGCAGGCCGCCGACGTGGAAGACCTGGTGGAGCGGGCCAAGGTGATCCGCGACGCCACCTACACCGCGGCCGAGAAGGTCGAGCGGATGATCGTCGCGAGCCTCGACGCTGCTGCCGCTGATCCGGGCCAGACCTACGCCGCGGCTGCATCAGTCAAGATGCTGGCGAATGCCGCGGCTGCCCTCGAACGCCTCCACGCCTTGAAGAAGTCGGCGCTTGGCATCAACGACGACGACATGACCAACGCCGATCTCCCCGTCTTGGTCCTTCGCGATCTATCGTCGGCCGACATCGAGAGGATGCGTCAGGAAGAGGACGACGACGCAGATATCGTCGATACCGACGATGACAACGAGATCGTGTTGGAGAACTGAATGTGCGCCATTGCGCGCTCAAGATCTGTTCCACGAATTCGTGCCATCGTGCTTTAGCGAAAACCCTCGTGGCAAGGCGAAGTCCTAGACGAACGGCGCCTTGTCGAAGGGGGTTGGCACCGTGGCCGGACCGATTTTTCGACCGCGAAATCCGGTTGGGATCGGCCTACCTCCTGAAGAGGTGGGGGAGTGGCTTGTTGCGTCGGGGCCGCTGGGGACGACGAATCACAGGAGACGCCGCAAGACGCCTTGTGATGCCGCTGCCAGTGAGTCACCCTGAACTCGGCCCCTTGGGGGTGGAGCGAGGTTCGCCCACTCCACCCCCTGCCGGGTGCGCCAGTGACGAGGCTCGGGCGGCTGCACCTTGCACGGAGAGGCCGACCCGCGCCCGTCACACCCGCATCATTTCCGGCTGGGCCCGGAGAGTCACGGCCTGCGGCGCCTCACCGGGCCGGAAATCGCCGGGATTTCACCGGCAAATCCATGGAACCGGGCTCGGCGTGGCCGCGCGGCAACTCCCCTAAGCGGCGAGCGAGTCACAAGAAATAGGTTCTCCCTCGCTCGCTATGCCGGGTAGAGGGACCTTGTGTATGTTCATGGTCTGTCCCATCCGCACTGCGGATCGGTTCCGACAGGCGCGTAGCGCATCGCCAATGATCGTCATGATGCGAGAGCGGTCGCGTCCGAGGTCGCCGGCCTCGTCAAAGTGACCTGCGGCATCCCACCACACCCTTGATCGTGCGCAAGCCGTCCCCTCGCCGCTATAACAACAGCATCGACATCGACATGACAAAAACGAGATCCCGGCGTCCACGCCGGGGTCGCTTTGCTGCGGTGTTGTGGGGCCGATGCTGCTGTTAGCGGGCCGATAGGGCTCGAAGGACTACGGCAAGACCGCCGCAATATCCGAAAAGCGACCATACTGGGCTTGAGCGACATTTTCAGATCGCATATAATTGCCTTAGACACCTCAAGGCAATTATAGGTTCCCATGTCCGACGTCGATCCCGCCCTGGTGCGCCAGGCCTCCACCACCGTCACCATCCCGGCCGAGCGGCTTCCGCAGCTCCGCGCCCTCGCCAAGACCCGCGGCATGAACGCGGCCGGCGTCATCGAGGCGATGCTCTCCGCTGCCATGCAGGCCGGTGAGATCCCCGATGAGCTTGAGGGCTTCAAGATCATCCCCGACGACGACGTGCTGTTCGTCAACGTGCGGGGCGGCGATCTCCCGCCCCTGGATCGCATCAAGGCGCAGGTGCTCGCCGTCGTGCTCGAAGCCGCAGCCGGCGACGTGAACCCCGAACTCGGCGTCAGGATCGAAACGGGCCGCGCGCTGCCCGTTGAGGTGGGCGCCGGGAAGCACCGCATGATCGTCCTCATCGGCCGGCACGCCCACGCTGTCCTGGTCAACGTGAAGGATGTCGAGGCCGACGCCTACGTGCTCAAGACGGCGATGACGGCCGGCATGGCTCGCGACTTCGCCCGGCTCCTGCGCAAGCACGCGGTGACCCTGATGCAGCCGGTGCCCGGTCTCGATAAGGCGATGGCCGCTCACTCCTGAAACGAAACGAGCCGCCGCGGTCGGGATACCGCGACGGCTCATGGCACGATGAAGTTGCTCTATGTATAGCAATAGCTATAATTCATCACAAGATGAATGTCTCGCTGCACCGGCTGAGCGGCTGTTGATGCAGGAGACGTTCGCCGTGCTCGACGCCCTGATGGCCGAGCCGGCGAGCGACGACGTGCCCGCCGCTCCCGTGCCGATCGTGTCGGATG
The DNA here is from genome assembly GCF_001043955.1 of Methylobacterium tarhaniae. Classification (GTDB taxonomy): domain Bacteria; phylum Pseudomonadota; class Alphaproteobacteria; order Rhizobiales; family Beijerinckiaceae; genus Methylobacterium; species Methylobacterium tarhaniae. Next base: position 15,979 of record NZ_LABZ01000043.1, on the reverse strand, counting down.
TGATGCTGCCGGTTGCAGTGAACGACGAGGTGTCGGTCGTGGTGCCGAAGGTGCCGCGCACGACTCGCGAGCAGATCCGCGCCTGGAAGGACGAGGTGGCCAAGCGCCTCCGCGAGCAGAAGGAGCGCCAGTGGAGGCGTGACGACGCCATCGCCCACCAGAGGAGCGAGAGGAAGAAGGCCGAGACCCTCGCCCGCCTGCCGGCTCGCAAGCGCCGGAACAGCGCGGATTACCGGGAACGCCAGAAGGCCGTCGCTGCCGAGTTGCTCACCGACCTCAATATGCCGCTGCCGGTCGTGGATCAGGCGCAGATAGCGCGTGAGACCGCCGCCTTCGTGGTGTGGCTGGCGACGGATGGGCCGCGGCAGCGGCAGCTTCGGCGCGAGAACGTCGACATCAACGACCTGATGGCGACCCGCGCTGTCTTCCTGGCGACCCGCGACCTGGCGCTGAAGTTCCCGAAGCTCGCGACACGGTTCGAGGCCGCGACAGGCCGGACGTGGGACAGGCACCAGGCGAAGCGCCGGGTGGCATTGCTGGCTGCCCTCGAGAGTGCCGGCGGGCCTTGGACTGGTGACGTGGCTTGAGCGGGCCTCGGCCGGTGCGGGTTTCGATGCCGGAGATGGCGTTCCAAAGCCGGTGTGGGGAGAGGCCCGCTCAAACTGCGTCACCAATTTCGCCTATATATAGAGATAGGTTGTTATTCTTCTTCTCTCTCTAGCTCTGGCAAAACTGGTGACGCAGTTTGAGCGGGCCTCTCTCTGCCACATCCCGGCACAGGGTTCCCGGCTCCGAAGTTGGACACGCCCCGGCCATGTGCTGCCCGGCTTCTCCTCAAGGTAACCCGGCAACCCAGTAGGAGGCCCGCCAGGACTCGCGACGCCTCTGCCGAGTTGCTCGCACCTCCGGCACCCGCCTCGGCCGCTGGCGGCCCCTCTGAGTCCATCTGAAGGGGCATCGCGACGAGGAGCACCAGGCACGACCCGACGCACCTGGTGCTCCCGTCGGCGAGGAGACCCGCCCGGCGGCGCAGCGATGCGGGGGCCAATCAGCGCCAGCCAGCGCTGAGCCTACGCTCGAGCCCACGAACGCAGTCAGTGTGACTTCCGGCGTAGCCGAGGGATATGCCCCCACGCCTCCTTGGCTCGGGATCGCGGCTGCCGCGTTACCTCGGAGTAGAAGGCCGCCACATGCCAGACCTTCAGCAGGAAGAAGCAGCTCTTGCACTTGCCGATCGGCACATTGCGGAGGGGGAGCAGCGCATCGATGCTCTCATCGAGCGCACCAAGGAGAGCGAGGCAGCTGGGCGGGACACCACTACGCCCGAACGGCTGCTCCTGCTGATGCGGGAGACACTGGATCAGTGGCACGTGCACCGGCGGCTCATCCTGGATGCCATTGCGCGGTGTGAACGCTAAGCAGGGCGCCTCTCAGCGAGCCTCAGTGACCCCGGCTCGAGCTACAAGACCTTGTAGCCGGTCGACTGCGATGTTCCTGACGCCGCTCCCTGTCCCTGTCGTCGTGATCCGTGTGGCGCCGGTTACGCTCGATACGACTTCGACGGAGAGGGTTCATGAATGTCTCACTCCTGCCTGAGGGCTTGTCCGACCCCAGCGAGCAGAACGAGCCCTAACGCTGCCCGGGCGCTGCTGTTGGTCCTCGCCCCCAAAAACCTATTCATGGAGGCCAAGGGTCTGCTCCAGCTCTCGGCCATCACACGCCCACTTGAGTCGCCCCGGATCTCAGTCGCATCACAGCCCCTCGAGCCGAAGTTGGACCTCGGGATCAAGGTGCCCAACGTCCTTGCGCGAGGACTCAGGACGTGGACAAGCGCCAGCTTCGGCGAGACGCTCAGCGTAGTTCGCATAGTCATTCACGAGCTGCTCGGTGCGCCTGCGCAACTCAGCAGGCAATTCTTCTGTGCGGGCGAGATCGGCTAAACGGAGCATGAGAAAGCGAATTTTGACCGCTAATTGCGGGATCAGGCGGCCCTTGATGCCCTTCATAGCTCTACGTGCTCCCACTTCTTGCCGTGTATGGCGAGGGCAACCGGCATCTGCGGCAGCGCCGACAAGGTCTACCAGACGGACGCGCGTGCAGCACCAGTCGGAGGGCTGAGAGAAATACAGCGTGTGAGCCGCGGACCGGATCCACGGCACCTGCTCGAGGCAGCGGGGCTCCCGGCGAGGACGAAGATGTGGCTGTTCTCGTGCTCGTCGAACCTGAAGTGCGAGACGCGTCGGCACCACGCGAAAGAGCCTTGGGAGATAATGGAGGCACCGATTACGGCCCGCAGCTCAGCGCCCAGACCTGCTAGGCCGCGCCTTACATTCGTCTCCGTCCAGATCGAGACGATCGCGGCCGTGAGGTCGTTCCAGCGTTCTGCCGTCACCCGTTCGCGGAAGGTCTCCTTTCGATGCGCCTATTATTCGGACGCCGGTGGCGGAGTGCCAGGTCGGGCCGCGCTACCAGCTCTCGTTCTGCGGCCTGATCCTCAAGGTGACGCAGCCGGTGTTCAGCTTAGCGAAGCAGAAGCTCGCGGAGGCCCGAGACTGCACTCGTCCCCGTTCGTCGAACTCTGACACCACCGACACGGCCGAACCTACCTACGCGGCGCCGCCGGCTCCTGAACAGTTCATCCCCTTGGCTCCTCAACTCGCCCTCCTGCGCAGGTCCTTGTTAGTTGCCTTGTTAGGCAGCGTGGCATCTTCCTAATCATCTGCTCGTTCGTTCAGGGCGAAAGCGTGCGCGCGATTGCCTCGTGCCCACCTCCGGCTTCCTAAATCTTCCTAAATCTTCCTACCGCGTCGCTTCGGTTGTTTTGTCATTTGTATGCGGGCCAACCCACCGCCAGGAAGCCCATATGATTCTCTACCATTACACCGCCCAGCGGAACCTTGCTGGCATCGCCAAGTATGGCCTCACTATTGGCGATGTGCCAACAGACATTCGGCGCAGCAAGGGACGCGTTGGTGTATGGCTCACGACATCGCCCGAGAGCACCGGCCACGGTCTCGGAGGAGAAGGTCGTTCCACGATTCGCTACCGGCTCACGATCGACGTGCCGGAGGCAACCGTGGTTCGCTGGAGCGAATGGGCGCCTGGACGTGTAACGCAGGAGACGATCGACAATCTCAAGCGCTGTGCCGGAAGAGACGGCGCCTCTCAGTGGGAAACATGGTTCATCTGCTTCATCATCGTGCGAACATCTTCAATCGTCGCGTGCAGAGATCTTATTGAAGGCGTTGATATTGATGATTGGATTAATTGTTCTCCGGTTGGCTCAGCGTTTTTCTCTGTGCCGCCGTGGCGACGCGAAGAGTGGCACCGGGAGCTTCTCAAGGGCAACTCGCGGCACTTGCGAGACATTGAGCGCTCGGGAATGCGCATAGTCATTTAGCCAACCTCGCTAGCCCTTTTTTTAGCAAATCGCGCCGTTGCTTCAACTAGGTGCCAGACGAAAAGGCGCACTCGCTGCATTGTTTTGAAGTCGCTGCCCGCCACCTCAGTCGTTTCCAACTGTTGTGGCGGGCCAAACGTCCGCTATTGTCACAGTCTCGCCGAGGGCCGGGATGCGGCGCTGGCGCGTCTGCGGCGGGCTCGCGTCGCAGTCTCGGACGAGACTGAGGTGCGCATCGAGGGCGTCAACAGCTCCTTGGGGTGATGGCTGAGCATCGGCCTGCGGTGTGGCTCTCAGATCGCTACCTCAGCCCAGCAGGACCATGGCGAGCGCCAGCAGACCTGCCTGGCACACCTCTCTCGCGACGCGGCCTACGCGCTCGAAGCGGGCGAGGACCGGCTCGCGGTGCGGATCAAACTGTGGCTCGACAAGGCCTTCGTCCTCGCTAGCCGCCTCACCGGACTGGCCGCCTCGACCGTGGCAAGCAAGCGGCGTGAGTTGGAGTGGGACCTCAATGCGATCCTGAAGGCCCTGGCGACTTGCGATCTCACCCAGGCACTCCAGGCACGAATGCGCCAGGCGCGCGACCAATTCCTAACCTTCGCGGCTTTCCCCGAGATGGTCGACGTGACGAATAACGCCTGCGAGCGCGACCTACGTCCCGCAGTGGCTCAGCGCTAGATCATCAGCGGCTATCGGGCGATGTGGGCGACCCAGGTCGAAGCGGACGCGCGCACCGTGGTAGCCACCGCTCGCCTCGCGGGCGCCGACACCTTCGCCACCCCCTCAAGAACATCCGCGCCTGATCGCTTCCCGGGTTCACCTCGTCCTCGACAAGGTCAGGCGGCTCGTGCACCGCGCCAAACCCGTGGGTAATTACCATCCGGGAGGCCGAGATGCTTGGCGGGCCGGTCGAGGTCGGGCTTTTTGCAGCCGTGCCCAGCCTGCGCGAGCACCGCCTGGGTCGCGCGCCGGATCGGCCAATATTGTGTGACGATGGCATCCAGGGCGACGAGGAGTCCGGCGCGGGTTGGGCCGAACGCGACAGTGCCGACACGATCCAGGGCAAGATCACGTTGTGGAATAGCGGCGAGACCGCCTTCAAGGCCCGTCGCTGGCCGAGGGCATGATGCGCCCGGCGGCACTCGCTAAGATGCATCAATCGAATGGTCTCATGTATGCCATGGCTGTCGATTGACGCCTTCGTGTCGCCGCTTGCAACCTCTAGGAGACATGGCCGAGCGATCGTGGCACATTATAGCCAAGCTGCATGGCACCACTGCCGAGCGCCTAACGCCAGGAGAATATTTTGTGAATCATCAGGCACTTGCATCGTTCATCTGGTCAGTCGCCGATCTTCTTCGCGGCGACTACAGACAATCCGAGTATGGCCGAGTGATTCTGCCTTTCACGGTGCTGCGCCGTCTCGACTGTGTGCTCGAGCCTACGAAGGCCGCCGTCCTCGCCGAGTTCAAGGCGAAGACCGCACTCGGCCTCAACCCGGAGCCCTTCCTGCTCCGCGCCGCCAAGCAAAGCTTCTACAACTCTGATCCTCTCGACCTGCCTAAGCTGATGGGCGATCAGGACAACATCCGCACTAACATCAGCCGCTACATCGAAGGATTCTCGCCGGCGGTGCGCGATATTTTCGAGCAATTCGACTTTCTTGCCCAGGTCGACCGGCTCGCCAAGACCGGGCTGCTCTATCAAGTAACAGAGAAGTTTACGCGCATCGACCTCCATCCCGGAAAGGTCGATAACGCTGCAATGGGCTTGGCCTTCGAAGAGCTGATCCGCAAGTTTGCAGAAATCTCGAACGAGACGGCCGGCGAGCATTTCACCCCGCGCGAGGTGATTCGGCTCATGGTTAACCTACTATTCGTCGAGGACGACGAGGCACTGACGAAGCCCGGCGTTGTGCGCACCATATACGACCCAACGGCTGGCACAGGCGGCATGCTGTCCATTGCGGGCGAGTATCTCGCTGAGCACAATCCGCGTGGTCATCTGACTATGTTCGGCCAGGAGTTGAACCCGGAGTCATACGCGATCTGCAAGGCGGACATGCTCATCAAGGGGCAGGACATCGCCAACATCGCACCCGGCAACACCTTGTCGGAGGACGGCCATGCCGGACGCCGCTTCGACTACATGCTCAGCAATCCACCCTTCGGTGTCGAATGGAAGAAGGTTGAGAAGCAGGTCCGTGCCGAGCACGAGCAGCAGGGGTTCGACGGACGCTTCGGCCCCGGCCTACCGCGTGTATCGGACGGCTCGCTGTTGTTCCTGATGCACTTGTTGTCCAAGATGCGGCGGTGGGATGAGGGCGGTTGCCGGTTCGGCATCGTGCTGAATGGCTCGCCACTTTTCGCGGGTGGCGCCGGCAGCGGTGAAAGCGAGATCCGCCGCTACGTGCTCGAGAACGATCTGGTGGAAGCAATCGTCGCCTTACCGACTGACATGTTCTACAATACCGGAATTTCTACATACGTCTGGATCCTCAGCAACAAAAAGCCCGACGCGCGCAGCGGTAAAGTGCAGTTGATTGACGCTAGCACCTTCTGGCGCAAGATGCGTAAGACGCTTGGCTCCAAGCGCAAGGAAATGACTGACGAGCACATCGCGACAGTGACGCAACTGTTTGGAAATTTTGTCGAAGCGCGGCTTGTGACTTTGTTCGACGCTCATGGGAGGGAGGTCGGACGCGAGATTGTGCTTGAGGGCGGGGCTACACCCACGGCACCCGAAGGTGGTAAGGTCAAGATAGCACCATTGTCGCGAATCCTGCCGAATAGCGCCTTCGGGTATCGCATCATCACAATTGAGCGGCCGTTACTCAACGATGCCGGAAAGCCTGTCCTCGGCCAGCGCGGTAGGGCTAAAGGTAAACCGCAAGCCGACCCAAATCTCCGTGACACCGAGACTGTGCCACTTGACGAAAACATCGAGGCTTATCTTATGCGAGAGGTGCTGCCTCATGCGGGCGACGCATGGGTTGATGAAGAGAAGACGAAGACGGGCTATGAGATACCATTCACACGATATTTCTATGTGTTTGAGCCTCCGCGTCCTTTGGAGGAAATTGATTCAGATTTGCTGAAGGTTACGGGCAGAATCAAGAAGCTTATTGAGGAGTTAGCAGCGTGAGCGGCGGGACCTTTTCAAGATATCCTAAATACCGCCCCAGTGACGTTGCGTGGCTTCAAGAAGTGCCAGCGCACTGGAAGACAAAAAAAATTAGAGACATTTCTGTTTTAAAGGGCCGCCTCGGTTGGCAAGGTCTCAAGGCTGACGAATATATTGATGAAGGTCCATATATAGTCAGCAGCGCGCATTTCGAAAATTATCGCGTGCAATGGAATATGTGCCCGAAGATTTCTCAGCAACGCTATGATTTAGATAGTAACATCCAGTTGGCTAATGGTGACGTGTTATTAATGAAAGATGGAGCTGCGCTCGGGAAGTTGGCGTTCATTGACGTATTGCCCGGTCCAGCCTGTTTGAACAGTCATCTCCTCCTATTTAGGCCGCGCCAAGATGCTCATTCTCAATCATACGTTCCAGAATATCTGTTCTGGTATATGACAACACCATTCTTCCAAGAATACATTAAAGTAAATAGCACCGGCGCCACATTCCTTGGCGTCTCTCAAGAAGCAATTGGACGCTGCTCGCTGGCTCTTCCGTCGCTTGAAGAGCAAAGAGATATCGTGAAATTCCTCGGTCACGAGACTGCCAAAATCGACGCACTAGTGGAGGAGCAACGTCGCCTAATCGCATTGCTGAAAGAAAAGCGGCAGGCCGTCATCGCCCATGCAGTCACTAGGGGCCTTCGCCCAGACGCACCGCTGAAGGACAGCGGGGTCGAGTGGCTCGGCGACGTGCCAGCGGAGTGGACAATCTTGCCAATCCGCATGGTAGCGCGGCTCGAGTCTGGTCATACTCCTAGTCGCTCCCGACCTGAATGGTGGACCGACTGCACAATTCCTTGGTTCACACTAGCGGACGTGTGGCAAATTCGAGAACAAGGTCGAACATTAATCTATGAGACGCACGAGCTAATAAGTGAAGCCGGACTTGCCAATTCGTCAGCTCGGCTCCTCCCTAAGGGGACGGTAATGCTTTCGCGGACTGCATCGGTAGGCTTTTCGGCGATCATGGGTGTCGACATGGCAACAACGCAGGATTTTGCTAATTGGATTTGCGGACCTCGATTAAACAATGAATTTCTGTTATTTGTCTTCAAAGCAATGGCAGAAGAATTTAAGCGTCTTCGGTATGGATCAACACACAATACGATCTACATGCCGGATATCGCGTCATTTAAGCTCGCTCTTCCTCCGTTGCAGGAACAGCATGACATAGTTACTTTTCTTAACAACGAGACGGCGAAGATTGACGCACTAGTTGAAGAGGCGGAGGCTGCGTCCGCTCTCCTTCAGGAGCGCCGCGCGGCACTCATAACAGCTGTAATTACTGGCAGGGTCGATGTGCGCGGCTTGGCCGACGATCTACCATTTCCTGTCAATCGGGCTTGCGCTCGCGGGCTTGTCGCGACTGAAATTATTGAGCGCTTAGCGCATCAAGCGACCTTCGGCCGCGTGAAGCTGCAGAAGATCGCTTACCTAGCTGAAGCTCATATTGAAATCACCGAGCTCGAGGGCAAATATCTTCGAGAGGCGGCCGGCCCGCTCGACCGAGATATGATTCAGGAGATGGAGCGAGAGGCCGAAGCGATCGCAGGTGTGCGAGTCGAGCAACCAGATGGTCCCGGATCAACCGTGACTTATCGGCCCGGGGATAGGCGCGGAACACACCGACAAGATCTCGCCTCGTTACTTGGCGAGCGCGTCGCTAAGCTAGACAAGCTGATCGAGGACATTAGTATTATTGACACTAGAGGCGCCGAGGTTGTGGCGACACTCTACGCCGTATGGAACGACGCTCTGATCGATGGTGACACACCCTCGGACGAGGAGATCGGGCACGCCGTCCTGTCCGAATGGCACCCCGAGAAGGCCAAGAAGTTCCGCATCGAAGAACTCGAGACCTGGCTCGATTGGATGCGCCGCCACGGCCTCGTGCCGACTGGCACTGGGCCGAAGACCTCGACCGGAAGGCTGTTCGCATGAACTGGACAGTCGGGCAGTCTCTGGAACTCTATTACGTCGACGGGCGTCCGGACGGAATGGTCACGGCGGAGATGTTTAACTGGACGGGGCACGTGCTGACGGCGCCCCGGACGCAGATCACTACCGCGCTTGGGCGCCCTGAGGCAGGCTACACCGGAATCTATCTCCTTCTCGGCGAAACGGATGAAGGCCAGCCGCTCGCCTATATCGGGGAAGGGGAGGACATCGGCAGCCGCATTCGAAGCCACGATGTCAGACGCGATTGGTGGACGACCGCTGTGCTGGTCACCGCGGCCGCGAATCGGTTGAATAAGGCTCACGCGAAATATCTCGAGTCGCGCTTGATCGAGGTCGCTCGTCGGGTCGGCCGCACGGCGATGGAGAACGGTCCACAGCCCGCTCGCCCAAGCCTCTCGGAGGCTGATGTCGCTAAGATGGAGGCGTTCTTGTATAACCTCCTGATGGTATTACCCGCGGTTCGTGTGGACCTGTTTGTGCAGAGTGCCCGCCCCGAGTCGAAGCCGAAGGTGACAAATGCGCTCGGCAACAAACCCGAAGCCGTGCGGTTCACGCTCGATTTCAAGAAGCACGGCATCGCCGCGACAGCCTTCTATCTCGATGGTGAACTAGTCGTCGAAAGCGGATCGCAGGCGCGCCTGCGCTGGACTGGGCAGTCGAGCACGAGCTCGTATGGAAAACTCCATGATGAACTTATCAGAGCCAGTGTGCTCGTGCCAGACGGGGAGCGCTGCGTGTTCGCGCAGAACTACGCGTTCAAGAGCCCCAGCGCGGCGGCAGCCGTTATTAAGGGGCGCAGTTCCAACGGCCTGACCTCCTGGCATCTGGAAGGGACGGATAAAACCTACAAGGAGTGGGAAGCCCAGCAGCTCGGTGAGGCGAGTGCGGCCCGATGAACCTGCACAAGGAGATCAGCTTCGAGGACGAGATCTGCGGGCACCTGGCCGCGCATGGCTGGATCTACGAGCGCGGTGCTTCCACGCATTACGACCGCCAGCGCGCGCTGTTCCCGGCCGATCTCACCGCATGGGTGCAGCAGACGCAGCCAAAGGCGTGGGAGGCTCTCGGCCGCAGCCATGGCGCAAGCGCAGCGGCAGCGCTGCTCGACCGCGTCCGCAAGCAGATCGGTGATCGCGGCACTCTCGATATCATCCGTCACGGCGTCGACATGGTGGGTGTGAAAGGACGCATTGCGCTCGCGCAGTTCCGCCCCGCCATCGGGATGAATCCCGACATCAACGCGGCCTATCGGGCGAACCGCCTGCGCGTGGTGCGGCAGCTGCGCTACTCATTGGCGAACGAGAACTCGATCGATGTCGTCCTCCTCCTAAACGGCGTGCCGGTCGCGACCCTCGAGCTCAAGACCAACTTCACGCAGTCGGTCTCCGATGCCATTGACCAGTATCGATTCGACCGATTGCCGCAGCCCAAGGGGCAGGCGCGGGAGCCGCTGCTGTCATTTCCCGGTGGCGCGCTGGTGCACTTCGCAGTGAGCAACAGCGAAGTCTACATGACGACCAAGCTCGCCGGTCCAGCCACGCGCTTCCTGCCGTTCAATAAGGGAGATCACGGCGCAGCTGGCAATCCGACAAATCCCAACGGCCACCGCACCGGCTATCTCTGGGAGGAGGTGCTTGAGCGAGAGAGCTGGCTCGAGATCCTCGGCCGCTATTTCGTGGCTCAACGTGATGCCAAGAGTTCGATCACCGACCTGATCTTCCCGCGCTATCACCAGCTCGACGCCACCCGGAGGCTTGCGACGGCCGTGCGGTCCGAGGGGCCGGGAGGCAAATACCTGATCCAGCACTCGGCCGGCTCCGGCAAGACGAACTCGATTGCGTGGGCTGCGCACTTCCTCGCCGACCTGCACGACGAGGCGGACAAGAAGCTGTTCTCGACGGTGATTGTCGTTTCCGACCGCAATGTCATAGACTCTCAGTTGCAGGACGCGCTGTTCGGATTCGCGCGCACCACCGGCGTCGTAGCAACTATCCGCAGCGAGGGCGGCGCCAAGAGTGGACAGCTGGCCGAAGCGCTGGCGCAGGGCAAGAAGATCATCGTCTGCACCATCCAGACCTTCCCGTTTGCGCTCGATGCCGTGAGAGAGCTCGCGGCGACCGAGGGCAAGCGGTTCGCGGTTATCGCCGACGAGGCGCACAGTTCCCAGACGGGCGAGGCGGCGAAGAAGCTCAAGCAGCTGCTGTCGCCGCAGGAAATCGCCGACCTGCAGGATGGCGGCGAGATGAGCGCGGAGGACATACTCGCCGCCCAGATGGCAGCGCGCGCTGGGGAGAGTGGTGTTACCTATATTGCCTTCACGGCCACCCCGAAGGCCAAGACGCTGGAGCTGTTCGGGCGCCGGCCCCATCCCGACCAGCCGCCTGGCCCCGCAAACCTGCCGGGCGCCTTTCACGTCTACAGCATGCGTCAGGCGATCGAGGAAGGCTTTATCCTCGACGTTCTCAGAAACTATACACCTTACAAGCTTGCCTTCCGCCTCGCGAATGACGGTCAGGACTGGGAGCAGCAGGAGGTCGAACGCAGCGCCGCTTTGAAGGGGATCATGCGCTGGGTGCGGCTCCACCCCTACAACATTTCCAAGAAAGTCGAAATCGTCGTCGAGCACTATCGCGAGAACGTGCAGCAGCTACTTCAAGGCAAAGCGAAAGCGATGGTGGTGCTTGGGAGCCGCAAGGAGGCGGTGCGGTGGAAGCTCGCGATCGACAGCTATATCAAATCCAAGGGCTACGGCATTGGCACGCTCGTGGCCTTTTCCGGTTCGGTGCCTGATCCGGAGTCAGGATCTGAAGAATTCGTCGAGTCGAGCGCTATACTAAACCCGGGGCTTAAGGGTCGGGACATCCGGGAGGCCTTCGCCACTACCAGCTTCCACCTGCTGCTCGTCGCCAACAAGTTCCAGACCGGCTTCGATCAGCCACTGCTCTGCGGGATGTATGTCGACCGGCGGCTCGCGGGCATCCAGGCAGTCCAGACTCTGGCCCGCCTCAACCGCGCTCACCCCGGCAAGGACACGACTTACGTCCTGGACTTCTTGAACTCTTCCGATGAGATCCTCACCGCCTTCCGCACCTACTACGACACAGCAGAACTCGAAGGCGTCACAGACCCGGATATCGTGCTAGACCTTAAAGCCAAGCTCGACTCGAGCGGTCACTATGATGAGTTCGAGGTGGACCGCGTCATCGCGATCGAGATGAACCCGAAGTCGAAACAGGGTGAGCTCGTCGCTGCGATCGAACCTGTCGCAGACCGCCTGCTGAAGCGTTTCAAGGCTGTGCAGGAGCGACTCCATCGCGCCCAAGATGAAGAGGATGAAGAAATTGCCAGTGAGGCGCAGGACGAACTCGAAACGCTAGCTCTCTTCAAAAGCGACATGACTGCCTATCAGAGCGCCTACAGTTTTCTATCTCAGATATTTGACTATGCGAACACAGATATCGAGAAGCGATTCCTATTCTACAAGCGCTTGTTGCCGCTGCTCGAGTTCGGCCGAGAGCGTGAAGGTGTCGATCTATCAAAGGTGATGCTGACCCACCACAACCTTAAGAGCGAGGGCCAGCGCCGACTGGACGTGGGCGGCCGAGACGAGATGAAGCTCACTCCGATGACCGGCATGGGCTCAGGATCCGTGCAAGAGAAAGAGAGGGCCCTTCTCGCCGACATCATAGCTCGGGTGAACGATTTGTTCGGTGGCGATACCACCGATGGCGACCAATTGAGTTATGTCACGGCCTTGCGTGATAAAATGCTCGAGTCCGAGACGCTAATGACACAAGCCGCCAATAACACCAAGGCGCAGTTCGACAACTCACCGACATTGGCGGCCGAACTGATGAGCGCAATCATCGATGCGTTTGAAGCTCATACATCGCTGAGCAAGCAAGCGCTCGATTCGCAGAAAGTTCGTGATGGGCTGAGAGAGGTCTTGCTTGGGCCTGCTCAACTTTACGAGACTCTACGAGCGCGCGCAGAGGGTCGTGCAGATGCGTGAGGACAACGCGATGAACGGGTGTCATCAACGTTATAGAGTGATTTCGCGTCTGGTGAGTGTCACCGGTGACTGCCGTCAGCCACTATGCCTTTTCTGAAGCGCGCCGACCCACTGCTCGGTCGGCTGCGCTCCTGAGACCGCCCACTTGCGGTCGACGATGAAGAACGGCACACCCGTGACCTGCATCTCGGCAGCCTGCCGCTCGACGGCCTCGACGAGCGATCTCAGCTGCTCGTTGCCGAGCGCATGGTCGACGACGGCGCGGTCGAGCCCGGCCCTGAGCCCGATCTCGCGCAGAATCTCGGAATCGCCGATATCCCGGCCCTCCTCGAAGTAGGCGCGGAATAAAGCGTTCACGACCGGGTCGGCCCGTCCGTTCTGGGTCGCGGCCGCGATCAGCATGTGCGCACGCCGCGTGCTCGGCGTGCGCATCATCGTCTCGAATGAGAAGCCGATGCGCTCCTGCCGCCCGAGTTCGGCCATCTGCGCGTCGAGCTGCGCGCTGCGCTCAGCCCCGAACTTGCGGGCGCGGTAGAGCGCACGCTCCATGCCGTCTGCCGGCATGTCGGGATTCAGCTCGAAGGGCAGCCACTCGATCGTGGTGGTTTCGCGCAGGCCGAGCTGATCCAGCGCGCGTTCGAGCCGGCGCTTGCCGAGGTAGCACCAGGGGCAGATCACGTCGGAGAACACGGAGATGGTCAGCGGCATCGCGCACTCCTGATCATTCTTGGGAGTGGTCGACCGTGGTCACGAACGCCAGTGCTGCTCATCCAAGGCTTATAGCATGTATAAAGTGCGTGCGGAGCATCGCCGATAAGCTCGGGATCTGGGTGCTGCAGCGCACAGCTGCCTCTGTTTGACCGCCTGCCAGCGCCGTCTCACGCAGCCGCGTTGTCCCGGCGAGTTTGGCGCCCAGCATGGGCTAACGGGCGTGCAAAGATTAGCCATTCGACCATAGAGCCACATGACAGAAACGGGCTTCTGGCCAGGCACAATCTGGGCACACTGGGCCCCGAGCGATGCACCTGTCTTGCCCATCCCGAGGCTTGACCCGATGGTCGAGCCTCGGCTAGCGTCGAACTCCTAACCACTTGTTCTGCCGGAGCTTTCAGGTCCCTCGCCAGCCTACATGTGGATCACACGCCCATACGCGTCGAGCACGCTCTCGTGCATCATCTCGCTGAGGGTCGGATGCGGGAAGACCGTGTGCATCAGCTCCTCCTCGGTGGTCTCGAGGGTCATCGCCACGACGTAGCCCTGGATCAGCTCCGTCACCTCGGCCCCGACCATGTGGGCCCCGAGGAGCTGCCCCGTCTTGCGGTCGAAGATCGTCTTCACCAGGCCGTCGGGCTCGCCCAGCGCGATCGCCTTGCCGTTGCCCGCGAAGGGGAAGCGGCCGACGCGCACGTTGAAGCCCTGTTCCTTGGCCTTGGCCTCGGTGAGGCCGACCGAGGCGATCTGCGGCTGGCAGTAGGTGCAGCCCGGGATCTTGCCCTTGTCCATCGGATGGGTGTGCTGCCCCTTGATGGTCTCGACGCAGATCACGCCCTCGTGCTCGGCCTTGTGGGCCAGCATCGGCGGGCCGGCGACGTCGCCGATGGCGTAGATCCCCGGCACATTCGTGCGCCCGAGCCCGTCGGTGGCGACGATGCCGCGCTCGATTCCGACGCCGAGCTTCTCGAGCCCGAGAGTCTCGGTGTTGCCGACGACGCCGACCGCCGAGATCAGAACCTCCGCCGTGATCTCCTGCGTCTTGCCGCCCTCGGTCTCGACCGTGGCGGTGACCGCCTCGGTCTTCTTCTCGACCTTGGTCACCTTGGCGCCGGTGAGGATCTTGATGCCCTGCTTCTCGAAGCGCTTGCGGGCATGCGCGGCGATCTCGTGGTCCTCCACCGGCAGGATCTGCGGCAGCAATTCCACTACCGTCACCTCGGCTCCCATGGTGCGGTAGAAGGAGGCGAACTCGATGCCGATCGCGCCCGAGCCCATCACCAGCAGGCTCTTGGGCATCCTCTCCGGGACCATCGCTTCGTAATAGGTCCAGATCTGGCGTCTGTCCGGCTCGATGCCGGGGATCGCCCGCGGGCGGGCGCCGGTCGCCACGATGATGTGCTTGGCCCCATAGGTGCCGGCCGCCTTGGCGCCCTTCGGCGCTTCGGCGCGCTTCGTCTCCCGCACCACGACCCGTCCGGCCTCGTTGCCTTTCGGGGCCGCCTCGATCGCAGCCTCGCCCCAGATCACGTCGACCTTGTTCTTCTTGAGCAGCATGCCGACGCCGCCGTTGAGCCGGCCGGACACGCCGCGCGAGCGCTTGACGATGGCGGAGACGTCGAACCCGACATTGTCCGCCGTCAGGCCGTAATCCTTGGCATGCTGCATGTAATGGTAGATCTCGGCCGAGCGCAGCAGCGCCTTGGTGGGGATACAGCCCCAGTTGAGGCAGATGCCGCCTAAGTGCTCGCGGTCCACCACCGCCGTCTTGAAGCCGAGCTGGGCTGCCCGGATCGCCGCCACGTAGCCGCCGGGACCGGCGCCGATGATGAGGACGTCGTAGGTGTCGGACATTCAGGTCTCCGGGGAGGGCGGGGCGGCGGCGCTCAAACCAGCATGCCCATCGGGCTCTCGATCAGGCCCTTGAAAGCCGCGAGCAATTCGGCGCCGAGCGCCCCGTCGACCACCCGGTGGTCGCAGGAGAGCGTCACCGTCATCGCCTGGACCACAGCGGGGGCACCGTTCTTCGCCACCACCCGGGCCTCGCCGGCGCCGACCGCCAGGATGGTGCCGTGGGGCGGGTTGATGACCGCGCCGAACTCCTTGATGCCGAACATGCCGAGATTCGACACCGCGGTGGTGCCGCCCTGATACTCCTCGGGCTTGAGCTTCTTGGTGCGGGCGCGGGCGGCGAGATCCTTCATCTCGGCCGAGATGGTCGAGAGGGTCTTCTGCTCGGCCCGGCGGATCACCGGGGTGAACAACCCGCCGTCGATCGCCACCGCGACGCCGACATCGGAGTGGCGGAAGCGTAAGATACGGTCCTCGGCCCAGACGGAATTGGCCGCCGGCACCCGTTGCAGGGCGAGTGCCAAAGCCTTGATGACGAAGTCGTTGACCGAGAGCTTGAAGGCCGGCTTGCCGTCCTTGTCCTTCGTCGCCCCCGCATTGACCTGCTCGCGCAAGGAGAGCAGCGCGTCGAGTTCGACGTCGAGGGAGAGATAGAAGTGCGGGACGGTCTGCTTCGACTCGACCAGGCGCTTGGCGATGGTCTTGCGCATGCCGTCGAGGGGCACCTCCTCGAAGGAGCCCGGCTCGAACATCCCCATCACCTGCTTGGCGGTGAGCCCGGAGGGCGGGGCCGCGGCGGCGGGCTTCGGAGCCGGTGCCTGGTCGGGCTTCGCGGCGGGGGCGGGGGCCTCCTTG
>NZ_LABZ01000429.1 GCF_001043955.1 Methylobacterium tarhaniae | reverse complement strand
GGCCACCTCGTCGAGATCGGGTCCGACTGGTCGGAGGGCCGCCTGACGGCGGCGAGCCGCGACGGCCGCCGCCTGCGGGCGGCGGCCAACCCGCGCGGCATGCAGGGCTACGCCGCGGGGCGGTGACGCGCCCCTACATCGTCGGGTTGGCGGGGCCGGGCGGGGACGGGTCGGGGGTGATGGCCGGCGAGTTGCCGGGATCGTTCACCGGGATCTCGACCGGCCGGTCGCCCGGAGCCTCGCTCGGCAGGTCGGGCGCTCCGGGATTCGGCGTATCGGGACCCGGGGTGGGGGGCACGGGATCGTAGGGCTGGTCCGGAATCGGGCCGGGATTCGACATCGAGCGCTCCTCTCGTCTGTCGAACCCAAACCGGGGCGCCGGGCCCGGGTTCCGCAGCGTCCCCTATTGCTTGGTGAGCAGCTTGGTGCCGTTCTGGCTGACGATCTGCTGGATCTTGTGGGCGAAGATCGAGAGCAGGAGCGGCATCCGCACCTCGACCCGCACCGTATCGTCCTCGACGTCGATGTCGCCGTCGACCCGCTGGTTCATGGCGGCCACCAGGAACGAGAGCCGGTCGCCGCTCCAGGTCGCATCGGCCATGCTGAGACCCGCCTTCTGCAGCATCTCCTTGGCCTGGCCGATCCCGTTCTCGAGCCGGCGGCGGGCCTCGGTCCGGCCGAGCTGATGGGGAATCACGACAACCAGGGGCTTTGCCATCACATCACGCTCCGCTCGCACGATCGAGCCTGATGTGGGGAGGCGCGCCGCAACGGCAACGCCGCAAGGACCGGACGGCCTCGGATCAGTCCACCACCGCCACGGCGACG
>NZ_LABZ01000428.1 GCF_001043955.1 Methylobacterium tarhaniae | reverse complement strand
CTCCCGCACGGCCTCGGCCCAGGCCAGGATCGCCGCGGGCTGCATCAGCAGCGCCCCGCAGGCCCCGGGCCCGCCGGCCCGCATCACCGCCACGGAGAGCGCCGGCGGGCAGGCCCCGGCCATCGGGGCGAGGAGGAGCGGCCGGCGCAGGCCGTAGGCGGCGGCGAACGTTTCCGCGCGGGCGAGGGCGGGGTGGCGGGCGGACATGAGGGCGGCTCCGGCCGTAAGAACACTCTCCGAGTGTATCAATCATCGGGCGAGACCCGAGAGCAAGCGTCCACCGCACGGGTGCCGCGCAAGCGACGCAGCGTCCGCCGATTGACTTCGCACCCGCACAACGCCATATGGCGGCTTGCAGCGTCAGCGGCCGATCGTGGTCCGCTCGAGAGGGCTGCGTGACGGATTTCGCCGCGGCACCTGCGCGGCAGGCCCGGCCCTCTCTTAATCGCTCGTCCCTCGGATCGCTCCATCACGCGGGCGGTCTCCTGACATCGGATCGCGATGAGGGCCGTGCGTTGCGCGCGCCTTGCGGCGATCCCGCTGCCAAAATTCAAGAAGATTCACTTGACCCAGTTCACCGATTTCGGTCTCGCGGCGCCGATCCTGAAGGCGCTCGCCCAGGCCGGCTACGTCACGCCGACCCCGATCCAGGCGCAGGCGATCCCGCCGGCCA
>NZ_LABZ01000427.1 GCF_001043955.1 Methylobacterium tarhaniae | reverse complement strand
CGAAGCGCGGCGTCGCGGCCGTGCCCTGCGATCGCGTGGTCGTGTTGTTGATGTAGCTGGTCGTGTCGAGGGTGATGTCCTCGACGCGCACGCCGACCAGGGCATGGAGCTTGGGCGTGAGGTCGATCTGGTCCTGGACGTAGCCGGCGTAGCTCGTCGTGTTCTGCAGCAGGTTGCTGCTCGGCACGGTGAGGGCGGGCAGGGGCTGTCCGTAGCGGGGCGCGAACAGGTCGAGGACGAAGGGGTTGGCGTTGAAGTTCGAGCGCGTGATGTCCTCGCGGTAGCGCAGGCTGTCGCGTTCGAGGCCGACGAGGAGGGTGTGGCGCAGGAAGCCGGTCTCGAACTTGCCCGCGAGATTGATCTGCAGGTCGAGGTCGGACCAGGTCAGCTCGCGCCGGTCGAGGGTGCGCCGGAGCAGGCGCCCGTCGCCGAGGAAGCCCACGGTCTGCACCGCGTCGCCGGCGATGTTGCCGGCGAGAACCTGCGCGCCCGCGTTCAGCACCCAGTCCGAGTTGAGCCTGTGCTCGACGCGCAACTGGCCGAGGGCGTTGTCGTTGCGGAACGGGGCGAGGCCCGGCTCGCCGATGTAGCGGCTGCGCGGCACCGCCCGCAGGTCGCCGCGGAACGGCACGATGCCGCGGTCGAAGATCTGCCCGGCGCTGATGAACTCGCCCTCCAGCGTCACCGTGGTGTCGGCGTTCGGCTTCCAGGCGATGACGGGGGCGAGGTAGTAGCGGTCGCTGTGGACGAAATCGCGGAAGCTGCCGTTATCCTCCACCGCGCCGGTGAGGCGGGCCAGCACCGTGCCGCCCTCGTCGAGGGCGCCGGTGGCGTCGAAGGTGCTGCGCTTGGTGTTGTAGCTGCCGTATTGCGTGCCGATCGCGAAGGAGCGCTCAGGCACCGGCTGCTTCGTCACGATGTTGAAGGTGCCGCCCGGATCACCCCGTCCGTACAGGAAGGCCGAGGGACCTTTCAGCACCTCGATCCGCTCGATCGACACGATGTCGGGCGAGTTCGGGA
>NZ_LABZ01000426.1 GCF_001043955.1 Methylobacterium tarhaniae | reverse complement strand
CGCCTACGCGGTCCATCCCGACGCCGTCGAGGCGATCATGCGGGCCGAGCACGGCGATCCCTTCGGGGTCCTCGGGCCGCACGAGGTCGGCGAGGGCCAGTGGGAGGTCCGCGCGGTGCTGCCGGAGGCCCGCGCGGCGACGGTCGTGGTGGCGGAGACCCGCGTGCCGATGGAGCGGCGCCACCCGGCCGGCTTCTTCGTCGCCAGCTTCCCGCATCCGCAGCGGCCGGATTACCGCATCGCGGTCGAGGGCTGGGACAACACCGAGCGCACCCGGCGCGACCCCTACGAGTACGGCGCGACCCTGACGCAGGCGGAGATCGGCCTGCTGCGCGACGTCGGCAACGACGCGGTGCACCGGATGCTCGGTGCGCAGGCCGTCGAGATCGGCGGCACCCCGGGCTTCCGCTTCGCGGTCTGGGCCCCCAATGCCCGTCGGGTCTCGGTGGTCGGCGACTTCAACGACTGGGACGGCCGGCGCCACCCGATGCGGCTGTGGCAGGATGGCGGCGTCTGGGAGCTGTTCATCCCCGAATTGAAGAAGGGCGGCCACTACAAGTTCGAGATCCGCGGTCCCGACGGCGCGCTCCTGCCGCTCAAGGCCGATCCGGTCGCCTTCGCGGCCCAGCAGCCGCCCGAGACCGCCTCGCGCCTCGAAGGCCTG
>NZ_LABZ01000425.1 GCF_001043955.1 Methylobacterium tarhaniae | reverse complement strand
GGGCGGGATGGCGCCCCGCGGAACCGCCCTCTAGATAACGGGCGGCCGGCCCTTTTTCCAAGATGCGCGGCCCTTCGCGAAACTCGTCCGAGACCGCAGACCCATGCTCTCCGTGATCCCGAACCCGCCGCGCACCGCGCTCCCGATCCAAGGCACCGACGACCTGTTTCCCGTGCGCCGGGTCTACTGCGTCGGGCGCAACTTCGCCGCCCATGCCCGGGAGATGGGCGCCGACCCGACCCGCGAGCCGCCGTTCTTCTTCATGAAACCCGCCGACGCGCTCCAGGTGGTGCCGGACGGGCGGATTCTGGAGCACCCCTACCCGCCGAAGACCGAGAACTACCACCACGAGGTCGAGCTGGTGGTGGCCCTCGCCAAGGGCGGCCGCGACATCCCGGTGGAACAGGCCCTCGACCACGTCTACGGCTACGCGGTCGGCCTCGACATGACCCGGCGCGACCTGCAGGACGACGCCAAGGCGCTGCGTCGCTCCTGGGAGCTCGGCAAGGCCTCGGACCTGTCCGGTCCCGTCGGCACCCTCAAGCCCGCCTCCGTCATCGGCCATCCGGACAAGGGCGCGATCACCCTGTCGGTCGACGGCACGCTGCGCCAGAAGGGCGACCTCTCCGACATGATCTGGTCGGTGGCCGAGCAGATCGCCTATCTCTCGACCTACTTCGCCCTCGAGCCCGGCGACGTGATCTTCGCCGGCACGCCGGAGGGCGTC
>NZ_LABZ01000424.1 GCF_001043955.1 Methylobacterium tarhaniae | reverse complement strand
CCCCCAGCGCCCCCCCGCCGCTCGACCTCGCCTCCGCGGCGGCCTGACCCCAGGCGGGCGAGCGGGGAACGCTCGGCCGCCACGCTGCCCGAAGCGCGGCGCGCCGCTGCCCGATGGTCAATCGGCGAGGCCGCATGATACGGTGCCGCCGTGGACGCGACGACGAAATTCGTGACGGCCTCCCGCCGCACGCCCCCGGCGCCCGCGCACACCGCCGAGGCGCCGAAGCGCCGCCTGAGCCCGGCCCAGCGCGAGGAGGAGATCGTCCGCGCGGCGATCGGCTTCTTCGCCGAATTCGGGTTCGAGGGGCAGACGCGGGAGCTGGCCCGTCGCCTGAACGTCACCCAGCCGCTGCTCTACCGCTACTTCCCGACCAAGGAGGCCCTGGTCGAGCGGGTCTACCAGGAGGTGTTCCTGCGCCGCTGGAACCCGTTCTGGGAGGAGACGATCCGCGACACGTCCCGGCCCCTGCGCGAGCGGCTCGTCGCCTTCTACACCGACTATGCAAGCGTCATCCTGACCTACGAATGGGTCCGCCTGTTCATGTTCGCCGGCCTCAAGGGGCTCGATTTCAACACCCGCTACCTCGATCTGCTGCGGGAGCGGATCTTCCCGCTGATCGTCGCCCAGATCCGGGACGAGCTGGGCCGTCCCTCGATCGTGGAGCAGCCCGTCTCCGACCTGGAGATCGAGGCGATCTGGAGCCTGCACGCCGGCATCTTCTATCTCGGCATGCGCAAATACGTCTACGACCTGCCGGTCGACGACATCGCGGCGGTCGTCGCCATGAAGGTGCGGCTGTTCCTCGACGGTGCCCGGGCGGTGATCGGCGTCGCGGAACCCTCCGGGAGCGCGGGCTCCGCCTGACGCCGCCCGGTATGCATCCCCTCCCC
>NZ_LABZ01000423.1 GCF_001043955.1 Methylobacterium tarhaniae | reverse complement strand
CACCCCCTCTCTATTCGCCGGCAGCGCCAGATGTGTATAAGAGCCACCCGGCCGGTGTGACCCCCATCGCCCGCGCCGCGCCCGCCACCGTCAGCGACCTGCCCGCCAGCGCCACGGCGCCGAGCACCTGCCAGCGGGCGCTGGTGAGGCCGAGGTCGCGGGTGAGGGCATCGCCCGCGGCGAGCAGGGCGCCGTTGAGGCGGAAAACCTCCAGGATCAGCGCGGTGGCGGCCTCGACCTGGGACACGGAACCTTCCTTCATTTCGGCAACATGGTTTCAAAATGACAGCATATTGTCAACAAGCCGGAGCGCTCGTGCCCCATTGATCCGGCGGCGGAATCCTGGCTGAAGGGCCGGATGCGCGTGGACCTGTTCGATTTCGACCTGCCGGAGGACCGCATCGCCCTCCGGCCCGCGGTGCCGCGGGACGGCGCCCGGCTGCTGCTGCTGCATGCCGGTTCGCCCCCGGAGGACCGCATCGTGCGCGATCTCCCCGGCCTGCTGCGGCCCGGAGACGTGCTGGTGTTCAACGACACGCGGGTGATCCCGGCGCGCCTGCGCGGCCTGCGTCACCGGGACGGCGGCACGGTGCGCCTCGAGGCGATGCTCCACCTGCGGGAGGCGCCGGATCGCTGGCGCGCCTTCGCGCGGCCGGCCAAGCGCCTGAAGGTCGGCGACCGGGTCACCTTCGGCCAGGCCGGAGAAGGCGAGACCTGCGCGCTCACCCGCCTCGACGATCGTGGCGTCGAGGCGGGTGGGCGCGGGGGGGGGGGGGGGACCCGTCTCTTATACACCTCTCCG
>NZ_LABZ01000422.1 GCF_001043955.1 Methylobacterium tarhaniae | reverse complement strand
TATGCGACGCGATGGAGATCATCAAGTATTTCCTGTCCAGCTAATTCCTCAGTTAGGCGCTGATCTTCGTCTGCGTCTTCGTGCTCTGCACCACGATCGGGGCGGAGCGCCAATACCGGCAGCGCACCGCCTGCCTGCGCACCATCGGTCTGGTTGTTTTTTTTGCTTCCTGTAGGCTCAAACGAAATCGGCCGGGGTTTCCCCCGGCCGCTCATCGTCGTCGAGGCTGATCCGCTTAGCGGAGAAGCTGCAGGATGCCCTGCTGCGCCGTGTTGGCGAGCGAGAGGGCCGAAATACCCAGAGACTGGCGGGTGCTCAGAGCCTGGGAGTTCGCAGCTTCTTCGTTCAGATCGGCGTCAGTCAGGTTGGATGCGCCGGTACCAAGGATGTTGATGAGTTGCTTCGAGAAGTCCTGCCGGTTCTGCACCACCGAGAGGTTGGAGCCGAAGGTCGAGGACTGGGCGCGAAGAGTGCCGCTTGCCGAAGTCAACTGACTTACTGTCTTCTTAACGTCATCATCACTCTGAAACGCCTTCGTCGCATCATCCACCGAAATCGCAGAGATGTTCAAGCCCTTGGCGCCCGTTGTAAGGTCAACGCCGGAAATATCCAGCGAAGAGCTATCGTTCTCGTTGAAGGCGATATGAAGCTTATTGTCTTTATCGTCGCTACTGATCAGGTTTACCCCGTTGTAGCTTGCGTCTTTTGCGAGCTGGTCAATCTGCGTAAGCAAGGCGTTGAACTGGTTGGCCAATCTGATACGGGTCTTGTCTTCGCTCTTGAAGCTCGCCGTGCTTGCGGATCCGCTTGGAGCCTCAAGACCCAAAGCGGTAGCCGTGCCCGAATCC
>NZ_LABZ01000421.1 GCF_001043955.1 Methylobacterium tarhaniae | reverse complement strand
CCAGCGGGGGTCCGTAAGACGCGCGCCGCCCCTGGGGGGCCCCCCCCCCCCGCCGGCCCCGCCCCGCCCTCGTCGCGGCGTTACCGCATCCCGACCCTGAGGTCGTCGCCGACCTCGCGGCGGATCGCCTCGAAGACCTCCAGCCCGAAGCGGCAGCGGTTCTCCAGCGACCCGCCGTAGCGGTCGGTCCGCCGGTTGGTCGCCGGCGAGAGGAACTGGCCGATGAGGTGGCCGCCCGCCAGGGTCTCGACGCCGTCGAGTCCGCCGTCCCGGCAGCGCCGCACCGCCGCAGCGTAGGCCTTCACGACGCGCCGGATGTCGTGCTCGTCCATCTCCTTCGGGAAGGAGCGGTGCAGCGTCTCGCGGATCGCCGAGGGGCCGATGGTCGGCAGCCACTGGTCGCCGTAGGGTTCGCCGCGGCGGCCGAGATGGGTGATCTGCACCATCAGCGCCGCGCCCTCCTCGTGCATGCGCGCCGAGAATTGCTGCAGCCAGGGGATGATCTCGTCGGTGCCGACGTTGAGCTGGCGGAAGATGTTGGGGCTGTCCGGCGCCACGTTCGAGGAGCCGCCGAACATGCTGAGGCCGATCCCGCCCTTCGCCTTCTCGAGGTGGTAGAGCTGGTAGCGCTC
>NZ_LABZ01000420.1 GCF_001043955.1 Methylobacterium tarhaniae | reverse complement strand
TCGCCGCCTCGACGATGCGGGAGGCCTCCAGCGTCGCCAGCTTGTCCTTGGTCTGGCCCTGGAATTCCGGCTCGCGGATGAAGACCGACAGCATCGCCGCGCAGGTCGCCATCACGTCCTCGGCGGTGACCGAGGCCATGCGCTTGACCTGGCCGACCCGCTCGGCGTGGTCGCGCAGGGCCCGCAGCAGCGCCACCCGCATCCCGCTCTCGTGGGTTCCGCCCTCCGGCGTCGGGATGGTGTTGCAGTAGGAGGAGGAGAAGCCGTCGTCGTTGGCGAGCCACGCCATCGCCCATTCGAGGGAGCCGTGGCTGCCGGGCCTGGTGACCTTGCCGGCGAAGACCCCGTCGGCGACCAGGTCCTTGCCGTCGATCTCGCGGGCGAGATAATCCTTCAGGCCGGCCGGGAAGCGGTGCACGGCTTCCGCCGGCACGTTCTCGACGCCCTTGAGCAGGGCCGGGGCGCAGCGCCAGCGGATCTCGACGCCGCCGAACAGGTAGGCCTTCGAGCGCGCCATCTTGAACAGGCGGCGCGGATCGAACTTGTGCTCGCCGAAGATCTCGGCGTCGGGATGGAAGCGCACCCTGGTGCCGCGCCGGTTCTGCACCCGCCCGATCGTCTCGAGCGCACCCTGTGCGTGGCCGCGGGAGAAGGTCTGCCGGTAGAGCGTCTGGTTGCGGGCGACCTCGACCTCGAGCACGTCCGACAGGGCATTCACCACCGAGATGCCGACGCCGTGCAGGCCGCC
>NZ_LABZ01000042.1 GCF_001043955.1 Methylobacterium tarhaniae | reverse complement strand
CCCCCCTCCCGCCCCGCATCCGCGGGGCACCCTCCCCCGCAGAGGGGGGAGGGTTGACGGCGCGAGCTTCAGAAATGGCCGATCGAACCGAAGCCGCGCACCCCTCAATCGTCCCGGTACACCCGCTCCCGGCGCTCGTGGCGCTCCTGCGCCTCCAGGGACAGGGTCGCGATCGGGCGGGCTTCCAGGCGCTTGAGGGAGATCGGCTCGCCGGTCTCCTCGCAATAGCCGTAGGAGCCATCCTCGATCCGGGACAGGGCCGCGTCGATCTTGGCGATCAGCTTGCGCTGCCGGTCGCGTGCCCGGAGCTCGATCGCCCGGTCGGTCTCGGACGAGGCGCGGTCGGTCAGGTCGGGGTGATTCTCGTTCTCGCTCTGCAGCGCCACCAGCGTGTCCTGGGCCTCGCGCAGAATGTCTTGCTTCCAACTCTGAAGCTTGCGGCGGAAATACTCCCGCTGACGCTCGTTCATGAAGGGCTCGGCGTCATTGGGGGCATAGCCCTCCTCGATCACGATCTTCGCCATCGCGCCCCTCGGAAAACCGATGTTGTCCTGACCGCAGCCGGTGCATGGCGGCAGCCCACTTGGCGCAGCCCTATAATAGAGGCTGCACGACACCACAATGTCTCTGCACCCGCACGCAAGGACCGGACCAGGGGACAGCGGCGCGGGGTTGCATTCTCGTCACGGTCGTGGGCTTTCTGCATCACCCTCCCGCGTGCCGAGGGCGGCGGCGATGTCGGATTCCAGACGTTGCGCGAGGGGCTGGCGGTAGTGGCTGGCGTCGAAGAACAGGGCCGGATCGTGCGCTTCGGGCCGGTCGCCGGACCAGTCGACCACGCGGCCCCGGGGCGTCACCGCCTCCGTCAGCGCGGCGCGGCAGGCGCGCGCCGCGTCGGCCCGGGGGGTGCCCGGCCGGGGCTGCGCGGCGGCATAGACCGGGGGGAACACCATCACCAGCGCCGTGCCGGGCGCGAGGCGATCGGCGAGGGCGCGCAGCCGGCCGGCGGCCGGGAAGTCCGGCCCCCCCTCCCCCGGATCGGGCACGTCCGGGACCGGCCGCGCGAGGGCGGCAACCCGCTCCGGCGCGTCGGGATCGCCGAGGCGGCGGTATTCCGGCTCATAGTCCCAGTAGCCGTCCGGCGCCGCCCGGCGCGGGGCGGAGCGCAGCGCCCAGCCGATGCGGCGCAGAGCCTCCGCGGCGGCGTCGAGGCGCAGGAGGCCGCGCAGGTAGCCCGGCCAGTCCGCGGCGAGGAGCCAGTCCGGGAAGGGCCGCAGGGGCGGCAGGGCGGGATCGCCGCTGCACCAAGTCGAATCGACCCCAAGCACCAGGGCCCGCGCCGCGGGATGGTGGCGCAGGAAGTACTCGGCGACGCGCAGCTGCTCGCCCGGGCCGGTGCCCGGCACGGAGAGCTGGACGAACGGGATCCCGGTCGCGGCCCGCAGGCGGGCCGGCGAGACGAGCTGGATGTGCGAGTTGCCGACGATCGCCGCCGTGAAGGCGGGGTCGCGGCCGCGGCTCGCCACCGCGGTGCGGGGCCCCTGCGGGCGCACGCCGTCGCGCGCCAGCAGCCGTGGCCGGCCAGTATCGTAGGGGTCGACCGCGAGCGCCAGGGCGAGGGTGCCGGCGAGGAGCAGGGCCGCCGCCGCGACGAGGCAGGCGGCGAACCGGCGCCACGCGGCTTCGCCCGAGGCGGGAGGGTCAGCGCGCATCGGATCGGCCCCCCGCTCAGAACTGGAAGTAGATGAACTCGTAATTGGCGTCGTCGCCGATGCGCAGCAGCACCGCGACGAGGAGCACCGCGAAGGCGATCGCCAGGGCCGGCCGCGGCGGCAGGCGGTGGACCGCCGCCCAGGCGGTCGGGCCGGCGAGCGCCACCAGGGCGGCGGGCACGAAGGCCCGCCACTTGAAGCCGTGGCCGGCCGGCGCGAGGCCGACCAGGCCCTTGAACACGGCGATGGCGGCCTCGAAGCTGGTGGCGCGGAACAGCACCCAGGTCAGCGCCACGAAGACGAAGGTCAGGGCCCAGCCGAGGAGGGCCGGCATCGGCAGGCCCGCCCGGCGCCACAGGGTGCCGACGCCGAGCCCGGCGCCATGCGCCGCCCCCCAGGCGACGAAGGTGAGGCCGGCGCCGTGCCACAATCCGCCCAGCGTCATGGTGGCGAAGAGCGCGGCGAGCTGCACGCCCAGGCCCCGGCGGTTGCCGCCGAGCGGGATGTAGAGATAGTCGCGCAGGAAGCGCGACAGGGTCATGTGCCAGCGCCGCCAGAACTCCCGCAGGGAGGTGGCGCGATAGGGCACGTCGAAGTTCTGCGGCAGCACGATCCCGAACAGCAGCGCGAGACCCAGCGCCATGTCGGTGTAGCCCGAGAAATCGAAGTAGATCTGGAACGTGAAGGCGAGCGTGCCCTGCCAGGCCTCGGCCATGCTCACCACCTTGCCCTCGGCGGCGGCCTGGAAGACCGGGTTGGCGTAGGCCGCGAGCGGGTCGCCGAGGAAGACCTTCTTGGCGAGCCCGATGCAGAGCAGCATCAGGCCGCGGCCGATCCGCTCGGCGGCGTCCAGCCGGGCATAGGGCTTCTCGTCGAACTGGTGGAGGATCTCGCTCCAGCGCACCAGCGGGCCGGCAAGCACCTGCGGAAAGAACGCGATGTAGAGGGCGTAGCGCGTCAGGTCCATCTGCGGCGCCCGGCCGGCGCGCAGGTCGGTCAGGTACATCACGTGATGGAAGGTGAAGAACGAGATGCCGAGCGGCAGGGCGAGGCTCGGCCGGGCCAGGTCGTGGAGCCCCGGCAGGAACGCCGCGAGGCCGGCGAGGAACCCCGCATACTTGAACAGCGCCAGCACCGCGAGGTTCGCCGCGATGGCGAGCGGGATCAGCAGCGCCGCGCGGCTCCGCCCGAACCAGCGGGCGACGAGCCAGTTCAGCCCGATCGATGCCGCGAGCAGCGGCACGAAACGCGGGTCCCACCAGCCGTAGAAGACGAGCGAGAGTCCGACGAGGAGCGGCAGCCGCCAGCCCGGCCGGTGCAGGGCCACGATGGCGTGAAGCCCCAAGGCGACCGGCAGGAATCCGAGGAGGAACGGAAAGGAGTTGAACAGCATCGAGGCCGGGGTGACGCGCGTCTTGCGGCGACACCAAGGCCGCCCGTCTTCAGGCGGGCGCCGTTGTGGGAGATCGTGGGGGATGCGTCAACGGCCGGAGACGGCGCGCTCACGCCGCCCGCACGTCGGCCAGGAACACGGCCACCTCCCGCTACAGCTCGCCGGCGGAGCGGGACATGTCCTGCGCCGCGCCGAGGACCTGGGCCGCCGCCGTGCCGGTCTGGCCGGCGCCGTCGCGCACCGCGGCGATCGCCTCCGTCACGGCGAGGGTGCCGCGGGAAGCCTGCTGCACGTTGCGGGCGATCTCCCGGGTCGCCGCCTTCTGCTCCTCCATCGCCGCGGCGACGCCAGCCGCGATGGTGTCCATCTCGCCGATGCGCCGGCCGATCGCCGCGATGGCCTCGACCGCCGGCCTCGACCGCCCCGCCGGTGCCGGCCTGGATCGCGCCGATCTGCCGGGCGATCTCCTCGGTGGCCCGCGCCGTCTGGTCGGCCAGGGCCTTGACCTCGGCGGCGACGACGGCGAAGCCGCGTCCCGCCTCGCCGGCCCGGGCTGCCTCGATCGTGGCGTTCAGGACGAGCAGGTTGGTCTGGCCAGCGATCGAGGAGATCAGGCCGACCACATCGCCGATCCCTCGCACGCCGGAGGCCAGGATCTGCACCACGGTGTCGGTGCGCTGCGTCTCGTCCCGGGCCGCGACGGCCATGTGGGCGGAAAGGTCGACCTGGGCGGCGATGTCCTGGACCGAGGCGGCGAGCTCGTCCGTCGGGCTCGCCACCGCCTGCACGTTGGCCGAGGTCTGCTCGGCGACGGCGGCGACGGTCACCGTTTGCCCGGTGGTCGCCTCGGCGGTGGCGGCCATGGAGCCCGCCGTCGTCTCCATGCCGGAGGCCGCGGTGGCGACGCCGCGGCTGAGCGCCATCACCCGGGCCTCGAAGGCGCGGGTCGCGCCGTCGAGACGCTCGGCGCGGCGCATCTTCGCATCGGCCTCGCCGGCCGCAGTGCGGTCCGCCTCGCGCTTGGCGGTCAGGGCGTCCTTGAAGCCGGGCCTGGGCAGCCGAAGAATCTCGCGAAACTTTGAATGAGAATATAAATTCCGAACAGAAGCGATCAAATCTCGCCTTCGATGTGCCGTCGGCCGAGGGCTCGCAGAAATTGTCTCGCGCCTATGCTTATCTTCCCTTACGGCATATCGAGCGCCGCGACCGGCCCATCATCGGCCCCCCGCCATGCCGAGCTTCGCCAGTTCCACCTGCGCCCGCAGCTCGATATGGCCGAGGAGGTCGTCGAGGCGGGGATCGCCCGTGCTGCCGTCGCGCTCGGCGAGGCGGCCGGCGATGGCCTTCAACTCGCTCGCGGCGACCCGGCCGCCCAGCAGCGCCGCCTTGAGGCGGTCGAGGGCGTCGAGGAGGTCGTGGCCGCGCTTGGTCGCCCGGCGGCGGCGGTCGGCGGAGACCTCGTCCTGGCTCTGCAGGGTCAGGATGGCGCTCAGGTTCGCGAGCGGCATCGCGCTGCCGGCGCTGGTCGGCCCGCGCGCGCCCTCCATCCCGAGGGTGAACACGCCGCCTGCCGGCAGGGAGCGCGCGCCGGCCCCGGACAGGGGGGCGGCCGCGAGGCGGGTGTCGACGCGCATGGGATCGGGTCCGGGTCACGAAGGGTCGCTTCAGTCCTGCAAACCTCGCCCGGGTATGGTGAATGCGCCGTAAACGAGGCGGCAGAACTTGCCGCGGGGCGAAAACGACCGGGCCCGGATCACCCGCCCGCCGCCTCGGGCGGCAACGGATCGGTAACCTTACCAGACACTTACGAGCCCCCCGGCGCTGGCACGGTCCTGGCACTTCGCCTCTCGAGTTTCGGGATCCCGTCATGCGCCGCCGCCTCGCCCTCGCCTTCCTCTCCTGCCTCCTGCCCGTCCTGCTCCTCGCGGCCGGCCCCGCCTTCGCCCTGTCGCGGGTGAAGGACCTCGCCAGCGTCGAGGGGATGCGGACCAACCAGCTCATCGGCTACGGCATCGTCGTCGGCCTCAACGGCACCGGCGACACGCTCAACAACGCCCCCTTCACCAAGCAATCGGTGCAGGCGATGCTGGAGCGGCTCGGGGTCAACACCCGCGGCGCCGTCATGCGCACCGCGAACCTCGCCGCCGTGATGGTGACGGCCAACCTCCCCCCCTTCGCCGCGCAGGGCACGCGCATCGACGTCACGGTGTCCTCGCTCGGCGACGCCAAGTCGCTCCAGGGCGGCACGCTGCTCGTCACGCCGCTCCTCGGCGCCGACGGCGAGGCCTATGCGGTGGCGCAGGGATCGCTCGCCATCGCGGGCTTCCAGGCCGAGGGCGACGCGGCCAAGATCACCCGCGGCGTGCCGACCAACGGGCGCATCGCCAACGGGGCGGTGATCGAGCGCGAGATCGCCTTCAAGCTCAACGAGCAGAAGTGCCTGCGCCTGTCCCTGCGCAACCCCGACTTCACCACCTCGAAGCGCATCGCCGCGGCGATCAACGACTTCATGGGGGCGGACACCGCCGAGCCGACCGACCCCTCCACCGTCACCCTGCAGGTGCCGGCCCGCTACCAGGGCAACATGATCCGGCTGCTCACCGAGATCGAGCAGCTCAAGGTCGAGCCCGACCAGACCGCCCGGGTGGTGATCGACGAGCGCTCCGGCATCATCGTGATGGGCCGCGACGTGCGGGTCTCCACCGTGGCGGTGGCGCAGGGCAACCTCACGGTCACCATCAGCGAGCAGCCGCAGGTGAGCCAGCCGGCGCCGTTCTCCAACGGCGAGACCGTGGTGGTGCCGCGCACCGCCCTCCGGGTCGATGCCGGCGAGAAGAACAAGCTCGCCCTGGTCAAGGAGGGCGTGACCCTGCGCGAGCTGGTCGACGGGCTCAACGCCCTCGGCATCGGCCCGCGCGACCTGATCTCGATCCTCCAGGCGATCAAGACCGCCGGGGCGCTCCAGGCCGACATCGAAGTGATGTGACCTGAGCCCTTCCTCCTCTCTCCCTTCGCACCTCCGAGGTTCGCCCGATGCTCCCTCTCGCTTCCCTCGCGGCCTCCGCCGGCCTGGCGGTCGGCCAGGCCCTCGCCGGGGCGGTCTCGTCCAGCCCGACGCCGTCGGCCGACAAGATCAAGATGCAGAAGACCGCCAAGGACTTCGAGTCGATGTTCCTGGAGCAGAGCCTCGACGTGCTCAACCGCTCGGAAGGCACCGACGGGCCGCTCGGCCAGAACGGCACCGGCGGCGGCGTCTATCGCTCGATGCTCAACAAGGAATACGCCCAGTCGATCGTGCAGAGCGGCGGCGTCGGCATCGGCGACCAGGTGATGCGCGAGATGCTGCGGCTCCAGGGAGGCGCCAATGGCTGATTCGTCCCGCCCCGCCCCGGTCCGGGTCGACGATGCCGATGGCGCCGAGCGCCTGGTCGCCGAGACGCTCGGCATCATGCGCGACCTCGAGGCCCTGCTCGGGCGCGAGAGCGACCATGTCCGGGTCGGGCGCCTCGCCGAGGGCCTGGCCGAGGCGCCGCAGAAGACGGCGCTCGCCGGCGTCTATCTCCAGGGCCTGCAGGCGGTGAAGGCCAATGCCGTGGCGCTCGCCCGCTTCGCGCCGGAGAGCATCGCCGTCCTGCGCGAGGCCCATGGGCGGTTCGCCGAGGTCGTGGCGGCCAACCAGGCGGTGCTGGCGACCGCCCGTTCGGTCTCGGAGAGCCTGCTGCGCAACCTCTCGGCGGAGCTGACCCGCAACGCGGAGCCCAAGGGCTACGGCAGCGGCGGCTACGGCAGCCGTCCGGCCCCCTCCCCCTACGGCCATCGCCGCAGCGCGCCCCTGGTGCTGTCGCGCAGCCTGTGACGCGTCAGTGGCTGGTTCCGAGCCGGATATAGGCTCGGGCCGGACCGTAATCGGTCTGCGTCCGGGTATCGATCGCGATCCGGCCGGAGCCGCTGACGACGCCCCGGGCCGCCCCGTCGAGCCCGGCGCCAGGCCGGGCGGGAACCGGCGTGCCGGCCTCGGCGCGCACCCGGCCGCTGATCCGCATGCACGGCCCGCCGGGAACGACGCGGGTGAAGCCGGGGCCCTCGTGCGGGCAGGCCTCGGGCGCCCTGGCGATGGGCAGGTCGCGCATGTCGAGCGCGTGGGCCGGCAAAGCCGCGACGGGGGCTGCGCAGAGGGCGGCCGCCGCCAGGATCATCGATGTCGTGCGCAAGGCCTGCCCCTCCCGTTCGGGATGGAGAGAAGCATGGCAGGCCTGGGTGCGCCAGGGCGTGGGGGACACGCTTGCCGGGGCTCGGCGACCAGCGGTTCCGGATCCCGGGCTCCGCTGGCGGCCCCGGGACGACCAGAAGGGTGTCGGATCCGCCGGGTGGATCGTCGGATCACCCGACGCACCGCTCGAAGATCTCCTCCGCCTGCCTCACCGTCATCTTGCGCGCCGCGGGGCTCGCGATGATCGTGCGGTCGTTGGCGCTGGCGGGATCGAAATCCTTGGCGGCGATGCCGGCATAGAGGCCCGGCACGGCGCGCAAGGCCATCTCGCGCACGCGGTCGCGGGGCAGCTGCGCGGGCGTGAACCGCGTGGGGAAGCCGATATCGGCGTAGAGCGCCCGGATCGCCTCGGCGCAGGCGGCGATCGTCTCCTGGCGCGACAGGCCGGCGGTCTCGACCTCCAGAGCTTCAGCGAGCGGGCGCACCTTGGCGGGCAGCACCGCGAGATTGAAGGTCACGACGTGCGGCAGCAGCACCCCGACGCCGTAGGGATGCGCCAGGTCGAGATGACCCTCCAGCGGCAGCGACAGGGCGTGGCCGTGGCCCAGCCGGGCGTTGCCGCAGGCGATGTTGGCCATGCAGGAGGCCACCAGGTTGTCCTCCCGGGCGCCGTCGTCGTCGGAATTGATCGAGGCGCGCAGGGAGGCGGCCTGGAGCCGCACGGCGGCGAGGGCCACCGCGTCGGTGAGCGGCGAGGCGATGCCGCTCAGATAGGCCTCGACGCCGTGGGTCAGCGCGTCGACCGCCGGCAGGGCCGCGACGTGCATCGGCAGCGAGCGTAAGGTCACGGGGTCGAGGATCGCCGCGTCGGGGAAGCTCAGGGGGCCGCCGCCGAGGAGCTTGAGGTGGCGCACCTCGTCCTTGACGATGGTCCATTGCGAGACTTCCGAACCGGAGCCAGCGGTGGTCGGCACCATGATCATCGGCAGCGCCTTGCGGTCGAACTGCCCGACGCCGGTGCACTCGGCCATCGGCTTGTGGTTCGTCGCCACGATGGCGATGCCCTTGCCGGTGCACATCACCGAGCCGCCGCCGATGCACACGACGCCGTCGATCCCGTCGCGACGTACCCGCTCGCCCTGGTCGTCGATGTGGGAGCAGCGCGCGTCGATCCCGCATTCGTCGAAGCGCGCCACCGCGATCCCGGCCTCGGCCAGGGCCGCCAGCGCGTCGGCGTGGAATCCTTGCGCCGAGATCACCGGGTCGGACACGACCAGCACCCGCGTCATGCCGAGGTCGCGGGCGAGCGTGCCGATGGTGGCGAGGGCGCCGCTTCCTGAGACGATCCGGGTCGGCATGTAGAAGCTGGTGATCATGCGGGCGTCTCCTCTGTTCCGGGCGGGGCGCTCTTCCGGGCCCTCGCGATCCTGCCGGCGGTGTCGCCCGTCCGGGGCGCCCGCGTCCAATACAAAGATCGGGCGTGAGCCATAGGCGGCGACGATGGCGGAGCGTCACACCCAAGGTCACGCCCTGCCATACCGGGAAACGATGGCGGGTCCTCGCGCAAACTATTGGACGGCGACTGTCTCGGGACGCGATAGAACGGCGATCATCAAGCATCGCTCCGACGCCCCCCGGCGGGCGCCAGAAGAGCGATGCCGCCTATGGAGGAGACGCCCATGTCCCATACAGCCTGGACGAGACGCCTCGCCGTCGCCGGCCTGTTCGCCACGATGCTGACCGCACCGGCCATCGCCCAGACGCCGCTGCGCATCGGCGTGATCGAGGACCTGTCGGGGATGTATTCCGGCAATGGCGGGCCGAACATGGTGCTCGCCGCCACGATGGCGGCGGAGGATTTCGGCGGCAAGGTGCTGGGCCGGGCGATCGAGGTGATCGGCGTCGACCATCAGAACAAGCCCGATATCGGCTCCGGCCTCGCCCGCCAGCTCGTCGACCAGCGCGGCGTCACCGCCTTCGTGCTCGGCGGCGCCAGCTCGGTGGGCCTCGGCGTCCAGGCCTACGCCAAGGAGCGCAAGATCACCACGATGGTGACCGGCGGCTACGCCTCGCAATTCTCCGGCACCGGCTGCTCGCCCTACGGCACGCAATGGGTGCCCTCCACGGGCGAGCTCGCCAACGCGGTGGCAGGCGCCGTGGTGCAGGGCGGCGGCAAGAAGTGGTATTTCATCACCGCCGATTACGTGTTCGGCCACGGCCTCGCGGCGGATGCCGGCAAGGCCGTCAAGGCCGCCGGCGGCACGGTGGTCGGCGAGATCCGCCATCCGCTCGGGGCCACCGACCTCTCCTCGCAGCTGATCCAGGCCCAGTCCTCGGGCGCCGACGTGATCGGGCTCGCCAATGCCGGCCCGGACCTCGTCAACACCATCAAGCAGGCGCGGGAATTCGGCATCACCTCGAAGGTGGTGGCGATGCTGGTCTTCACCAACAACACCGTGGCGCTCGGCCTCGACGTGGCGCAGGGCATCCGCATGGCGGTGAACTTCTACTGGGACGCCAACGAGGCCAGCCGCGCCTGGGCCAAGCGCCTCATGGCCCGCAACGGCAACGTGGTGCCGACCATGGGCCACGCCGCCGCCTATTCCTCGGTGAGGCATTACCTGAGGGCCGTCGAGAAGGCCGGCACCGACGAGGCCGGCGCGGTCAACAAGGCGATGAAGGAGCTGCCGATCGACGACGGCTTCTACGGCAAGCCGCGCATCCAGGCGAACGGCCGGGTGGTGATGGACATGATGCTGGTCGAGGTGAAGAGCCCGAAGGAGTCGAAGAGCAAGGCCGATCTCTACCGCGTCATCGAAACGATCCCGGGCGGCACGCTGTTCACCCCCGCCGACAAGAGCGGCTGCCCCCTGACCACCGGCTGACCGGGAGAGACCGCACCATGAAGCTCTACGCCAACCCGACCTCGCCCTTCGTGCGCATCGTCCGCATGGCGCTCATCGAGAAGGGCCTGAACGAGACGGTCGACACCACCTTCGTCGATGCCTGGGCCGACGACGCGGCCTTCCTCGACGCCAACCCGGCCGGCCGCGTGCCGACACTGGTCACCGACGACGGCGCGCGGCTGACGGAGGCGCTCCTGATCCTCAGCCATCTCGACGCGGCCGGATCGAAGCCGGCCGTGCTGGCGGGCGGGCCGGCCGCGCTCTCGGCCGCGGGCGTCGCGATCGGGGTGTTCGACGCCGCGGTCGCGGTGATCATCGGCCGCAAGTCGGCGCCGGACTTCGAGACCGGCCTCGTCGGCAAGAAGCGCTTCCGCACCATGCGGGAGGGGCTGCGGCGCCTCGAAGCGGTGTTCGGGCCCGTGCAGGAGCCGTTCGGCCTGCCGGCGATCGCGGCGGTCACCGCCCTCGACTACCTGGTGTTCCGCTTCCCCGACCACGACTGGCGGAGCCTCTGCCCGACCGTCGCGGCCTTCCGCGACGCGCAGGCCGACCGTCCCTCGGTGCGGGACACCGTGCCGCGCGGATAAGCCCTCTCCCATCGCGCCCCATGCGGTCCCCCGGAACCTCGGCTATCGTAGGACTGACGGACGATCGTCCGGCAGCCCCGGCGGGAACCGAGGGTCAGGGGGGAACCGGCGCGATGGAGCTTCGCCATCTTCGCTATTTCGTCGCGGTGGCCGACGATCTCAGCATCACCCGGGCGGCGGAGCGGCTGAACATCGCGCAGCCGGCGCTCAGCCACCAGATCAAGAGCCTCGAGACCGAAATCGGCACCGCCCTGCTCCAGCGCCTGTCGCGCGGGGTGGCGTTGACCGAGCCGGGCCGCGCCTTCGCGGACGATGCCCGCGCCGTGCTCGCCGCCGTCGATGCGGCGAAAGCCCGGGCGCGGCGCATCGCGACCGGCGATGTCGGCCAGATCCGCATCGGCTTCACCTCCTCGGCCTCGTTCCACCCCCTGGTGACCGGGGCGATCCGCGACTATCGCAGCGCCCATCCGGACGTGCAGGTCGAGCTTCTCGAGGAAACGACCGCGAGCCTGCTCGCCGCCTTCCGCGCGGGCCGGGTCGACGTCGCCTTCATGCGCCCGGACGAGGGCGAGGTGGACGACCTGTGGGCCCGCCACCTCTTCGACGAACCGATGGTGGTGGCCCTGCCGGCGACGCATCGCCTCGCCGCCGAGACCGGGCCGGTGGGCCTGGCCGAGCTCTCGGGGGAAGGCTTCATCGTCTATCCGCGCCGCAACGGGCGGGCGCTCTACGACGGCATCATGGCGGCCTGCGCGGCGGCCGGATTCTCGCCCCACATCGCCCAGAACGCGCCGCAGCTCGCCTCGGTGGTCAACCTCGTGGCCACCGGCATCGCGCTGGCCATCGTGCCGCGCTCGATGGCACGCCTCGCGACGGAGGGCGTGCGCTACCGCGCGATCCGCGGTCCGGCCCCCGCGGCGCCGATGACCCTGGTACGCCAGCCTGCGCCGGAGATGCCGCATGCGCGGATCTTCACGGACCTGGTGCTGGCGCGGTTGCGCAACGGGGGGGAAGCCGCATGATGCCGTGGCGTCGTCGAACGAACCCGTTCGACGGCGCCGCACGATTACAGATAATTCGTCAGCGTCAGCTTCGAGAGCATCGCGGTCGCCTGATAGCTCGCCTGCAGCTGCGTCTGCAGGGTCAGGAGCTTGGCCGCGGCTTCCTCGGTCGAGACCGATTCGACGCCGTCGACCGTCTTCTGCAACATGGCCTTGGTGGCGGTGTTCAGGGTCTTCTGAGTGTCGATCTGGGCCGAGGCGAGGCTGAATTCCGCGGCGACGCCCTGCACCGACGGCTGGCCGTCGGCGGGCTTGAACAGGGTCTGCATCCGGGCCGAATAGGCGTCGAAGCGGGTGCTGTCGGTGTTGGTGTTGTCGAACGGCGTGGTGGCGAGGACCGCGAGGCCGCTCAGCACCGCGCGGAACGGCGCTTCGTTGGCCTGGGCACCGATTGCCACCGACTGGTCGCGGGAGATCGGCACGGTGGCGGTCTGGCGCGGGTCGGCGGAGGTGTCGTCGCCCTTGTACCAGATCATCGTGCGGCCGCTCGGGTCGGCGACGTAGCCGGTGGCGTTGCCGGCCGCATCCGTGGCGACCCGGCGCGGGCTCAAGCCCGGCGAGGACGAGCCGGCGAAGAAGTCGCCCGCCGCCCGGGTGGCGGAACTCGCCGCGAGATCGGTGGTGGCGGTGGCGTTCAGCGCCGTCGCGAGGGCCGCCCGAAGGTTGGCGGCGGTGTCGGCCGGGCTCGCGCCGATCGCGAAGGTGCCGGCGGCCGTGCCGTCCGCGGCGGCCTTCAGGCTCAGGGTCGTGCTGGTGCCGTCGCGCAGGCCCACCGTGACCTGGACGCTGTCGCCGGCCGTGAGCCCCGCCCCGACCGTCACGGTCGCGGAGGCTGGGGTGCCGCCGGAGAGCGCCGCCGTCGCACCCGGCGGGTTCGCGCTCTGGAGGCCGGTGACGGTCCGGCCCGCGAGCGCCGTGGTGAGGTTCTGCGCGCTCGCCGCCGCATCGGCGCCGATCGCGAAGGTTCCGTCCCCGCCGCCGCCGGCGTTCCGCGCGGTGAGATCGACGAAGCCCTGGCTGCCATCCGGGTTCCGGACGCTCACCCGCACGATGTCGCCGTCCTTCGGCTGGACGGCGAAGGACAGGGTGGCGGCAGGCGGCGTGCCGGCCTGGAAAGCGACCGCGAGGCCGGACGGGTTCGAGCTGGCGGCCTGGGCGATCGTGAAGCCGAAATTCGCCCGCACGCCGGGCAGCGCGCTCTCCGACAGGCTCACGCTCGCGCCCGCGGCCGCGAGGTCGAGCCGCCCGGTCTTCGGCGTAGCGATGCCGAGATCGGCGACCTGGCGTTCCGCGATTACCGTGCGTACGCCGTCGAGGCCGGCGGCGGGATCGCCGTCGAGGATCCGGTCGACGGATTCGACCGGCGCCCGGTCGGTGACCCGGCCGCCCATGATGTACTGGCCCCCGGTGCTCTGGTTGAGGGCATCGAGGGCGCCGCCGAGCTGGCCCACAGCGCCCTGCTGCAGGGTGGAGCGGGCGAGGGTGCCGGCGCCGGTGCGGGCGCTGATGAGGCTGCTCCAGGCCGCGGAGGACAGGGTCGCGACCTGCTGCACGCTCGCCGAGGCCAACGCCACCCGGGTCGCGCCGGTGCCGGCCACCGCGATCCAGCCGTCGAGGGCGCCGATCTGGGCACGCGCCGAGAGGCTCTGGGTGCGCCCGGCGCCGAGCCCCCCATGGGTGTCGGCGGTGCGGCCGCTGGCGATCTGGTTGGAGAGCGTGCCGAGCGTCGCCTTCATGTCGAGGAGGCGGCGGGTGTTGAGGTCGGCGGCGGCGGTGCCGGCCGCGAAGGGGGCGATCGTCATCGCGGGCGGTCCTTACTTAGAGCCTGAGCAGGGTGTCGAGCATGTCGCGGGCGGCGGTCAGCACCCGGGCATTGGCGCTGTAGGCGGTCTGGAGCTGGATCAGCCGGGACATCTCCTCGTCCACGCTGACGCCGGATTCCTTGCCGAAGCGGCTCTGGGCCGAGGCCAGGGCGATCTGCTGGCCTTCGTCGAGCTGCCGTGCCTCGGCGCTGGCCGCGCCCCGGGCGTCGATGACCGACAGGGCGAAGCCGATGACGGTGGCGGCGCGCGGCGCGCTGACGCCGCCGATGCCGCTCCCCGCCGAGAAGGTCAGGCTGCGGCTGGTCAGCGCGTCGGTGAGGAAGCGCGGCCGGGCGGTGTCGCCGGACTGCGTCGACCCGGAATAGTCCACCAGGGCGGAGTTGTCGGAGACGACCGCCGGGTTGACGGCGAGGCGCTGGGCGAAGCCCGTCAGGTGCGAGCCGCCTTCGAACGAGCCCGTGAACACGCCGTGACCGGCCCCGGCATCGACGAACAGCGCGAAGGCGCCGCTGCCCGTCTTCGTGTCGGCGGCGTTGGTCGGCACCGTGACGGAGGCACCGGCACCGGTGAGCGCGAGGCTCGCCGGATCCGACAGGATGCGCACCGCCCCCGCCGCGCCGCCGGGCGTCGCCGAGACGGTGAAGCCGGTGCCGAGCGCCTCCCCGATCTTCGCCGCGAGGGTCGAGGGCCCGCCCGAGATGTCGACCGGCACCACGAGGGCGGTCGGGTCGTCGGTGAGCGCCGGATCGATCGGCGTCGGCGCCGCCCCGTTCGTCGGCATCAGGATCAGGTTGCGGCCGATCCCCGCCGCATTGCGCACGCCGAGCGTCACGGCGTTGCCGGCCTGGAGACCGGTGAGGTCGATGTCGAAGCCCGTCAGGCCGCCGGCGGAGACCGGGGTGCCGGCCGCCGGCCGGTCGCTCACCGCCCGCGACAGGCCGGCCGCGAGGTCGTCGAGCTGGCGCTGCGCCTGGACCAGGGTGTCGTCGCGCAACGAGACCGCGGCGGCGATCGAGCCGGAGCGGATCGCTCCCGTTTCGATGAGGTCGATCCGCGCGCCGGAGGGCGTCGTCGCCGTCACGGTGCCGACGCCGCGGCGGCCCGGATCCGCGGAATACTGCGCCTCGGCGCCCAGGGTGCCGCGACCGTCGAAGGTGAGGCTCGCCGCCGCGCCGTGGTCGACCAGCGTCGCGCCCGAGGCGGTGAGCAGGGTGACCGAGCCGTCGTGCTGGTCGCTCACCTGCACGTCGAGATAGTGCGAGAGCGCGTTGATCTGCAGGTCGCGCTGGTCGAGGAGTTCGGCCACGCGGGTGTCGCCGCTCGAATTGCCGGTGGCCCCGACGATCTTGGTGTTGAGCGCGGCGATCTGCGACAGCAGCGTGCTGGCCGAGGCGACGTCGCTGGCGAGCTGCGATTCGAGGCCGGTGCGCAGGTCCTGCACGCCCTGCGCGATGCCCGAGATCGTCGTGGCGACGGTCCTGGCGGCGGCGACCGCGGTCGCCCGCGAGGCGGCGGAGGTCGGGTCGGTCGTCAGCCCCTGGAGCGACTGGGCGAAGGTGTTCATCACGCCGTCGAGGGCCGAGGCGCTGCCCGGGACGCCGTAGAGCGCGTCGAGCCGGCCCTGCACCGTGGCGGAGAGACCCGTATAGGCCGCCCCCGCGGTCTCGAGCCGCAGCTGCTTCAACGAGACCGCGTCGAGGGTCCGGCTGATCGTCCCGGTGGCGACGCCGGAATTGCCGGGCTGCGCCACCGGGGTGAGGACGCGCTTGACGTAGCCGGCGCTGCCCGCGTTGGCGACGTTCTGGGCGACGAGGCCGATCGCCGCCTGCGTCACCTGCAGGCCGGCGGTCGCGGTGTTGAGGGCGTTGAGGGACATCGGGCGGATCCGGGGAAACGGGGTGAGGGCCGGGCCGTGCCGCCCGGCCCCGTCTCGGGGCTGCGGCGCGGTCCGGCATCTCGCATCGGCGGGGTCCGGTCACCCGGATTCCCGCGACGGCAACGAAGCGATCCGGTTACCGGATCACGTTGATGAGGTCGGACATCATCTGCTGGGCGGTCGACATCACCCGCGTATTGGCCGAGTAGGCCTGCTGCGTGACGATGAGCTTCGAGAATTCGCCTGCGGTGTCGGTGTTCGACTGCTCGATGTTGCCGCCGATGATCGTGGTGCCGCCCATGCCGGTGAGAGGCCCGCCGGATTCCGCCGTCTGGGCGTAGTTGCCGCCCGAGACCGCCTTCAGGGCGTTCGGCGCGTTGAACCGGGCCACCCCGACCTGGGCCAGGGCCACGCTGTTGCCGTTGGAATAGGTGCCGGTGAGCTTGCCGTCATCCGTCACCGCCAGCGATCTGAGGGTTCCGGCGGCGTAGCCGTTCTGCTGCAGGGTCCTGGTTTCGACCAGCCCCCCGGCCGAGCCGTACTGCGTGAGGGCGCCGGTGCCGAAGTTCAGCGCCGTCGGGCCGAGATTCGTCCCGTTCACCGTCAGGTCGGGGATGGTGAGGCTGGTGCCGGCCGGGGCGGTGAGCTGGCCGCTGCCGTTGAAGGTGAAGGCGGTGCCGACGTTCCGCCAGGTGGCGGGCGAGGTCCCCGCGGCGGTCTGGTTGGCGTAGAACAGGTTCCAGGTGTCGCCGGTCCCCGCCGCCGCGTCGGCATTCGCCACCTTGGCCCAGCGCAGCTGCACGCTCACCGGGGTGCCGGTGCCCGAATAGGCGGTGAGCTCGCCGCCCGCGACGCTGGAACTGACGAAGGCGGTGGAATCGGAGGCGCCGACCGTCGGAGCCGTCGCGGCGGTGCCGGTGAGCACCCGGGCATCGCCGCCCGGGAGCGCGCCGAGGAGGGCCGAGCCCGAGGCGGTGGCCGGGTTGCTCGGCAGGTTGGCCGCGTAGGAGATGCCGGTCGTCGGCTTGGCCGGCAGCGTCGCGTTGGAGACCCGGATCGGCCCGGTGCCGGTCACCTGGCCGCTCACCGGGTCGAGGCTCTGCCCGGTGAGGGCGGCGCCGGCGCCGTTGACGAGGTAGCCGTCCCGGTCCACCGAGAAGTCGCCCCGGCGGGTATAGAGGTTGGTGCCCGAGAAGACCGGCGCGCCGCCATTGTCCCCGCCCTTGGTCTGCACCGTGAAGAAGCCGTCGCCGCTGAGCGCCATGTTGGTGGCGATGCCGGTCGCTGCCACGTTGCCCTGCAGGCTGTTGGTCAGCTGCGAGAAGGCCGCGACCGAGCCGGCGGTCTGCTGCTTGGCCGGCCGCTCGGCCAGCATGTCGACGAAGTCGGTGTCGATCCGCTTGTAGCCGACGGTCTGCGAGTTCGCGATGTTGCCCGAGATGTTCTCGAGGCTGAAGGCCTGGGCCTTGAGACCCGAGACCGAGGTCTGCAGCGCGCTGAAAACGTCCATTTTTCCCAGGGCTCCATCCCGCCAAGGTCACTCGGGAGGGAAGCCGCAAGCCGCATGCCAGCACCAACCACTTGATTTCATTGAGGGGACGATCGAGCGGGGCGGCAAAACCCGCCGGGCGCGGCCGGCGCCTGCGGCAAAATCTGCCGTGGGATGCGAGCGGCGATGTTTACGCGCTGTTGAACCTC
The DNA here is from genome assembly GCF_001043955.1 of Methylobacterium tarhaniae. GTDB lineage: Bacteria > Pseudomonadota > Alphaproteobacteria > Rhizobiales > Beijerinckiaceae > Methylobacterium > Methylobacterium tarhaniae. The sequence goes on along the minus strand of NZ_LABZ01000042.1, from coordinate 13,801 downwards.
TTGCCCTTAGCTGCACTTCTGGACGGCGCTGGACCCGGGACATGCGTACGAGCAAGCGAAGCAGCCTCATCCACCTGATCTATTTCTCGCGCGTGGCGCTCTCCGCCGAGCCGCTGGAGCGTGCGCGCCAGATCAACGACATCGCCCGGCACGCCCAGAAGAAGAACGAGTTCTCGGTGATCACCAGCCTGCTGATCGTCGATCAGGGCTACTTCATCCAGATCCTCGAGGGCGAGCGGATGTCGGTGCAGGAGACGTTCCAGCGGATCAGCGCAGACCCCCGCCACCGCGACGTGCACATCGTCGAGTGGCGGGAGATCACCAAGCGCGAGTTCGTGACCTCGTTCGCCGCGGCGCCGCGCACGCCGGCCAACGATGCCCTGTTCCAGAAGGCCAATCTGGGGCCGATGCTCCAGCGCGGCACGCCGAAGGCCAGCACGATCTATGCCCTCGCCCAGGCGCTTCAGGCCGAGACCATGGCCAAGCAGGGCATCGACCATCTGTTCGTCTAGGAACCGCCGGGAGCCCCCGGTGATCCGTCATGAAACCTAACCCTGCTGGCTGGTTCCGATGAGCGAAGCCCCTCCGATCCTGATCGTCGACGACCAGGTCAAACTCGTCCGCTTGGTGACCGAGCTGATGAACCGTCTCGGCTTCCCCGAGGTGGAAGGCGTGGTTGACGGGCCGCAGGCGCTCGAGCAGCTGCGCACCAAGCGCTACGGCCTGGTGATCTCCGACCTCGACATGGAGCCGATGGACGGCATCCAGCTCCTGCGCGAGATCCGGGCCGACGACGTGCTGCACAACACGCCGTTCATCCTCACCGAGACCTCGTTCAGCTTCGAGGACATCAACGTCGCGCACCTCGCCGGCGCCGATGCCTTCATCCTCAAGCCGTTCGACCTGTCGTTGCTGAAGACCAAGCTGAAGCAGGTGCTCAACGGCCGGCCGCGCAAGCGCGAGGCGCCGGTGGGTCCGCTCTCGAGCCTCAACGTCGACTTTCCGCTTCTCGGCAAGTTCTAAAGCCCGGCGCCGCCCCTCGCGGGGCGGGCGCCGGCTCGCCCTCACGCCCGGCGCTTCTGGTAATCCTTGACGTCGGTGAAGCGGATCGCGGGCGCCCTTTCCTCCTCGTAGCGCAGCGAGAAGCCGGTGGTCGCCATGAAGACCGGCGCCCCGTCGAGGTCGCTGGCCATCGACGAGCCGTGCGAGCCGATGAACTTGTCGAGCTCGGCCTGGTCCTCCGCCTCGATCCAGCGGCAGATGGTGAAGCGGGTCGGCTCGTAATCGATCGGCAGGCCGTACTCGGCCTGGAGCCGCTCCTTCAGCACGTCGAGCTGCAGCGCGCCGACCACGCCGACGATCGCGCCCGAGCCGTCCTGCGGCAGGAAGAGCTGCACCACCCCCTCCTCGGCCATCTGCTGCAAGGCCTCGCGCAGCTTCTTGGCCTTCATCGCGTCGGTGAGCTTGATCCGGCGCAGGATCTCGGGGGCGAAGCTCGGCACGCCGCGGAAGACCAGCTCCTCGCCCTCGGTCAGCGTGTCGCCGATGCGCAAGGTCCCGTGGTTGGGAATGCCGACGACGTCGCCCGCATAGGCCTCGTCGGCGATGGCCCGGTCCTGGGCGAAGAAGAATTGCGGCGCCGAGAGCGAGATCGGCTTGCCGGTGCGCACCAGCCTCGCCTTCATGCCGCGGCTGAGCTTGCCGGAGCAGACCCGCATGAAGGCGATGCGATCCCGGTGATTCGGGTCCATGTTCGCCTGGATCTTGAACACGAAGCCGGTCATCTTCGGCTCGGTCGGCGAGACCGCGCGGATGTCGGCGTCCTGGCCGCGCGGCGGCGGAGCCACCTCGGCCAGCCCGTCGATCAGGTCGCGCACGCCGAAATTGCGCAGGGCGCTGCCGAAGAAGACCGGGGTCAGGTGACCCTCGCGGAACGCCTCGAGGTCGAAGGGCTTGCAGCCGCCCTCCGCCAGTTCCGCCTCCTCGCGCCAGGTCGCGGCGTCGCCGGCTTCCGGCAGCAGGGTGTCGAAGAGCGGGTCGTCGAGGCCCGAGACCGGCACCGTGCCGGCATCGTCCGCCGCGTCGAGCCGGCGCACCCGGCGCCGCAGCAGGTCGTAGGTGCCGGCGAAGCTCCGGCCGCGGCCGATCGGCCAGGTCACCGGCGCGACGTCGAGGGCGAGCGTCTTCTCGATCTCGTCGAGGAGGTCGAAGGGGTCGCGGGATTCCCGGTCGAGCTTGTTGACGAAGGTGACGATCGGGATGTCGCGCAGGCGGCAGACCTCGAACAGCTTGCGGGTGCGCGCCTCGATGCCCTTGGCGGCGTCGATCACCATCACGGCGGAATCGACCGCGGTCAGCGTCCGGTAGGTGTCCTCCGAGAAGTCCTCGTGGCCCGGCGTGTCGAGCAGGTTGAAGACGCAGTCGCCGTACTCGAAGGTCATCACCGAGGTGACGACCGAGATGCCGCGCTCCTTCTCGATGCCCATCCAGTCCGAGCGGGTGGAGACGCGGTTGCGCTTGGCCTTGACCTCGCCGGCGAGCTGGATCGCGCCGCCGAACAGCAGGAGCTTCTCGGTCAGCGTGGTCTTGCCGGCATCCGGGTGCGAGATGATCGCGAAGGTGCGGCGCCGGGCGACCGGATCGGCGGGAGCGCGCGGGGCGTCTGTCTGCATCAGCATGGGAATGTGTCTAGGCCCGGGCCCGGAATCTGTCCCCCGCCAGGGGCCCGGTCGTCGGTGAGGGAGGATCGATCCCCATATGGGGATGCGCGGGCGACGCGTCAGCGCCCGCGCCGCTCTCTAGCCCAAACCGGTCCCCAGCCCAAGCCGGCGCCGGGGGACCGGAGCCCCCGGGAGCGCCCTCCCCTCTCAGCCGCGGCCGATGAACGGCATCTTGGTCGCCATCACGGTCATGAACTGCACGTTGGCGTCGAGCGGCAGGCCCGCCATGTAGACCACCGCGTCGGCGACGTGCTTGGCGTCCATGGTCGGCTCGGGCCGGGTCGAGCCGTCGGGCTGGGGCACGCCGGCCTGCATCCGCACGGTCATGTCGGTGGCGGCATTGCCGATATCGACCTGGCCGCAGGCGATGTCGTGGGCGCGCCCGTCGAGGGACGTCGAGCGGGTCAGGCCCGTGATGGCGTGCTTGGTGGCAGTGTAGGGCGCCGAGAACGGCCGCGGCACATGGGCCGAGATCGAGCCGTTGTTGATGATGCGCCCGCCATGCGGCCGCTGCTTCTTCATCAGCCGGAACGCGCCCTGGGTGCACAGGAAGGCGCCGGTGAGATTGGTGTCGACCACGGCCTTCCAGGTCGCCACCGGCAGTTCGTCCAGTTCGACCGGCGGCGCGCCGATGCCCGCATTGTTGAACAGCACGTCGAGGCGGCCGAACGTCTCCTCGAGGCGCCGGAAGAGCTCGGCCACCGAGGCCTCGTCGCCGATATCGGTCGGCTGCGCGAGCGCCCGCCGGCCCTTGGCCTCGATCTCGGCGGCCACCGCCTGCAGCGGCTCGGGCCGGCGCCCCGACAGCACCACGTCGTAGCCGGCTTGCGCGAGCCCGAGCGCCACCGCGCGCCCCACCCCCGAGCCGGCCCCTGTCACCAGCGCGACCTTCTGCGTGCTCATGCGCCTCTCCTCCCCGTCTCTTTGCGTTCGTTGCCGTTGGCGCGTTCCCGCATACACGAGCCCGAAAGGCGCTCCAACCGCCAGCCCCACCCGGAACTTCACCGCCACGGTTGCCAGCGCCGCCCCGCCCGGCTATGGAAGCGCCAGCCGCGCGTTGGGGCGTCGCCAAGCGGTAAGGCAGCGGTTTTTGGTACCGCCATTCCCAGGTTCGAATCCTGGCGCCCCAGCCACCTTTTCACCTAACCCATTCAGAACGCTCACGATCTCGCGCAGGCGCCCTGCGGAGTGAGCCGGTTGCTACATTCCGCTGCTACACAGGCCGCCCGCCCGGGCGGCGAGGGAGCGGAGTGGGGTCCATCGCCAACGTCGTCCTCCGGGGACGAATCTTCCATTTTCGGCGCCGCGTGCCGGACACGCTCAGACCGAGGCTGCGCCTGAAGGAACTGGTGCGCAGCCTCGCGACCACCGACCTTCGTGCTGCCAAGGCGAGAGCCTGTCGGGTATACCTCGCGTCGGAGACCCTGTTCACGGCTCTGTGCGCGACGCCGATGCTGACTGACGACCAACTCGCCCGCCTCGTGCAGGACTTCTACGGAACGATCCTCGACGGGGATGGACAGGGACGACTGACGCACGCAGCGATCACCGCCGACATGCGGGAGCGGCGCGTCGCCCAATACGAGACGATGGCGGCGCAGGCACGCGACGCTCTCGCCTGCAATCGCCTGGAAGAGGCGGGCTTCGTCACCGTCGCCATGCTCCGCAAGCAGGGCATCGCGGCGGCCGACCTCGAACCGCGTGCAGTCGCGCAAGCACGGCAGGCGATGCTGCGGGCTGGCATCGACGTCGCCGAAGCGCTCAAGGCCCGTTACGAGGGCGACTTCAACTTCGAGCCCCGCGACCGCCTGCTCAAGATGCAACTGGCGGCACTCGACGAGGCTCCGAAAGCCCCGCCCACGGAGAACACTGCGGCACCCCGCCCCGCCGAAAAGGACGCAGTGCCGCCGCACGCCCCCGAGCTTTTTTCGGCAGTCGCCGCCACGTTCCGAAACACACAAGCCGCCACCAACACTTGGGACAACCAGACCGTGTCCCAAGCAGGCGCAACATTCCGCCTGTTCGTCGACATCTGCGGAGACCGCCCCCTCGCCGCCTACACCCGCAAGGACGCCGGCCACTTTCGCAGCCTCGTCGAGCGGCTCCCGAACGACTACGGCAAACACCCCCGCCGCCGAAACCTCACAGTTGAGGAGATTCTGGCGGCACACGAGGCACTACCCGACAACCAGCGCACACAGCCGATCACGCAGCGGACGGTGAAGCGGCACTTCTCGGCTCTATCGGCACTCTGGACGGCCGCGGTTGCGAGAGACGAGGCGGCAGCGAACATCTTCCTGGGCTTCCGCTTCAGCAACACCCGCAAGGCGAGCGAGCAACGCGCCATGTGGGAGCGGGACGAACTCGCCCGCCTCTTCGCAACGCCAATCTGGACAGGCTGTGCCTCCCCCGGCCGGCGAACCACACCGGGCAGCCTCATTCTACGCGACGAGAAGTTCTGGCTGCCCCTGATCGCCGTGTTCTCCGGCATGCGCCAGGAAGAGATCTGCCAGCTGCATGCCGAGGACATCCGGCAGGACGAGGGCATCTGGTTCATCGACATCAACGACCGGCCCCCGCGGAAACTCAAGAACGCGACGGCGGTCCGGCGCGTACCGATCCACTCGCAGCTGATCCGCCTGGGCTTCCTCGCGCATGTCGACGCGCAGCGCCGCCGCCGGCAAGACCGCATCTTTCCCACGCTCGAACCCGGAGGAGCCGACGGTCGACTGGGTCACGCCTTCACCAAGTGGTTCACCCGCTATCGACGCGACGTGAAGCTCTACCGGCAGGGACTCGACTTCCACTCGTTCCGGCACACCGCGACGACGCTGATGCACCAAGCCGGCACAGCGACCGCCGTCATCGACCACGTGACCGGACACGTCACGCCGGGCGAGACCGCGCGGTACACCAAGCGTTCGTCATTATCCCAGCTGAAGGCAGCCATTGAGACGATCGTGATCGAACCCGGCTTGGCTCATCTGCTGCCGGAGACCGGCAATGGGTCGCGGCCCACCTCAAGCCGACCCTCCGCGGCAAAAGCCTAGAAACCGCTGCCACGAGACTCGACACGTCGGAACCACGGCGCTACGCACGACTTGAGACGTGTACCACGTGCGGAGCCTCGGAGGGAAAGTGGCCGCATACTCCATGCAACAGCGCGTGAAGCAGCTCGCGCGCGCTTCACCTACCCTGGCTCGGCTTCAGGCGTTCATATTCGGAGAGACGCTCGAAGCCGCGCTTCTGGCGGCCGTCCCTCAGGGCAAGCCACCCGTCGGCGCCATAAGCGGGCTCCTAATCGACAAGTTCGGCATAGACACATTCAAATCGCCGCAGACGAAGCAATTCGTCGGAGTAGCGGTCGCAGCCAAGCTCGAAACGCTTGGGTACGTCGCAACCGGCAAGCGCATCCGCATCACCAACGACCCAATCTTCACAACAGGCGGCCTCTTCCGGAAGGTGGCCGCTTCGCCGAGATCCTCGTCCCATGAACTGCTCGCGCGGTTCGTGGCTGCTCTGACCGAGGACGAAGCTCTGATCGTCGCGGAACTGCTCGCCCAGAAGCGCACACTGGCCGAAATTTCCCGTAACCCGGAAGACTGAGCCGAAGACGGGCGCGCCCACGCGCTAAACTGCGGCACAAAGCGGACGACACTGCGTCGGTCCGCACAGACTTTCACTGCGGCCCCTCACCTACCCTGACGCCCACACCGTGGGCCGTCGGTCGACGACCTGCGCCGCAAACTCATCGGGAGCGAGCCGACATGTCGAATGATCTTTCCAGTCTCGCGTGGCAACCACCTACCCCCGCACAGCCCACAGTCCTCGGTCGGCCACGCCGCTTCGAGGACGTGTCCGGTCAAGAGGACGCTGACAGAGACATCCAGGCTTTCCTCGAAGACGCGCTCGACCCAGCTCCTCCGAAGCCACGTTGCCGGACACTGCTTCTCAGCGGCGTCCCGGGGATCGGAAAGACGACGATCGCGCGCATCCTGGGGAACATCGCTCTGTGCTGGAATCCGACTGAAGGCCATCAAGCTTGTGGCACCTGCGCCATCTGCAAGGCCTTCCAGGAAAACCCTCCACGCGGCATCGACGACTACTTCGAGATCAGTGCAGCCGAATACTCCGGCGTCCACGCGATGTCGCACCTCGTGGCACTGATGCGCCGCGCGCCCCTAGGTCGCTTCAAGGTGGGCTTCGCAGACGAAGCGCATCGCGCGTCCCGCACGGGAAAAGACGCACTCCTGAAGGACCTCGAAGAGCCCTCCCCCTACGCAATCTACATCCTTGCCACCACAGAACCGGACAAGCTCGGCGCCGCCCTCCTATCGCGCTGCCACCACGTGCGTCTGAGGCCACCCTCTATGACGGACCGCCTGCACTTCCTCCGCCGGCGATGCGAGGTTGGATGGGGCTTGCCCCCCGAGACTTACGAACCGGCGGCACTCGAGCGCCTCGCCGTCCGAGTCGGTGCCAACTACCGCGAACTCGCGGCGGCACTCGACCGCTGTATCACCGCTGGCCCCCTGACGACCGACACGGTCGACCGCCTGTTCCCAGACCCGCTCGCCGCGTGCCTGTGCAGCGCCGAAGCCCTTCTCGACGACGATCTGTCCGGCGCCATCTCCGCCCTGGTGGAAGCGCCTGGTACCCCCGACGAAAAGCGGGCCGCGATGCAGAGCCTCCTGTTGGGGCTCAGCCTCGCCGGCGTCCGAGGCGTCGTGACACCCTACGACCCGCTGAGCGACGTTCCTCTGAAGCGACGGCAGGCGTTGGTGGCGCGCTTCGAAGCTCGCCGCCCCCAGTCCGTATCCCTCGCAACCTACCTGGAGGACTGTGCGCGATTCTGGGGGGCATCCCGGTGACGCAGGACGAGCTCATCCTCCACGTAACCGGGTTCTACGACCTTCTCGGCACGGCGCGCGGCGGACCGGAGCACATCGAGCCTTCCGCCGATGGTGATCCACAACCAAAGGCACGCAACACCGTCCCCCGGTGTCGTCGCAGTCTCGCGGCGCACGAGCGTGCGACCGCACGCTCGCACGACGGACGGCGGCATCTGTATCTCAACGCTGCGCAAGCCCATGCCCTGTACCGAGCCGCCTCCTTTCTCGCGCAGGAAACCGGGCGCCTGCTCAACGTCCGCGTGACCTTCGACCATGGGCGCGACAAGCAGGATGCGGGTGCCGACGCGATTGCGGCCGTCACGGACTTCTGCCGTCGCGCTCGGGCTCTCCTCCAGCGGCGGGGCCAGGACGACTTTCCGTTCCTCTCCGTTCATGAAGTGAACGCCGAAGGGCGCTTCGTCACCGAACTCACCGCGCATGTCGCCCCAGACCAGCGCCTCGCCCGCTTCACGACATGGGCGGCGGAAGACTTCACGACGACCCGGCGCCGCACCGCACCCCGGATTCGAGTCGGAGCCTGCCGCGCCACGGCGCGGGCCGAGAGGGTCGCCTACCATGCCACGTCGCTCCGACGGCTTCTGCGTGGCCTCGATCCAAACATCTACGACTGGGACGAGCAGGATGTCCGGCAGCCGCTGATCGACCTACTCGGTGTGCCCGTATCGGAGCGTCGTACGATCGGCGCGATCGATGCAGCGCAGCGCATCAGTACCTCGGACTCGCTCGCCCCAGGAGCGAGGCGCACGGCGGAGGCGGACGGCATGGGCCTCCTCGACCCGATGCAGGACCGCGCTTGGCCCTGGCTCTTTTCCGGATGGGAACTCGACGAGTACCACGCCCGATCGGCAGAGCGTGAGGCGCGCGGGCAGGCCCGCGCCCGAATCGACGCCCTTTACCCAATCGGACCCAACACCCTCGTGTCCGCGCGCCGGGCCGCAGAACTGGCCGATCTCGAAGCCCGCTGCCGCTGGCCAGCTGAGTGCCGGCCCCGATCCTGGGGCGTATGGCTCCCGCCGACGATGGAGCTACCCGCTCCCGACCTCGAGAGCCCTTCACGATGACCCTGCTACATGGAGCAAGATCATGACGGACGCTGATCACGACACCACGGCAGCGGCGGTCCCAGTCGCCGACTCAGCACCTGGCCCCACCCCGGTCGACGTCGCACCTGCGCACCAGCCCAAGCCGCCCTTCGTCCCCCCACACGCTTCCGAACCCCCAGTGTCAGGTACCTCGATTGAGCTCAACTCCACCCCTACCGCGATCGACACGCCGCTCGATCAACCGGCACCAGCGCTCCCCACCGGGGACGGCTTAGCAGGCGGACGGGACGAAGGTCCGCGAGAGGTCGCACCGCAGGCCGGAAAACCGGAGGAAGCGATCCGCTTCCAGACCTACCACAAGAACTTGCTCTTGCTGCGCGATATCACTGCCACAATGCTACCCACGCCGGTCGCAGCCAAACCGGGTACGAATGCCGTGGGCGCCACAGTACCGTGCGAAGTAGCGCCGGATGGGCTGCGTGTCGCCTTCTGCAACGGTTCCATCAGCTGTCACCTTCGGGTTCCGTACGCTGCCGGCACGACGCCGAGCGGCACTGGACTCCTTCAAATCCCCGCGCAGATCCTGCGGCTAGCAGCATGGCAGATCGTGAAGAACAAGCCGAAAACGGCTTCCACACAACCTAAAGCAACAAGACGGAGACTTGCGCCGCGTGCCATCTACAAGTACGTCCCGGACAAACCAGCACATTGGGCCTTCCTCCCGCAGACATCGGACGGCCAGCTGATCCATGGCGGCACAGAGCTTAACTTCTCTGCCCTAGCCGACACGAGTATTCTTCTGGAGGAAGCTCCCGGACTGAGCGAACCAGTCCAGATCTCCCCCGATCGGATCCGCACCGCCCTGCTCGCCACCAAGCCTGCAGCTGGCACGAAGATCAATGCCCTGCCTCAGCTGAGGCAAGTCTCGATCGAAGATGGAGTCGTCCGCGCGACGAACCTGCAGATGTACGCCTTCCACAGCGACATAGCCGTCGCCGGATTATCCTTCCGCGTTGCAGCGCAAGACATCTCGGCACTCACCTCTCTCATGCGCCATCTGGACCCAACCGCGACGACACTCCGCACGGCGGGCCTGATGTGCGTGATCCAGGACACACGGCTCACCATCCGCTTCACGCAGCCCCTCGACAACTTCCCAGTTATCAAGCCCCGCTCGTCCCATCGACCAACGCTGGCAGTGCAGTGCGAACACGCGGAACTCTCGCGGCTGGTCGATATCGCCTACCTTACCGCCCACGAAGACAGGGAAGCCCAAAGGCGCCTTCGGCTTCACTTCCGGGTTGCACTCGTCGACGGGCAGATCACTTTCGGCACCGAGGCTACGTGGGAGGTGAATCGCTTCAGGGGTGACCTTCGCAGCATCATAATCGAGCCTGAGCAAGCCCACAGTCTCCGCGAGCGCCTGAGCCCGCCCCTCTCGCCAACACTCACGCCCGACCGCGAGCATGCCGAAGAGGGCCCTACACAGCCCGAGGCGCCACCAACAATCGAACTCGGCCGCTATGTCGTGTCCGATCTCCTGCGAGCAATACGACTCCTACGCAGCAGCTTTCTTCTGCTCGAGTTCATCGACGACAGAGCCCTCATCGTCTCGGAGACAACGGCGGAGTACACGACGGACTACGTTATGGTGTCCGGGACGCAAGATGACACTCACGGACTACCGCAACGCCGATCCAAACGCTGGGACGCCCCGTCGCGGCTCCGGGCCTGAACGAACCTGCACCGCGGGTCGGCGACGCCAAGCCAACGTCGCCGACCCGCCAGTGCCGGCCCGATCCGGTTCGGAAGCTTCTACCAGCCCTCACACACGTCCTCCGCGTGCATTACGGACGCCAGCACCTAATGCACGGCCAAGGACGGCCTTACGCACGTCCAGCAGCAGCAGGGATAACCGGGAGACACACCTAAATCATTGACACAAAACAACAATTTTACCGGCAACCCCGCCGACGGCGGCTAGCAAACATGGTTTCGAGCCTGCACGCGATAGGACGGCCTACCCACCAAGCGGCGGCACCTCACCGCCCAGTCGGCCCTTCAGAACCCGAGGAATACTGACTACATGTCAGCGGCGACGTCCGCCCGGGAGGGGTACGGGCGGCGTAGCACCTTCGGCCGGTACCACGAACAACTCGCCCAACGGTACGGCCAGCGCCTCAGCGACCTTGTCGAGCAGATCGACCGTTGGGTTCTCCGCCTGACGCTCCAAACCGCCAAGATACGCCCGGTCCACGCCCGCGTCCGCAGCCAGCCGCTCCTGGCTAAGCCCTTGCGCCACGCGCACGCGGCGCAGGTTCCACGCGACCAAAGCTCGTCCCTTCATGGACGAGGATCAAGGGTCAGGGCGGGCTATCAAACCACTGGCTATAGCCACAGGGAACGGCTACGGTCGGTCCGCGGCAAGGAAGACCGTACGGGGCAAGCAGGGCCACGATGCGGGTGCGCATTCACCGCGGCACGCGCGAGATCGGCGGCACCTGCGTCGAGCTCGCCCACGATGGCGCCCGGCTCCTCCTCGACCTCGGCCTGCCCCTCGACGCCACGGCAAACGACGCGACCTGTCACCCACCGGTCGAAGGACTCGACGGCAGCAGCGATCTCCTCGCGCTCATTCTCAGCCACGGGCACCGCGACCATGTCGGGCTGAGCCACCTCGCCGGTCCCGACCTGCCGGTTGCGCTCGGCGCGGCGACGCTCCGCATCCTCCAGGCCGCCGCCACCTTCGTGCCCGACACTTGGGTACCACCGAACACGGCGACCTTCGGCAACGGCCAGTCCCTCACCTTCGGCCCCTTCACCGTCACGCCGATTCTCGTCGACCACTCCGCCTTCGATGCCTACGCGCTCCTAGTCGAAGCCGGCGGGCAGCGGCTGCTCTATTCCGGCGACCTGCGCGCGCACGGGCGCAAGGGCGCCCTCTTCGACCGCCTCGTCCGAAGCCCGCCGCGCGATATCGACGCCCTCCTCATGGAAGGATCGAGCCTCGGGCGACTCAATGACGAGCGCCGCTTTCCGACCGAGGACGAGATCGAGAACCGCTTCGTCGCGCGGTTCCGCGAGATGTCGGGTCTGGCCCTCGTCGCGGCCTCCGCCCAGAACATCGACCGCGTCGTCTCGCTCTACCGCGCCTGCAAGCGCACCGGCCGCACGCTGATCCTCGACCTGTACGCCGCCGAGATCCTGACCGCGACCGGCCACCCCAGCATCCCGCAATCCGACTGGCCGGGCGTGGCGGTCTTCGTCCCGCACCACCAGCGCGTGCGCATCAAGCGCACCGGCCGCTTCGACCTACTCGCGCGGCACAGCCACCAGCGCATCTACGCGGAGCACTTCGCGGCGCTCGCGCCCCAGGCGGCCCTGCTGTTCCGGCACTCTCTGCTGCCAGACCTCGACCGGGCCGGCTGCCTCGCGGGCGCCGAGGCGATCTGGTCACAGTGGGACGGCTACCTCCAGCAGCCCCGGGGGCAGGCGCTCGCCGCCGACCTTGCCGCCCGCGACATCCCGCTGACCCACGCCCACACCTCGGGTCATGCCAGCATCCCAGACCTCAAGCGTCTGGTGGCGGCGATCGCACCCCGGCGGCTCGTGCCGATTCACACCTTCGAGCCGCAGCGCTTCCCAGCGCTGTTCGGTGCCAGCGTCGACATCAAGGAGGACGGACAGTGGTGGGACACGACGGCATGAGCGAGACAACACCCTATCGAGCCCTGGGCGAGCCGTTCCTCGCGGCGCTCGAAGCCCTCGCGACTGCGCCGCATGGCGGCTGGTGGGCCGACGTCCTCGCCGACCCGGACCTGCTGCTGGCGGTGCGCGACCGCTCGCTCAACGTCTACTATCGCGGCGCGTCGCTGTTCCGGATTACCCCGGCGGGCGCGGGCGTCTCGGCTGAGACGCACGTGAAGTACCTCGTGCGCCAGCGTCAAGCGCTGACCCGGCTCGGCCAGGACGGGGGCTTCGCGCTCGACCCAGGCACGGCGGTGTGGACGCGCTACGAGGGGCCCGGCACGCTGGCCGAGATGAAGCGGGCCGCTGCCGCACTCTCCGGCCTGGAGAAGGCGGGCGTGCACGCGCTTGTGCAGGTTAGCCCGAACGTCGTCGATGTCGAGATCGCGCTCACCGGCGCACAGATGGAGGCTGCGCCCACCGAACGGGAGGACGCGGAAGCAGACACCATGCTCCTGGCGCCGGACACTGAAGCCTCGGCAACTCCAACTCCGGCTCAGACCCGCCAGGATCGGCTCGACGCCGCGAGCCTGGAGGAGCGGGGCGCAGCCAACGAGGCGTGGCTGGTGTTCCACGAGGCCAAGCTCGCTGCGAACCCGAGCCTTCGTTCGAAGACCACCCCGGCGATCGTTACACAGGTCGCCCGCTACCGCGCGACACTGACTGAGCAGGCGGACCGGCTGGTAGAGAGCTACCCGGCTCTGTGCCGCGATCTCGTCCGCCTCGATGCCCTGCGCCGGGCGGTGCGTGCCGCCCGCGGCCTCGCCGCCGTGCCGACCCTCGATCCACTCGTGGACGAGGTCGCCCGCGGCGTGCGCCTGCTCCGGGTCGACACCGAGCCGCGTCTCGTGGTGTTCGGCTTCGATGCCGACCAGCGTGACGGCGCACTGAAGGGGGTGATCGACGAACTACGCGGCCAGCACAGGCTACAGGTCTATGCGGTCGGCCGGCCCAGCGGGCGCACGACGGCTGCCTTTCGCCACCCCACCGACGCGGTCTGACAGCACCCGCCCAGATAGGGTGCGACCGCCGGCCGCGGCAGGAATCTGCGTCCGGCGGTAAAATCCAAGGGGGGTCAACGGGAATACATATCCTCGGCTCTGCCGGAGCCTCCGCGAGACCCCTTCGTCATGTCCAGCCCATTCCTGTCCTCCACCCTGTACGCCGCACACCACACCTCCGTGCGTAAACTTGCGACGGTCCGCACGGACTACACGTTGCGGGCGATCCGTTGCTCAGGGCTGACGCCGAGCGAGTGCCACGCCGCGGTCGCGCTTTAGCCCCTTCAGACATCATTCGTTCCCTCAACCCGCTCTGCCTGCTGAGACAAGCACGGCAGCGGACGACGCAGGACCGCGCATCATGGCCCGCCCCCACC
>NZ_LABZ01000419.1 GCF_001043955.1 Methylobacterium tarhaniae | reverse complement strand
GCCCGGCCGGGTCGGCGAGGGTCAGTGCGGCGAGCGCCCCGAGCGGGTCGTAGGCGTAGGCTGCCAGACCCCCGCCGATGCGCCGCTCCACCCGCCGCCCGCGCGCGTCGTAGCGGCTCTCCACCGTGCGGCCGTCGCGGCTCTCGCTGACGATCCGCCCGAGGGCGTCGCGCGCGACCGTCACCACCCCGTCGCCGTTCTCCGCCCGCACCAGCAGGCCGCGGGCGTCGTGAGCGCATGATTACATTGTTGTGATTTTATATGATGTCTAACAAGAATCTAATTTATCCAATAGTCTACTAATCGCATCAAAATCGACCTTTGTCTTGGCCATATCTCTTAGAGCGCCTATTGAATAGTAAGCGAGTAAATTTTTCCCGGAAACGTCGCAAGGTATGTATTTCTCTAATATACTGACAAGGGTAGAAATTTTCATAATTTTTGCAAATGCTTCATACGGCTTTGCACTTGCGTAAGGTATTTTTTGCAAATAATAATCAGATAGTTTGATTTGGTCAGCTCTTTGCCAAGATAGATGAGGGATAATTGCAATAGCTTCTCCCCAATTTTGATTTTGTATAGGATAATTATCGATTAACCAATCTGCGGCATCGGCCGACTTCATTTTTCGAAGGTTATTAATCTTTGTGATTATGTCGCTATTCATCTGATTGCCTGATGAGGAGAAAATGAATCGGTCGGTAAATTTGCGTTGCCATTTAGCAGCGCAGGCGGTTGGTAGTGGCCAGAACTATTTGACCAGCTAGTGATTTTTCCGCGATTTGGGCCCATATTGTTTCCAAATCTAATAGATCCAGCATAAGAAACTTCCCCGCCGCTACTCAATCCAAGATGTGTAGAAAATTCTGGATTTATATTTGGCCTGGATACAATTACTCGCCCGTCGGGAAGGGTTACAAAGTCGTAGCTTCCAGAAGGAGTAATCCTGTTCCCTCCGGCGCTTTCCAGCCAGTATCTGCCCGAGATGTCTTGGACAAGAGTCCTGACTGGCCGCTGCCGCATGATTGGGTCACCAGGCCTTAGATTGGTCAGGGTGCCGCGGTCAGTGAGGTTTGGTGCCTCCTTTATGTCTGGAGCATTCGAATCGCAGCCCGCAAGACCTAACGGATCCACTTCTGTTGTGGCCTGCTGAACGTATCCTTGTGGCCGCGCCCCTCCCTCTAACCCGATCGGATCCGGACTAACATACTGCCCCGCCTCCGCATCGTAGTACCGGAACCGGTTGTAGCTCAGCCCATTCTCATTGTCCGCCCACTGCCCCGGGAACCCGATCGGGCACAGATCGACCTCGTCCGCATCCGCCTCACCCCGCGCCGCCCGCACCCCCGCCAGCGACAAAGCCCCGTCATTCGCCGCCTCGCCACGCCATAGGCCCCGCGTCCCGCCCCACAGACGGTGCGACCGCGACCAGACCCGTCGCCCCTGCCCATCGTACAGCTCACGCGGCGTCCCGAGATGGTCCGTCACCACGTGGTGCACCACCCCAGCCCGCACCCGCGCCACCGGCCGGAACGTCCCAGGTTCGTGGTGCCACGACACC
>NZ_LABZ01000418.1 GCF_001043955.1 Methylobacterium tarhaniae | reverse complement strand
CTCATTTACAAGACCTCCTTCGACAAGGCGAACCGCACGTCCCTCGGTGGCGAGCGGGGCATCGGCCTCAGCAAGGCGATCGACGTTTTCGGGGAACTGCGCGAGGTCCTGGGATTACCGCTCCTGACGGATGTCCACACCGAGGCGCAATGCGA
Source organism: Methylobacterium tarhaniae (assembly GCF_001043955.1). Lineage (GTDB taxonomy): Bacteria > Pseudomonadota > Alphaproteobacteria > Rhizobiales > Beijerinckiaceae > Methylobacterium > Methylobacterium tarhaniae. Next base: position 1,934 of record NZ_LABZ01000418.1, on the reverse strand, counting down.
GCCGGTCGCCCGGGTCGTCGATGTCCTGCAGATCCCTGCCTTCCTGTGCCGGCAGACCGACCTTCTCCTGGCTGCCGGCACAGGAAGGCAGGGATCTGCAGGACATCGACGACCCGGGCGACCGGCTCGCATTGCGCCTCGGTGTGGACATCCGTCAGGAGCGGTAATCCCAGGACCTCGCGCAGTTCCCCGAAAACGTCGATCGCCTTGCTGAGGCCGATGCCCCGCTCGCCACCGAGGGACGTGCGGTTCGCCTTGTCGAAGGAGGTCTTGTAAATGAGGCCGATGCCGGCTGCAGCGGCCATCTCCTTCAGCGCGGAGGCGCATTCGAAGGCATGGTCACGCGACTCCATTTGACATGGGCCGGCGATGATGACCAACGGTAGGTCGTTGGCGAGGGCGACCGGGCCGATGTTGACCGTAGTCGCCACGCGGGCTGGCGCGTTCGTTTCAGCCATCGTACCCCTTCCTGTTCGCACTGAATCACGAGCGACGGCGTCGCCCGTCCGGCGCGCGCGGCTTCGAATCATCCGACTCCGCAATCGCGTGTTTTGCCTCCCGGCGCCTACATTGCAAGAGCCTGCGCGCACTCTTGGTCGACCGACTTGCGACGGTGCGTCTTCTGTGGTCCTTGATCCGGCCCGATCGCGATGCGATGGGGCTGGATCACGGTATCTCCTACGACCTCCGATTGTGGAAGCCCCTCGCCTCGACCTTGCAGAGATGTCATGAGATGCAGCCGTTCTCCGTCGCGACGCGCGTTCTTGCGTCGAACCGGCACCATTCGGCGCAGCGGAGTCCAGCGCCCGCGACCGGCTCGATCGCCCGATATCGTGACGCCGTAGCGTGGCCGGTGGCCTGCAACGACGTCTCGAGGTCGACGCTGCAGGCTATCGTAACATCGGATGCCCATTCCCTCCCCGATCCATCACGAGAGCAGCTCGTGCGGCTTCGTACCGAGACGGAGATCCTGATGCGGAAGCGGGAAAGTCACCTGCAACGCGCTTCGTACGCTTCTCGCGATCCGACGAGGGTTCATGAGAGCCGCGATTTCTACTGGCACTGACCGGATCCAGCAAAGGCTCGCCGTCGTTTGACCACTCATCTTTCGCCAGCCATCTACGCCCCGGCGCCCCGGCGGTCCGGCGCGGGTGAACGCGCTGCCGTCCTGCTGGTCAGCGTACCTCACGGCGCCGCCTCAGCTCTGTCCGCGTCGCTCCGCAACCTGGATGAAGGCAGGCCTTTCGCGTCCCCCGGAGATGGGACCGACGAGGGTGATCGCGGCGCCACGCTCCTGCGGCTTCACGACAGAATCCTATCGGGACTGGGGACGAGCCGGGACGACCCATTGCCGACCAGAGAGGAACAGGCGACGCCGCTGACGCGCATCGCCTTCGCTGCCGAAATCCGGCGCCTCGTCGAACCGCTCCTCGACGACCATCGGCTGCTCGTCGAGGAGCCGGGAGTCGGCCTTCTCCTGCCGGTCTGGATGGAGGCGCTCTCGACCCTGCGCTGTCGCATCGCCTGCATCCTGGTCGTCCGGCGGCCGCACGAGGTCGCGGCCTGCCTTGCGGCCTATGACGGCGTGTCCGTCGAGGAAGGGCTGATGCTCTGGCTGCGCTACGTTCTCGACGCGGAACGCGAGACGCGCGGCGTGCCGAGGGTGATCGTGATGCACCACGAGGCCCTGCGAGATCCCCGTAGCGTGCTCGACAGGATCTGCGGCGATCTTCTCCTGACGGGCCGGCTTGTCGGTGGTGACGCCGAATGCACGCTGCCCGCAGCAGACGAGCCTGCGGACGAGCCTCAGGGTGCCCTGGCCGATCTCTGCCGGCAGGCCTGGACCGCCCTGTCCACGCTGGCGACGGATGGTGCCGACTCCAAGGCGCAGACGACGCTCGACCGGATCGACCGGGCGTACCGGGAGGCCGCCG
>NZ_LABZ01000417.1 GCF_001043955.1 Methylobacterium tarhaniae | reverse complement strand
CGACCGGGACGGGCGCCCGCGATCGCGCGGGTGCGCGGGCGCCCGTCCCGGTCGACGATCTGGTAGCCCGGCGGCGCGTCGAGACGGCGGGTCGCGGATTCCACCAGGAGTTCGAGGGTGCGACGGGCCACCGCGACGGGGCGCTGCCGGTCGATCTCGGCCCGGATCAGCGCCTGCAACTGCTCACGCGAGGTCATGTCCGCATCGTGTCCCATCACCCCCGGCCGCGGGGTCTGCCCGAGAGCCGCCCACCTTCCGGCGGGCGCTCATCCCCCTCATCTAGGTCCTGATCGGCGCCCTGTCACAGGGCGACGGCTCCGGTCAGCGGCTCGCCACCGCCTCGCGGCGCACCACCCGGCTGGTCTCGGAGACGATCACCGGGCGCCCGCCCGCGAAGCTGACCGCGAGCTCCAGGTCGACCGTGCCCTGCGAGCGCACGCCGCGATCGGGGCTGAAGGCCGAGAAATCGACCGTGGCCTGGACCCGGCAGGTGGCGAGCCGCTGACCGGA
>NZ_LABZ01000416.1 GCF_001043955.1 Methylobacterium tarhaniae | reverse complement strand
GCCGGGGCGGCGCGGCGGCGGCACAGCCGCCGCGGGGGCGCGGGCCCCGCGAGCCGGCCCGGTGCCGGCGGCGGGGGGGGGTGGTGCTGCCCCCCCCAGTCGGGGCCGGCGCGAGGGGGGCTGCGTGGGGGCCCCCCCACAGGGGCGGCGAGCGGGGGAGAGGACGCTGCGGGGGGGGGGCGGGCCGGCCCGCCCCGCCGGAGGCACAGGGTGGAGTTCGAGGCGGGCCGCGCTCCGGGGGGGGCGCGGCCCGCCTCACTTGTGTCGGCAGTGCTGGTCCCGCACCATCGACGCAATCACGGAGGGTCGAGGACAACAGAAATAGCCGGATGGTGGTACGAGGCGCCCGCGCTCGTCGTGCATCGACTGACCAAAGGTCATATTACGCGATAGACCCAAGGTCGCGGGGTGGCATTAACGGAACGGATACGGGACTCGCAGGAAATGATGCGACTGTCCCGCGAGTCCTCACCATGTTCCGCTCCCGCTCCACCGCTGCGCCTGCTCCCGTCGAGACGCCCGAGATGGTCGAGGACCGGCTCGCCGGCCTGGTCGAGCAAGCCGGCGCCCCAGGGTCGGACCTGGGGAACGGGCGGCTCGCGACCGCCCTCGGGCGCCTCCTCGGCCAGATGCGCGGCACCGCCGCGGTCGATCTCGCCAGCACCGCCCGCCTCGGCGCGGAAGCCTCGGAAGCCGCCACGGTCCTCGGCTGGATGACGCATGACGCCAGCGAGATCGCCGGGCAGACCCGCGCCATGGCGGCGGCGGTGGAGGAAGTCGCGGCCTCGACCCGGGAACTCGCCGGCCGCTCGCAGGCCAGCGCCGACGTCGCCGAACAGGCGAGCGGCGGAATCGCCGCCTGCGCGACGGATATGCGCGAGGCGAGCCGCACCATGACGGCGATCGAGACCCATACCGGGCAGATCGAGCAGCGCCTGACCGGCTTCGAGGGCGCGGCGCTCCAGATCCAGGAGATGGCCGGCACGATCGAGGCGATCTCGAGCCAGACCAACCTGCTGGCC
>NZ_LABZ01000415.1 GCF_001043955.1 Methylobacterium tarhaniae | reverse complement strand
TTCAACGACATCGACCTCTGCTTGCGCATCCGGGCCGCCGGCTTCCGCATCATCTGGACGCCGCAAGCCTCGCTCTACCACCTGGAATCGGCCTCGCGGGGTCACGAAGACAATCCGGAAAAGCAGAAGCGGTTCGCCGATGACAAGATGAGGATGATGCAGCGCTGGCGATCCGCCATCGTGGACGACCCGTTCTTCAATCCCAATCTCGCTTTGACCAGCACCGCCTGCCTGCCGGCGTTCCCCCCCCGCACGGATCTGTCGTGGTATCTATGACTGAGAGCGATGACGCTGGCCTGCGCGGATCCGGGACGATGCTGGACATCCCCCATGATCCGCCGGTTCCCGAATGGCTCTCCGTCGAAGCTGGTGAGGATTGCCTGGTCTGCCGACTGACGGCTACAGGCAGGGTCGGTGATGACGCCGGGCCGGCCTTGGCGGTTCAGATCGGACATACCCGTCTCGGCGTCGTCCGCCCCCGACCCGGACCGGATGGCGACGTCTTCGCCGAGAGCGATGCCCTCTTCGAAATTCCCTCGGCGGCGCTGGTGTCGTTCGTTCGGCTGTCCGAACACGTCGGATTGCCCGCCCTGCAGCTCTCGCTCGACGGCGCCACAGACCTGTCAGCGTCCGTTCCGATGGACCTGCCGG
>NZ_LABZ01000414.1 GCF_001043955.1 Methylobacterium tarhaniae | reverse complement strand
AGCCGAATCGGTCACTTCCGACGACCAGCGGGAATGGAGCGTTCCATCCGGTGATGCGGCTCAATGGCAGCTCGTAGAAGTCGAAATCCAGGATTCGGCCGACATCGATCGCTGCCGCGGCAATGTCAGGGTTCAGAAATTTCATCCGCGACTTCTCGATCCGGCAACGGAGCTCGCCATCGATGCAGTCGAACCGAAGGTGACAGTTCAGTGTCTTGTCGTGGAAGGGGCTGCGGACCGAGAGTCCGCCGAAGCGCCCCACCAGCTTGTGGATGGACGGGTCGGTCCTCCTGCCGTAGACGACACAGAATGACGGCCCGGCTCGATCGGTGCAGGTCTTCGCCGTCCCGCGCCTGGGGGACGACGTGGCAGCGCTGGTGAGCGTCGCAGCCGCCTCGGCGAGGCTTGCATGAGCATCGAGCAGTTCGTACAGGCGCGGGAGCTTCGCTCCTTCGAGCTTGGCTTCGCCCCGTTCGAGATCGGCGACGAGATCGTCGGCCGATCGGTAGACGAATTCGCCGACGCTGCGATACAGCGGGTAGCCTCGCGACAGGACCTGGCAGCCGCGCAGCAAGGCGGTCAGGCAGCGGTTGAGCGACTTGGCGCGGCTGAAATCCTGCCCGCCCACGGGGATGAAGGCGACATCCGCGGCCTTCAGGCTCTCGTCCTCGCGCGCCTCCGTCCACTCCATGATGCGGAAGTCGATCGGCAGGGTCCGCAACAAGGCCAGACCTTCGGCGGAGAGGGCCCGGGTGTTGGTCAGGACCGTCAAGGTCGCGTCCCACCCGAG
>NZ_LABZ01000413.1 GCF_001043955.1 Methylobacterium tarhaniae | reverse complement strand
GCGGTGGCCCCGCTGCGGGCGCTCCTGGCGGGACTGCCGCCGGATTGCCCGGCGGCAACCTCGCGGACCGCATCGGCCCGGCGGCGCGGCAACGCCCTCGCCGCCGAAACGCATCAGGAGCGGGCGCGCGAGGATGACGGTCACGCCCGCGTCATCCGGCGCGCGCTGATGAAGACGTCGGACCAGACGGGCGAGGGGCGCGACGTTTTCCGGCGAAAGCCGGGGGGATCGCCGCCGCTCAGCCTGACAGCGCTTCGCCGGGCGCGTATGGTCGAAGCGGGGACGATGACTCCCGCACATCACCGGGCATCGGAGGCGACGACCCTTGGCGAGGAAGACCCGTGCGGAACCGGGCACCGAGACCGCGGGCGGACGACCGCCTGAGCGGCCGGTGGTGGTCGGCGTCGGCGCGTCGGGGGCGGCGATCGATTCCCTGGAGCGCTTCCTGGCCCACGCCCCGGAGATGCCGGGCGTCGCCGTCGTGGTGGCGCTGCACCAGCGCGAGGTGGTCGGCGAGGCGCGCTGGCGCACGGTGCTGGCGCGGGCCGTCGCCCTGCCGCAGGCGCCGGTCGAGGACGGCGTCGCGGTCGAGGCCGGGCGCCTCTACCTTCTCCCCGAGGACGGCACCGCCTCCCTGGCG
>NZ_LABZ01000412.1 GCF_001043955.1 Methylobacterium tarhaniae | reverse complement strand
CCCCCGCGTGCTGGATGGTGCCGTCTGCATAGAGAAGCTTGGCACCCACCGCGCCGACATCCGGCCGAACCCCGTGGGCAACCATGGCATCGAGCCAGTCGCCACTGCTGATCTCGATGTCGTTGTTCATCAGCACGATCATCGACCCGGATGATTGCTTCACGCCGAAGTTGTTGATGGCCGAATAATTGAACTCACCCGGAAATGAAACAATCTTCACCTGCGCAAACTGGCGCAGCTCGTCGAAGAGAGCGAAGGTTTCCAGCTCGACGCTGCCGTTGTCGACGATCACGACCTCGATCGCGGGATAACGTGTCCGGTGCAGCAAACCCTTGACGCAGGATCGCAGAAGGGTGGCGCCGTCCCGGGTCGGTATCACGACCGACACGAGCGGCGGCGTGCGGGGAGCAGGAAAGACGATGCGCCGCATGGCATGACCCATCGGTGAAACGGATGGGCAATCCGCAGCGCTGTCCGTCGCGAGGAGATCGCCGACGACGCGTGCCGTCAGATCCTCGTCGTCGTCGTGCGCCGTCGCTCCGGCTGTCCGGTGGTAAAGGACGAAGGGGCAGCGCAGGACGGGCCGGCCGTAGACGGTCCGGTGCCGCAGCAGCGTGCGGTAGAGGCCGAAGTGATCGGCAGGCTCGCTGCCCGCGCAGTCGAGGGCTTCGGCGACGCGCACGAAGGCCGCGCGGCAGAAATAATCCTGGGCGCCGGCAAGGTCCGGGTCCCACCCGCCCTTGAAGTACGGGTCGGTCCGGATGCCGTCTGCATCGATCTGGTCCTCGTCGGAATAGACGAGGCCCGTCTCAGGATGCGCGCAGATGAAGGCGGCGGCCGTTCGCAGTGCGTGGGGTGCAAGGATGTCACCGGCCGTGACGAAGGTCGCATACTCGCCCCGAGCTTTTGCAAGCAGTCCCCCGAGATTGCCCGCATTCGCGCGCACCACGGCCGGGAGCCGCGCGAAACTCGCGGGGGCGGAGTCGGCGAGAATGATCTCGACATTGTCGTAGGGCTGAGCCGCCAGGGAGGCCAGGGTGCGCTGCAAGGCGGCGGCTCGGCTCGGCAAGCCGAGCACGACGACACTGAAGCGGATGGAGCTCGCTTCGCGGTCGTCGGTGCGACGATCGATGATGTCCAGGGCGGTCTTGTCGTACAGGCTCTGCCAGACGGTGTAGTCGCCCGTCTTCGCCGCAGCCTTGAGCTCGGCCGGCGAGACCTCCGCCGCGG
>NZ_LABZ01000411.1 GCF_001043955.1 Methylobacterium tarhaniae | reverse complement strand
AAGGAGCATCTCGGCCTGCCCAACCGCGACGACGTCAAGACCGGCGTCATCACCTACAAGATCGCGGCGCATGCCGCCGACCTCGCCAAGGGCCACCCGGCCGCGCAACTGCGCGACGACGCCCTGTCGCGGGCCCGGTTCGACTTCCGCTGGGAGGACCAGTTCAACCTCTCCCTCGATCCGGACACGGCGCGGGCCTACCACGACGAGACCCTGCCGAAGGATGCCCACAAGGTCGCGCATTTCTGCTCGATGTGCGGGCCGAAATTCTGCTCGATGAAGATCACCCAGGACCTGCGCGCCGACGTGCTCGCCATGGAGGCCGCCGGCCGGGTGGTCGCGGAAGCCACACCCTTGAGCGAAGCGGAGCGGGTGGCCGGCATGGCCCAAAAATCGGCGGAATTCTTGGGCGAGGGCGGGAGGCTCTACGTCGAAGCCGGCGAGTAAGGACCCCGAACGATGCCGATGCAGGCCCCCGCCACCCCGCCCGGGCCTGCCCCGTCC
>NZ_LABZ01000410.1 GCF_001043955.1 Methylobacterium tarhaniae | reverse complement strand
ATCGAAGTCGACCACGCAGACATTCTGCCCGGCCTGGGCGAGGGCGGCACCGAGCGCCGCCGTCGTGGTGGTCTTGCCCACCCCGCCCTTGCCGGACGTCACCACTATGATCTTGGCCATGGAAAATGCTCCCCCGAGCAATCGGGATGATGCGGCGGCCGGAGCGAGGTCCGGGTCGCGCGCTCACGGGGTTGTCGGTGTCTCACCGGGCGGGCCGGGGCGGATGTCGCCCGCGGGAGCCGTCCGGTCGTCTCGCGGCTTCGTTCAGTCGAGGGCGGCCATGCGGAGGGTTTCGCCCTCGAGCCAGACCTGGACCGCCTTCTTGCGCAGCTTCGGGTCGGTGGTGTCGGCGGTGCGGAACAGGCCGTCGATGCCGATCAGCTCGGGCTCGAACTTGCGGCAGCAGATGCGGGCCCGGGGATTGCCGCCCGCCCCTGCGATGGCGCGGCCGCGCAGCGCCCCGTAGACGTGGATCGAGCCGCCGGCCAGGATCTCGGCGCCGGAGGCGACCGAGCCCATCACCGTCACATCGCCCTCGGGGTGATACACCGACTGGCCGGAGCGCAGGGGCGTCTCGAGGACGAGGGAGTTCGGCTTGCGCGGCTCAGGCGGCTTGGCGGCCTCCGCAGGCTTGGCGGCCTCCGGCGGCTTGGCGGCCTCCGGCGGCTTGGCGGCCTCCGGCGGCTTGGCTGCCTCCGGCGCCGCCATCTCGGCCGGGCGGCCTCCGCTCAGCAGCGGCGGCAGCGCCGGGCCGAGCCAGGCCGGCTCGGC
>NZ_LABZ01000041.1 GCF_001043955.1 Methylobacterium tarhaniae | reverse complement strand
GCAGTTGATGCGCCGGACCGCTTCGTCCATCAGGGCAGGGGTCATCGTCATCTCAGCCAGACCATTTCGGTAGCTTGATCCGCTCCCACGCCGTACCGTCGAAGCGGGCGACACTGGTCAGGCCGAAGGCCCACAGCGCCTCCGCGACGCCGTCCACCGTGTTGATGTCCTTGAACACGGCGGTCGGGCCGGTCGTGAGCTGCCGGATACGGCCGTCGCAGACAAAGACGCCGCGCGGACCGGCATAGCTCGACAGGTAGATCTTGTCCCTGAAGCGGGTCACGCTGTTGAAATCCGGTCGGCCCTCGCAGGGGACGAGCGTGAAGCCCTGGCGGGCATTGCCGCGCAGCAAGGTTCCCTCGCGCCCACAGATCCAGACCGTGTCGGCATCGTCCACCAGGATGTCGTTGAGGAAGACTGCCGTCGGCACGGGAACTTTTTGGGAGCGTGTTCCGTCCCAGTGGTACACGGCACCGTCCTGGCCGCACATGTAGACGTCGTTCACGCTGCTGCCGTCGATGCTCATGAGCATCAGACCGCCGGTGAAGAGAGCGAGGCGACGATCACTCTCAGCTTTCTCGTCGGGGTGGGCCTCCCAGTAGGCATCCAGCTCGGCGAAAGTCGCTCCCTTTCCTTTGATGGCGAAGGCCCAATTTGGATCCACGTAGTCATTGAACAGCGAGAGATCGAGCGGAGTCCACCGACCATCTTCTAACCGACGGTAATTTTGCCCATTATCACCGCAAGCCAAGAGCACACTCCCTGCTTGCCGAATGGCAGCGATACGACCGGTCTTCTTCTTGAGTTTCAAACTGCCATCAATGATCGGCGCGCTCTTAAATGAAGGCTCGGGAGAGAAAATTGTTCCATTAGACGATACGTAGACTGCAATTCGCCCCCCTTCAGGGCGATGATATAAGGCTATATGCTGAGTAGAAATAGGAACATCGGCATGATCCCACAAACCTTTGCTATACTGATATATGCGGGTAAACGAATCGTCAATTTCATTATCTTCTGGAATGCCGGACGCATAAAAAACATCACCTGTGATGGCGCAAGTCCGAGGAATTTTGTAATTTTTCATTATTTTGCTCCATTTAGTGTATAGTAGAGGATTGATTAGCGAGAGCAGGAATTGTGTATGAGGATGGAGGAAATCGAGAATCTCCATATGTACGCCCGAGCATATTTGGATTTACACTTTTAAGTTCTTGATCGAATCCTGCTTTTATTTGTGATGCGCACTTGCGGCGCGCAATGATCATTTGTTTTTCGCTGACCCGACGTATCTCTCTTATGGGTGAGGTTCCTTTGGGATATGATGGGGTGTCAGGATGATCATCGCCAAGTTCTTCGATTTCTCGATCAACCTGATGAGCTACCCAGTGTTCTGAACCTATATTCTCCTTTTGCCCCCTAACGCAAATCGACATGCCATCCCAATATCCCGCAAATCCATTGATTCTTTTTATGCCAATAATCCCCTCATTACGACTTCCATAGCGCTTGACTTGATCGGGCAAGATGTGATGCGCTTCTCCATCAATACAAGCTTTCGAACAAACCTTCGACATTTGCCGGTAGGGAGCAACGACGCAGGGACATTCATCCGGCCTTCGCGACGTACGCGCCCCGGTGAAGATCTTGACCAGCACGCCACCGATCAAAACCGCCCCGGCCCGTGCCCCGTTGATCAGCGGCGGGATCAGAATCCGCCCGCCCTGGATCACCGCTCCGGCGGCGCCGACCGAGGAGGCGGGGCCGGCAAACGAGGTCGCCTCGGGCGCCGCGATGCCGACCCGCCGGCCGTCGTCCATCAGCGGCACGATCGCACGCGGATCCGCGACCTCGGCCTGTTCCATGTCCTTGGTGTAGGTCAGCTTTCCGTAGGTGTTGCGGTGGTTCATCCACCACTCGTCGTCGTGGCG
>NZ_LABZ01000409.1 GCF_001043955.1 Methylobacterium tarhaniae | reverse complement strand
TCGACGAGGCGGCGCAGGTCGTCCGGGGTGCCGTAGGCCGAATCCGGCGCGTAGGGCAGCACGCCGTCATAGCCCCAGTTGCGGGTGCCCTTGAAGTCGGCGAGCGGCAGGAGCTCGACCGCCGTGACGCCGAGATCGCGCAAGGCTTCGAGCTTGTCGCCGAGAGCCGCGTAGGTGCCTTCGGGCGTCGCGGTGCCGACATGGCACTCGTAGATCACCGCCTCCTCGAAGGGGCGCCCGGCCCAAGACCCGTCCGTCCACGGGAAGGCGGCGGGATCGACCACCGCGGAGAGCCCCGACACGTCCTCCGGCTGGAAGCGCGAGGCCGGATCGGGCACCACGAGATCGCCGTCGATCCTGTAGCCGTAGCGGGTCCCGGCCCGCAGGCCCGGCACCGTCAGGCGGCGCCAGCCCTCGCCCTGGTCCTCCAGCGGGTGCTCCTTGCCATCGAGCACCAGGGCGACGCTCTTCGCGGTCGGCGCCCAGAGGGCGAAGCGCACCCCCTCCGGTCCGATCTCCGCACCGAATGGCATGCTGTGGGCGCGCCGCATCGGGCCACCATCCTTCGAAAGCAAGAGTGTGCGAACGGCGTGGGGCGCCGCTCAGGAAATTCGGTCGAGGTAGGCAGGTTCCGCCGGTCGGTTCCGCATTGCGGCGACCGCCTTGCCGGGCGGGAGCTAAGGCAGCCCTCGCCGTCGGCAATGGCCGGATCGGCGATCGACGGGGATGGCCGTGCGCGGACGCGTCGGAGCGTTAAGGAATCTTAGAAGGCCCAGGCGAGGGTCGCCGCGAAGGCCACCGCGACGGCCGCGCCGGTGGCGGTCATCGCCAGATGCCCGGCCACCCGCCCATACCCGATCGCGACCGCGGCGACACCGTCCTCGGCGAAGCCGAAGGCCTGTCCGGCCGCCTGCTCGGCGCGGGCGAGGGAGAGATGGCGGGCGTGGCGGTTGACGGCTTTCATCGTCGGAACGCTCCTGCGGCGCACACCTCCCGTCCGGCGTCGGGGGCGGCCGCTCGGTCAACGGGCGGTGACGGCCGAGGTTCCGGGGGGCTCGCGCGCGTCAC
>NZ_LABZ01000408.1 GCF_001043955.1 Methylobacterium tarhaniae | reverse complement strand
GCCGGCGAGCCGGTGGCCCGGATCATCGGCGCCTGGGAGTTCTGGGGGCTGCCCTTCGGGCTCTCCTCCGACACCCTGGTGCCGCGCCCCGATACCGAGACCCTGGTCGAGGCGGCCCTCGGCCTCGGCCTGGGGCCCGACGCACCGCACCGCCTCGCCGATCTCGGCACCGGCTCGGGCTGCATCCTGGTGGCCCTGCTCACCGAATGGCCGCAGGCCGTCGGCCTCGGCATCGACCGGTCGCCGGGGGCGTGCGTCACGGCCCGGGCGAACGCCGCCCGCAACGGCGTGGCCGACCGGGCCGCCTTCGCGGTCGGCGACTGGGCTTCGGCCTTGTCCGGGCCGTTCGACGTCGTCGTCGCGAACCCGCCCTACATCGCGAGCGAGGTCATCGCCGGCCTGTCCGGGGAGGTGCGCGACCACGATCCCCGCCTCGCCCTCGACGGCGGTGCCGACGGGCTCGACGCCTACCGCACCATCCTGGCCCAGGTGCCGCGGCTGCTGGCGCCGGGCGG
>NZ_LABZ01000407.1 GCF_001043955.1 Methylobacterium tarhaniae | reverse complement strand
CGCCGCCGCCCGGCACCACGGGCAGTTATAGTCGAAGAACTCGTACAGGGTGACCGAGGCCTCCCGCGGCCCGATCCAGGTCACGCCGCGCAGCCGGCCGATCTCGGAGGCGAGCTCGCCCGGCAGGCGGGTGTTGGGGATCGGCTGGCCGTTGTCGCCGGTCACCGCGCGCCACTGGCCCTCGGCCTGCGCCAGGACCCGGTTCGCGGCCAGGGCGGGAAGCGTCGCCAGGGAGGCGGCGAGGAGGGTACGGCGGGAGAGCGACATGGTGGTTTCGCGTCCGGGGCGACGGGTACTCGTCACCTGTAAGGACTAGCTCGGCCATTTTGGCCGGATGATGGCCTGTCCCGGGCCAGGCTGCCCGGGGCGGTGTGGGAAGCGGGAATGGCGGGCGCCCTGCCCACCGCGCGTGGCAGGGCTGCCCGGGGAAAGAGAGGGCGGGAGAGCGTTCCGGCGCGGGGACCGGCCCTACGTCCCCACCTTCCCCCCGCCCCGTTTCGTGATCGCCACCACCGCCGGGCGCGGCGGCAAGGCGGGGTCGAAGTCGGGCCAGCGGGTCGCCGGCCGCTCGAAGGTCGCCGGGGTGGCGTTGGGATCCTCCTCGTCGGCCTCGCCGGGATGCTGCACGGCGACGAAGAAGGTGGTGTCGTCGGGGGTGAAGTAGGGGCCGCACATCTCGGCCCCCAGCGGCACCTGGAAGAAGTGCTTGGCGGTGCCGCGGCGGGCGCCGTCCGTCTCCACCGCCCAGATGCCGTCGGCGCGGCCGGTCTTGCCTGGCGAGTTGCCGTCGGTCGAGACCCAGAGGCGGCCCTGCCCGTCGACCGCGCAATTGTCCGGCATGCCGAACCAGCCGTCCTTCGTCGTCGCCGACGAGAAGGTGGCGCCGACCGCCGCGATCGACGGGTCGCCGCAGCGGACCAGCACCTCCCAGGCGAATCGGTCGGCCGCGAAGTCGCCGCCCTCCGGGGAGAGTTCGACGATGTGGCCGAAGCGGTTGTCCGGCCGCGGGTTCGCCGCGTCGACCTGGTCGGCCTTGCGGCGGGTGTTGTTGGTCAGCATCACGTAGACCTTGCCGGTCTTCGGGTTGGCCTCGACGTCCTCCGGCCGGTCCATCTTGGTGGCGCCGAGGAGGTCGGCGGCCCGGCGGGTCTCGATCAGCACGTCGGCCTGGTCACGAAAGCCGTTCTCCGGCGTCAGCGGGCCCTGCCCGAACACCACCGGCAGCCAGGTGCCGCGCCCGTCCGCGTCGAAGCGGGCGACCGAGAGCGTGCCGGAATCGAGGATGTCGCGGTTGGCGGCCTTGTCCGTCATGTTCACCGCCGCGTCGGTGACGAAACGATAGACGTAGTCGAAGCGCTCGTCGTCGCCCTGGAACACGACGTAGCGGCCATCCTTGGCGAGCGCGCCGGCGGCGCCCTCGTGCTTGAAGCGGCCCATGGCGGTGCGCTTCACCGGCACGCCCCTCGGGTCGAAGGGGTCGATCTCGACCACCCAGCCGAAGCGGTTCGGCTCGTTGGGCTCCTGGGCGAGGTCGAAGCGCGGGTGGAAGCGGCTCCAGCCGTAGAGGTTGCCCGGCAGGCCGAGGCGCTTGTGGTTCCTCGCCTCCGGCGAGCCCTCGGGCAGCCGGCCCTGGAAGTAGTAGTTGACGTTCTCCTCGCAGGTCAGCCACGTGCCCCAGGGCGTGACGCCGCCGGCGCAGTTGTTGAGCATGCCGAGGACGGTCCGCCCGTCCGGGTCGGCGCCGGTGCGCAGGCGGGCCGAGCCGGCGGCGGGGCCGGAGAGACGCATCGGGGTCGTCGCGGTGATGCGGCGGGCGTAGGGCGAGTTCGGCACCACGCGCCAGCGCCCGTCCTCGCGCTTCACCTCGATCACCGAGCCGCCATGGGCCGCCATCTCGATCTCGGCGAGGTCGCGGTTCATGCCGGCGAAGCCCGCCTTGCCCTCCTGCCGGCCGAGGCCGGGGAACATCAGCTCCTCGTTCGTATATTCGTGGTTGACGACGAGGAGGCCGTGGCCGGCGGGATCGCTCGTCCCCGGCAGCGGGAAGAAGCCCAGGAAATCGTTGTTGTAGCCGAATTGCTGCGCCTGCGCGGCGGCCGACTGCCTGTGCGGGTCGAAGGGCGGCGCACCGGGCAGCACCGGATCGCCCCAGCGGATCAGCACCTCGGCCTCGTGGCCCTCCGCCACGTGGTGGCGCTCGTCGGCGCCGGCCGGCAGCTCGCGGAACGGGAAGGTCTCAGCCGGGGTCTCCGCCGCTGCCACCGCCCGGGGGGCGAGCGTCGCCGAGATGGCGGCAACGGCCAACCCGCCGCGCAGGATCTCGCGCCGGTC
>NZ_LABZ01000406.1 GCF_001043955.1 Methylobacterium tarhaniae | reverse complement strand
GCTGGAGACGATGGCCCGGCTCGATCCGGCCTTCCGCTTTCATGCGGTCTGCGAGTCCGATGGGCCGGACGAGGCCTGGACGGGACTGAGAGGCCGCCTCTCCCTCGACATCCTCGCCCAGGCCGTGCCGGACTGGGCCGAGCGCGAGGTCTTCGTCTGCGGGCCGAGACCGTACATGGACGCCGTGCGGGCGATGCTGCGCGACGCCGGCTTCGACATGGCCCGGCACCACGAGGAGAGCTTCGACTTCGGCGCCCTGCCGGAGGCTGACAAGCAGGCCGTGGTGGAGGCGAGCCGTGCCCTCGATACCGACGCCGGGGCCGCCCCGACGGTCCGGACCTTCCGGGTCGAGTTCGCCAAGACCCGCCGGGTGCTCGACTGCCCGGAGGACGCGACAATCCTCGACGCCGCCCGCAAGGCCGGCATCCGCCTGCCCTCCTCCTGCGCCAAGGGCCTGTGCGGCACCTGCAAGTCGAAGGTCGTCAAGGGCACCGTCGCAATGACGCATGCGGGCGGCATCCGCCAGCGCGAGATCGATGCCGGCATGGCGCTCCTGTGCTGCTCCAAGCCGACGAGCGACCTCGTCATCGAACGCTGACGCCCCTTCTCAGCGTCCGGAAGCCTTCGTTCTCACGCCCTCAGCCTTCGGGAGTCGTCCCGTGATCGCCAATGCCGACGCGCTTCTGAAACCGCTGACCATCAAGGGCCTGACCATCCGCAACCG
>NZ_LABZ01000405.1 GCF_001043955.1 Methylobacterium tarhaniae | reverse complement strand
ACCTATACCGGCGGCCTCGGCTTCGGCTTCAAGTGGAACATGGGGTGGATGCACGACACCCTGCGCTTCATCTCGAAGGAGCCGGTGCATCGCCGCTACCACCACCACGACCTGACCTTCGGGCTGCTCTACGCCTTCTCGGAGAACTTCATCCTGCCCCTGTCCCACGACGAGGTGGTGCACGGGAAGGGGTCGCTGCTCGGCAAGATGCCGGGTGACCGCTGGCAGAAATTCGCGAACCTGCGCGCCTATTTCGGCTTCATGTGGGGGCATCCGGGCAAGAAGCTGCTGTTCATGGGCGGCGAGTTCGGCCAGGAGCGGGAGTGGAACCACAACCAGAGCCTCGACTGGCACCTGCTCGACGACCCGCTCCATGCCGGCCTGAAGGCCCTGGTGCGTGACCTCAACCACCTCTACGTCGCGACCCCGGCGCTCCATGAGCGCGACACGGAAGCCGCCGGCTTCCAATGGCTGGTCTCGGACGACGCCGAGAACAACGTCATCGCCTGGGCCCGCAAGGGCCGCGCGCCGGGCGAGATCGCGGTCGTGGTGTCGAACTTCACGCCGGTGCCGCGCCACGG
>NZ_LABZ01000404.1 GCF_001043955.1 Methylobacterium tarhaniae | reverse complement strand
CGAAACGCTCCTCCACCTCCGGGGCGCCGGCGCAACGAAGGCCATAAATCAAATTCGTAGGTTGCGATTTTTGCAATATGCTATGCGCACATCAAGAAGTGAAAGTAAAAGTTTTTTGGCCCCTTTTTCGGATAATGTAAATATTCCAACTATAGACCGCCGTGCCGCATTGTAAAGGAGCCTGTAAGGGGTTCCAAAAGCCGCTTTGAACGGCTCACATCATAAAACACTCGGCTTTTCCGGCAGAAATTTACTTAATTATATATTTTTTTGATTTTTTTAATATTTATCCTTGGGCCAAAATTTCTCTCTTGCCTCCTCGAAATCTTCTATACTATGTAGATAAATACCAGGCTCGGTTTGCAAATCAACTCCAAGCAAATACATGATTGAGTCCCATATGACATCTGAATGCGCCGAATCCATTTCGAGCTCTCCAATGTCGTCTGCAGCCATTGCTTTTGCAGCAAATGCAGATAATTCTTCTCTTGATATAATTTCTTGGCACAGGGCGTCGAATTTGTCGCGCATTTCCTCTAATGTCACTTTCATCTCACCACTTCCCAATGTAATTACTATCGACATCAAATCGGAAATGAATTTTTGCGCCACCCGTTTCTGGACGAACTTGTCGCACATTTCCTGCTGTGTCGATCGTTTCATGCCAAGTGCGAGTTGTGCCCGTGGCGGGGTTCCACTCCCGCACAACGCGACGGCCAACCATATCACCTAGTGTTCTGGCGGGATCCATTATTCCATAATATCGAATTTTGCCGTTTTCAAGCTCCTTAAATCTTCCTTTACCATATTTTTGCGCTTGACGAAGATGCTCCTTCAATCTCGCGCCTGCTGCCGAGCTGCTAGGAGCGGACTGGCTTTCATTTACATTATCACGTTTATTAAATTCGCACCTAGCGAGCCCGAATGGATCAAGCTCTGCGACTGGTCGCTGAACATATCCTTGTGGCTGGCATCCTCCCTCTAATCCTATCGGATCCGGACTAATATACTGCCCCGCCTCCGCATCATAATACCGGAACCGGTTGTAGCTCAGCCCATTCTCGTTGTCCGCCCACTGACCCGGGAACCCGATCGGGCACAGGTCGGCCTCGTCTCCATCCGCATCACCCCGCGCCGCCCGCACACCCGCCAGCGACACCCCCCCGTCATTCGCCGCCTCGCCCCGCCATACTCCCCGCGTCCCGCCCCACAGACGATGCGACCGCGACCACGCCCGTCGCCCCTGCTCATCATACAGCTCACGCGGCGTCCCGAGATGGTCCGTCACCACGTGGTGCACCACCCCAGCCCGCATCCGCGCCACCGGCCGGAACGTCCCGGGTTCGTGGTGCCACGACACCGCACGATCCCACGCCACCCGCCCATCCGCGAACACGGGCGCGGCCTGCGCCACCACGTCCCCGTCCCACAGATACGCCTCCCCCGACGGCGCATCCCCCCGCATGACGTGGGCCCCATGCTCCTACCCGCCGGCCGCCTCGCCGTGCCGCCGCTTCCACAGC
>NZ_LABZ01000403.1 GCF_001043955.1 Methylobacterium tarhaniae | reverse complement strand
TCGAAGCAGCGGCTCTTGCCGAAGCGGGCCTGCAGGCCTTGGGTACAGCGGAAGACGCCGCCGAAATAGCCGACGTCCTCCCCGAACACGACCACGTCGTCGTCGCGCTCCATCGCCACGGCCATCGCCTCGCGGATGGCCTCGATCATCGTGCGGCGCGGCATGTCAGTACCCCGCCTGCTGGCGCTGACGGCGGAGGTGAGGAGGCATCTCGGAAAACACTCCTTCGAACATGTCGCGCGGGGACGGCTTGCCGCCGGCGTGCAGCGTGCCGTGGGTCTCGGCCTCGCGCTGCGCCGCCACCACCTCGTCGAGGATCTCGGCCTCGCCCTGGCGGTGGCGCTCCTCGGACCAGGCGCCGCGGGCAATCAGGTGATCCTTCAGGCGCTTGACCGGGTCGCCCAGCGGCCAGGCGTCGAACTCGGTCTTCGGCCGGTAGGCGGAGGGGTCGTCGGAGGTCGAATGCGCCCCGGCCCGGTAGGTGACGTATTCGACGATCGTCGGGCCGAGGTTGCGCCGCGCCCGCTCCACCGCCCATTTCGCCACCGCATGGACGGCGAGGTAGTCGTTGCCGTCGACCCGGAGCGCCGGGATCCCGAAGCCGTGGCCGCGCGCCGCGAAGGTCGAGGAGCCGCCGCGGGCGAAGCCCTGGAAGGTCGAGATCGCCCACTGATTGTTGACGACGTTGAGCACCACCGGTGCCCGGTAGGTCGAGGCGAAGACGAGCGCCGCGTGGAAGTCGGATTCGGCGGTCGAGCCGTCACCGATCCAGGCGGCAGCGATCTTCGTATCGTTCTTGATCGCCGAGGCCATCGCCCAGCCGACCGCCTGGATGTACTGGGTCGCGAGGTTGCCGGAGATCGAGAAGAAGCCGTGATCCTTGGCCGAGTACATCACCGGCAGCTGGCGGCCGTGTAGCGGATCGTTCTCGTTCGAGTAGATCTGGCACATCATGTCGACGAGGGGATAGCCGCCGGCAATCAGCAGCCCCGCCTGCCGGTAGGTCGGGAAGTTCATGTCGCCGGAGGCGAGCGCCCGGCGGAAGGCGGTGCTCACCGCCTCCTCGCCGAGATGCTGCATGTAGAACGAGGTCTTGCCCTGGCGCTGGGCCATCAGCATGCGGGCATCGAAGGCGCGCAGCTTCATCATGTCGCGAAGCCCGGCGAGCAGCTCCTCGTCGGTGAGCGAGCCGGCCCAGGGACCGACCGCCTTGCCCTCGGAGTCGAGCACCCGGATCAGCGTGTAGGCGAGGTCGCGGATCTCGGC
>NZ_LABZ01000402.1 GCF_001043955.1 Methylobacterium tarhaniae | reverse complement strand
CCGCTCGTAGGACGTGCCGCGGAAGTAGTACAGGGTCCAGTAGTTGCGCGCCGGCTGGTCGCCGATCAGGTCGATCGCCTTGGTGTAGGTCTGGGCCGATTCGGCGTACTTCTTGCGCGAGCGCTGGACGTTGCCGAGGGCCGAGATCACGTCGATGTCGTTGGGATAGGTCTTGGCGACCTGGTCGAGATGGGCGATCGCCTCCTCGCCCTTGCCCATCTGCTCCAGGTTCAGGCCGATCTGGATGTCGGCGTTGAGCTTGAGCGGCGAGTTCGCCGGCATGCGGGCGAAGACCTCGTTCGCCCGGTCCGGCGCCTTCATCCGCTCCAGGGTGTCGGCGAGGGTCAAGAGCGCCAGCGAGTGCTCGGGCGCGAGGTGGAGCGCGAGGCGCAGGTAGACCACCGCGGGCAACTCGTCGCCCTGCGAGGTCCCGGCCGAGCCGAGGCCGTAGAGCACTTCCGCCGCCCCCTCCTGCGCCGAGTTGATCAGCGGGGTCAGCGGCTTGCCCGCCTTCAGCTTGTCGAGGGCGTCGCGCACGATCGGGTGGCGCGGCAGGACGTTGTCGAATTCCTGGTAGGCCGCCACCGCGAGGTCGGGCCGGCCGGATTCGGCCTCGAAGCGCCCGTAGGCGTCGACGATGCGCAGCGTGTTGCGGTCGGCGTCGTAGGCCGATTTCAGCCGGCGCTCGGCCTCGACCTTGTCGCCGACCAGAGCCGCGATCAGGCCCGCGTGGTAATCGCGAAAGACGTTGTAGTAGCGCTCGCCCTTGAGCTTGTTGATGGTCTCCAGCGCCTTCCTGCCCTCGCCGGCGCCGGCATAGGACCAGGCGGTGAGCAGGGTCGAGGTCAGGTCGGCGGCCGCGCCCTTGCCGCCGCGCTGCAGGTTCTGGCGCGCCGCGGCGAATTGCTTGGCCTTGATCTTCTGCACGCCGAGGGCGAGCTGAGCGAGGCCGTTGGCTCCGTCCCGCGCCGTCAGCCGCTCGGCGGCC
>NZ_LABZ01000401.1 GCF_001043955.1 Methylobacterium tarhaniae | reverse complement strand
TTCCCCTCTCCCCGCGGGCGGAGAGAGGGCCATGTCGCCGTTCAGGGGACATGGCTAGCGCAGGCGCAGCCGGAGCGAGGGTGAGGGGGGTCTCGACGAGCGAGACTCCTCCGGAAACACCCCTCACCCTCGGCTACCGCCTCGCTTTGGTGACAGCAAGGTCACCAAAGCCCTCTCCCTGCCCGCGGGGAGAGGAGGAGATGCGCACGACGCGATGCCCCCTCACACCGCCACTCCGTGCAGGTCATACGCATCCGCCGATTCGATCTTCACCGTCACGATATCCCCGACCCGGACCGGGCGGCGGAAGGCGACGTGGACGTTGCCGTCGATCTCCGGCGCGTCGTACTTCGAGCGGCCCTTGGCGACGGTCGGGCCGGCGGCGTCGATGATGACCGGCAGGCGCTTGCCGACCTTGGCCTTCTGCAACCGCAGGGACACGGCCTGCTGCGTCTCCATGAACCGGCGCTGGCGCTCGGCCTTGACCGCGTCCGGCACGGCCTCCGCGACTTCGTTGGCCGGGGCGCCGCGGACCGGCTCGTACTGGAAGCAGCCGACGCGCTCGAGCTTGGCCTCCTTGAGCCAGGTCAGCAGCTCCTCGAACTCCTCCTCGGTCTCGCCGGGGAAGCCGACGATGAAGGTCGAGCGGATGGCGAGATCCGGGCAGGTGGTGCGCCAGGAGCGGATGCGCTCCAGCATCTTCTCCTGGTTGCCGGGGCGGCGCATGCGCTTGAGCACCGTCGGGCTCGCGTGCTGGAGCGGCATGTCGAGATAGGGCAGCACCTTGCCCTCGGCCATCAGCGGGATGACCTCGTCGACATGGGGGTAGGGGTAGACGTAGTGCAGGCGCACCCAGGCGCCGAGCTCGCCCAGCTCCTTGGCGAGGTCGTAGAAGCGGGCCCGCACCTCGCGGTCGCGCCAGGGACTCGTGGCGTAGCGGGTATCGATGCCGTAGGCGCTGGTATCCTGCGAGACGACCAGCAGCTCCTTGACGCCGGCCTTCACCAGCTTCTCGGCCTCGCGCAGCACATCCGCGGCCGGCCGGCTGACGAGGTCGCCGCGCAGCTGCGGGATGATGCAGAACGTGCAGCGGTTGTTGCAGCCCTCGGAGATCTTCAGATACGCGTAATGCCGCGGCGTCAGCTTGACCCCTTGCGGCGGGACCAGGTCGAGGAACGGATCGTGGGCCGGGGGCACCGCCTCGTGGACCGCGGCGACCACCGATTCGTAGGCCTGCGGCCCGGTCACCGCGAGCAGGTTCGGATACTTCTCGCGGATTTCCTCGGGCTGCGCGCCCATGCAGCCGGTGACGATCACCCGGCCGTTCTCCGCCATGGCGTCGCCGATCGCCTGTAGCGACTCGGCCTTGGCCGAATCGAGGAAGCCGCAGGTATTGACGATCACCACGTCGGCGCCGTCG
>NZ_LABZ01000400.1 GCF_001043955.1 Methylobacterium tarhaniae | reverse complement strand
GCGGGGCAGATCGTGAACGGTCCGGACAACACAGCCAGGCTCAGTTCTCGGGCGCGACATTGAGCGCGGACCTTTGGACGATCTTCCACCACCGGGCAGACCAATGAGCGCGTAGGCGGTCCGGTGCCCCGCATCTGTGGATCGACGGCGGCCGGACCGTGAGACGGGCCGCGGTCGCACAGGGCAAGGCGGACATCGCTGCGGAGACGGAACAGGGCCCGGCAGAGGCTCCCGGCTCCGCGGACGAAGAGCCGCCGCGCGCGTAGTCCCGCCCTTCAAGTCGTCGAAGAGGGTCAGTCGAGACCGATGAGACCGAACCAGAACAGGCGTATGCGTGGCCGCAACCGCAGCAACAAGGGGCCGAACCCGCTGACCCGGGCCTACGAGTCGAACGGCCCCGACGTGAAGATCCGCGGTACGGCCCAGCACATCGCCGAGAAATACGCCCAGCTCGCCCGCGACGCGCAGGCGAGCGGCGATCCGGTGATGGCCGAGAACTACTTCCAGCACGGCGAGCACTATTTCCGCATCATCTCCGCGGCGAACGAGCAGTACCGTCAGCAATATGGTGGCACCTACGGCCGCCAGGGCTACGACGACGAGGATGACGGCGACGACGAGGGCGCTCCGGCCAACGGCTACGCGCCCCAGGAGCGCGGCGGCAACGAGCGCGGCGTCAACGGCTACGCCCCGTCCGGCTACGGCGCACCCGACGATTACGGCGATCCCGGCCAGCAGCCCCAGCCCTACGACAACCGCGGCGACGACCGCCCGTCCCGCTTCGACCGGCAGGACCGCCAGGACCAGCGCCCCGATCAGCGTCAGGATCGCCGCGAGCGCTTCCAGAACCGCCAGGAGCGCCAGCAGCGGGACCGCCAGGACCGGGCCGAGCAGCGCGCCGAGC
>NZ_LABZ01000040.1 GCF_001043955.1 Methylobacterium tarhaniae | reverse complement strand
AACGCTTAAGCGCGGCGGTATCAGAAAGAAATCGAGAGCGATCCTAAGCTGAGGGCCGAGACGGCGATGGCGACTGTCGTCTCGTGGCCGAAGGCGAGCACCCGGCACTCGCTCAGCAGGAGCGCCGCCTCGTGGACGTATCGCTGTCGGTATCGATCCGGTCCGGACCGGCCACCCGTGCGTCGTTGCGCGTGGCCGGGATCGCTGGACTTCACGATCGTGGCTGGAAGCAAGTGCCGGATGTGCAGCGCATCCATCGCCTGCGCGGAGGAAGCGGCGGCTCTCGAGTGTCCACCACGCCCCGGACCGACATCGGCGAGCCCGACGACAACCCGGCTCGGCAAGGAAGACGTCGTCCGGAACGGACCTCGAGCTTTGTCACGGACCGCCGTCGCGTCCGCGCGATCCGCGGATCAGGAGGCGACGGCGCGGACCTCGTCGCCCGTTGCGAGGTGCCACATTACGTCGGCAAGCACGCGCGCCCCGGCAGCGAGATCGTCGGGTTCGGCCCATTCCGCCGGGTTGTGGCTGACGCCGTCGCGGCAGGGCACGAAGATCATGCCGGTCGGGCAGACGGCGTGAAGCTGCCGGGCGTCGTGGCCGGCGGCCGAGAGGATGTCGCGGTGGGGCAGGCCGAGCGCTCCCGCCGCCGTCGCGATCGCAGCCCGCAGATCGGGCGAGAAGGTGAGCGAAGGATTGTGCTGGATCTGCCGGAGGGACGCGGCGCAGGGGCCGCGCTCGGCCTCGACGATCGCGCGGATCTCGGCATCGAGGCGGTCGACCACCGCATTGTCCGGGTGGCGCAGATCGATGGAGAACAGCACCTCCGCGGGGACGACGGAGGGCGCATTGGGCGTCACCTCGATCATCCCCACCGTGAGCTTCGTGTCGGCGGGGTCGGCGGCGGCCCGGTCGATGGCGGCGATCATCCGGACCGCCGCCATCAGGGCGTCGCGCCGCTCCCGGCGCTCGGCCGTGCCGGCATGCGCGGCCTCGCCGGTGACGGTCACACGGTAGCGGCGGGTGCCCTGGATGCCGGTGACGACGCCGATCGGGATGCCGTCCCGCTCCAGGATCGGCCCCTGCTCGATGTGAGGCTCGACGAAGGCCGCGACCGGCCGCCGGAACGGGCGTTGCGGCACGTCCCGGTCGCTCGCGAGCACCGCCGCCAGGGCGTCGCCCTGCGTGATCCCGGCCGCGTCGCGGATCCCCGCCACCTCCGCCAGCGTCCGCACCCCGGTGAACAGGTCGGAGCCGGTCATGCCGGGAGAGAACCGGCAGCCCTCCTCGTTGGTGAAGGCCACGATCTCGATCGCCCGCTCCGGCACCAGGCCTGCCGCCCGGATCGCCTCCACGGCCTCGAAGGCGGCCATCACCCCGAAGGCGCCATCGAACCGGCCGCCCATCGGCTGGGAATCGATATGCGAGCCGGCCAGGACGGCGGGCAGGTCCGGCCGCCGGCCGGGACACCGCAGGAAGAGGTTCGCGCCCTCGTCCGTGTACGGGTCGAGCCCGAGGGAGCGGCCGAGCGCCACCAGATGGGCGCGGGCGGCGATCTCGGCCTGCGTGAGGGTCTGGCGGTCGACCCCGCCATCGGCGCGGGCGCCGAACCGGCTCAGGTCCATCAGGCGCCGCCAGAGGCGCGCGCCGTCCACGTGATCCGACGGGCGCGCCACGTTCAGCGGGTCCGCATGATTTCGGCCGGGTTGGCGCGCGGGTCGCGCGGGCCCCAGCGGCCGCTCTCCACCTGGGCGAGGAACTCCGCCAGGATCTGGTTGAAGAGCATCGGCTCCTCGAGGTTCAGGGTGTGGCCGGTCTTCGGCAGCACCGCGAGGCCCGAGGCCGGCACCGTCCGCTTGAGGAAGAGGCCCGGCTGCAGGCAATGGTCGTCCTCGTCGCCGACCACGACCAGGAGGGGCGCCGTCATCGCGCGGAACTCCGCCTCCAGGTCGTAGAGGGAGGGGCGCCGCATCTGCACGCCGCGCATGGTGTTGGCCGCGCCCCGGCTGTCGTGGCGGCCCAGGCGATCGGCGAAGAGCTGCCAGCCGCGCGGGTCCTTGTCCTGGAACTGCACCCGCGAGGCGCCCTCGGCGTAGACCTTGGCGAAGGCCGGCGCTCCTTGCGTCTCGAAGTTGGTCGCGACCTGCTCCGAGATGCCCTTGAAGTAATCCTCGTGCGCCTTCTCCGCGCCGTAGCCGGCGCCCGCGGCGGTGATCGAGCGCACCCGGTCCGGATGGCGCAGGCCGGCATGCAGCACGGCGAAGCCCCCCATCGACAGGCCGACGAGATGCGCGGCCCCGATGCCCGCCGCATCCATGACCGCGACGATGTCGTCGGCCGCGATCGCCTGCGAGTAGGATTCGACGGAAGCCGGGATGTCGGACGGCGGGAAGCCGCGCGCCGCAAAGGTCACGCAACGGTGCCGGCGCGAGAAGTAGTTCATCTGCGGCTCCCAGCTCCAGTGGTTGCCGCCGAATTCGTGGACGAAGACGATGGGCGTCCCGCGCCCCGCCTCCTCGAAATGGAGCTCGGTGCCGTCGCTCGCGGTCGCCTTGGGCATGGCGGGTCTCCTCAGACGACGCTGCGGCGGGAGGCGATGCCGCCATCCACGGTGAAGACGGTGCCGGAGGTGTAGCCGGAGCGGAAGGAGGCGAGGAACAGGAAGAGATCGGTGATCTCGTGCACCTTGGCCGGCCGCTTCAGGGGATAGCGTCCGAGCAGCTCCTCGTAGCGCTCGGCGTCGCCGAGCTCGGCCTCGGCGAACTTGCGCAGCATATTATAGATGCGCGACGTATCGACCGGACCCGGATTGACGCCGACGACGCGGATGTTGTCGTCGAGGCTGCGGCCGCCGAGCGCGCGGGTCATCGCCATGATCGAGGCGTTGCCGGCGGCGCCCGCGATGTAGTTCGGGTCGCAGACCTCGCCGCCATTGCCGATGTTGTTCAGGATCACGCCGCCGCCGCGCGCCTTCATGCGCGGATAGACGAGCCGGATCATGTCGGCGTAGCCGAAGCCCTTGAGGGCCCAGCCCTCGCGCCATCTCTGCGCATCGACGTCGAAGAGCGAGCCGCTCGGGATCACCCCGGCATTGTTGATCAGGATGTCGACGTCGCCGGCCTCCGCGACGATCCGCTCGCAGGCCCCGTCCTGCGTCATGTCGATTGCCGTGACGCCGACCGCGACCTTGTGCTCGGCCTCGATCGCGCGCTTGAGCCCGTCGAGCTTGTCGGCCGACCGCGCCGTCAGGTGGAGCGGGCAGCCCTCGGCCGCGAAGGCGTGGGCGAGCCCCTCGCCGATGCCCTGCGAGGCGCCGGTGATCAGGACCGTCTTGCCCTGGAGGTGGAGATCCATGGTCGTGTCGTCCTCGTGATCGTGCTGTGCGTCGGGGCTGGTCTTCAGAAGAGCTTGACGTCCGCGTTCAGGCCGCGGGCCCGCTCGATCATCGCCGGCAGGAGGTCGACGAACTCCTCGACCCAGTCCCGCGGCACCGAGACGGACACCTTCACGAACCGGTCGCCGAAATTCGGCGTGTGATAGGAGCCCTGCCGGATCATGATCCGGCGCTCCTGGTAGGCGGCGACGAGCGCCTCAGGGCTGATGCCGAGGCCGCCGGTCTCCAGGACGACGAAGTTCCCGTTCGAGGGATAGACCGGCATGACGAGGCCCGGGATCCGGTCGCAGGCCGCCTTGATCAGCGCCTGGTTGCCCCGTTGCTCGGCGAGCACGGCCGGGAACCACTCGTCCTTGATCGAAAGGCCCGCCATCGCGGCGCGCTGGGCCAGGATGCTGGAGCCGAGATTGTTGGGCGGGGCCGCGGCCAGGCGCTCGGCCATGTCGGGATGGGCGATCACGGCACCGACCCTGAGGCCCGCCAGGCCGAGCCACTTCGAGAAGCTGTAGATCGTCAGCGTGCGCTCCGGATCGAGCTTCGCCGCCAAGTGGTGCTCGTGCGCGAAGTGCCGGTAGGTGCAATCGTGGATGAGATAGGCCCCGGCCTTGCGGACGATCGCCACGATCGCGGCGATCTCCTCGGCCGTGCAGGCGGTGCCGAGGGGGTTGTTGGGATCCACGAGGTAGACGACCTTGGTGCGCGGTCCCATCGCGGCCTCGAGCCGGGCGGGATCGAGGCGGTAGCCGTGCTCAGGGCCGTAGATCGGGATCTGCCGCACCGTGGCGCCCACCGAGCGGGCGAAGGCCATCGGCCAGTTCCAGGTCGGATCCGTCGTGACGAACTCGTCGCCCGGCGCCAGCAGCGTGTGGCAGACGTGGTAGAGCGAGGCCACGGCCCCATCGGAGACGAGGGCGGCCTGCCCTTCAAGGCCGAAATCGGCCACGATTCCCGCCCTCAGCGCCTCGAAGCCCGCGGGCGGCGCGTAGACGTGGAATCCCTCTTCCCGGATGCAGCGCTCCATCGCCTCCCGCACCGCCGGGTGGCTCGGTGCATGGTTGGTGTTCTGGCCGAGCCAGCGCAGGCCGGGCGTGTTCACCAGCGCGTCGAAATGGGCGTTCCGCGCCTCGAAGGCTCGCATGGTCAGGCTCTCCAACTGAGGTCTAACAGATACCCTGCCCCGTCTGGCATGCAAGATAAAAAATCTGGCACACATATTGGCGAAATGGAATGCATTTAGGCGCCGGTGGCATTCGATTATGCATGCGATCCAAGATCTAACATGCCATGATGCGGGCGACGCGGAAGAGAGCCGGGAGGGTGGGATGCTGACGAGACGGCGGGTTCTGGCGGGGTTCGGCGCGGCGGCCGGCGTCGCAGCGGCCAGTGGTTTTCCCCGCCCGGCCCTGGCCCAGGCGACGAAGGTCACCTTCACGACGTCCTGGATCCCGGAGGGCCCGAACCTCTTCGCCACTGTCGCGCGCGACAAGGGCTTCTGGAAGAAGCACGGGCTCGACGTCAGCGTCGCGCGCGGCTCCGGGTCGGGGGCGGCGGCCCAGGCGGTCGCGGCCGGGACCTTCGATTTCGGGATGGCCGCGACGCCGACGGCGATCATCCAGGCCTCGCGCAACCTGCCGATCACCTGCATCGGGCAGATCAACTACGACGCGCTGATGGGGATCGCGGTCCTGTCCGCGTCGCCGATCAAGTCCCCGAGGGACCTCGAGGGCCGCAAGCTCGGCGCGAGCGTCACCTCGGGCGAGTACCCGTTCCTGCCGCTCTTCGCCGAGAAGGCGGGCTTCGACCTGAAGAAGGTCGACCTCGTCCAGATCGACGGCAAGGTCCGCGAGCGGTCGCTGGTCGAGAAGCAGGTCGACGCGGTCTCGTCCTTCGCGACGAGCACGCTGCCGTCCCTCGTCCCCCTCGGCACGGAGCTGCGCTTCATGCTGTTCCGGGAGGCGGGCCTCGACTTCTACGGCCAGTCCCTGATCACCCAGCCGGCCCGGATCGAGAAGGATCCCGGCCTGACGGAAGCCTTCGTGACCGGGGCCATGGAGGCGATCCGGTTCACCATGACCGACTTCGACGAGGCGGTGAACGTCTTCCTCAAGGCCAACAGCGAGGTCGCGATCAGCTCGACGGGCAAGGCCTATGCGCGGATCGGCCTCGGGCTGACGAACCTGACCAACCTGGTGCCCGAGGTGAAGGAGAAGGGCTTCGGCTACGCCGACCCGGCCAAGGTGGCGACGATGACCGACGTCGTCGTGCGCTACGGGGCGGGCGACAAGGCGGTGCGGCCCGACCCCGCCGCCCTGTTCACCAACCGGTTCGCCGGCACGGTCAAGCTCGAGGGCAAGGACCTCGCGGCGGCGGAGGCCCAGGCGGCACCCTACCGGAAGTACGTGATCTGATGGCGGCGCAACCCAGCCCCCGCGTCGCGAACGCGCCGCTCACCCAGCCCGCCGCGCCGCTCCTGCGGATCGCGCAGGTCGAGAAGGTCTATGGCGGCCGCCAGGGTCCCGTCCGGGCGGTCGCCTCCGCGAGCCTCGAGATCGGGCGCGGCGAGTTCGTCTCGCTGCTGGGCCCGAGCGGCTGCGGGAAGAGCACGCTCCTGATGATGATCGCCGGACTCGAGACGCCGACCGGCGGCACGATCGAGCTCGACGGAAGCCCCGTGATCCGGCCGCGCCGCGACATCGGCATCATCTTCCAGGACGCGACCCTGCTGCCCTGGAAGACCACGATCGAGAACGTGCTCTTCCCGATCCGGATCCTGAAGCTGCCGCTCGCGCCCTACCGGGAGCGGGCGCGCGAGCTCCTGGCGATGGTGGGCCTGGGCGGCTTCGAGAACCACAAGCCGTCCCAACTGTCGGGGGGCATGCGCCAGCGCGTCGCCATCTGCCGGGCCCTGATCCACGATCCGGCGATCCTCCTGATGGACGAGCCGTTCAGCGCCCTCGACGCGATCACCCGCGACCAGATGAACGAGGCGCTGTCGGAGATCATGGATAAGACGGCGAAGACGGTGATCTTCGTCACGCACTCGATCCGCGAGGCGGCGTTCCTGTCGGACCGCGTCGTGGTGATGGGCGGCCGCCCCTCCCACGTCGTTCTCGACGAGCGCATGCCGTTCGGGCGGCCGCGCCGTCTGGCGATCGAGGAGAATCCGGAATTCGGACGGGTCGTCCGCCACCTGCGGCTGACCATCGAGCAGGCCCACGGCACGGCACCGACGGGCCGCAGCGCAGGCGGGGAGTAGGACATGGCGGGCGCAATCGGAACGGAAACCGGCGCGATCCTCTCGGGCCCGGGGCAGACCCCGCGGCTCGGGTTCGGACTCTCGGGCGTGCGGGCCGTGCTCCTGCCGGTCGCCCTGGCGGTGGCGACCCTGGCCGCCTGGCAGGCCTTCGTCGTGATCGGCAACATCCCGCCGGTCATCCTCCCCTCCCCCGTCTCCACCTTGCGCTACATCGTGGAGCACTGGGACATCCTCCTGACCCATGCGGTCCCGACGACATTGGAATCGGCGATCGGCTTCGTCCTGGCGACCCTGCTCGGGGTTCTCCTGGCGATCGTGATCACCTACTCGACCCTGGCGCGCGAGGCGCTCTACCCGAACCTCGTCTTCTTCCAGCTGATCCCGAAGATCGCGCTCGCGCCGCTCTTCATCATCTGGCTCGGGATCGGCATGCAGTCGCGCGTCGCCTTCGCGGTCTTCATCGCGTTCTTCCCCGTGGTGATCGCGACGAGTGCAGGGTTCGCGAGCGTCGATCGCGGCATGCTGCGGCTCTGCCGGTCGCTCACGGCGAGCGAGTGGCAGGTCTTCACCCATGTGCGCTTCCCCGCCGCCCTGCCGCACATCTTCAGCGGCATGAAGGTCGCGATCACGCTCGCCATCATCGGGGTGATCATCGGCGAGTTCATCACGGCGCAGGCCGGCCTCGGCTACCTCATCATCTTCGCGACGGCGCGGGCCGATACCGAGGTGTCGATGGCCGCGATCGTCGTCCTTTGCGTGTGCGGGCTGCTGCTGTACGGCTTGGTCGCGCTCGGTGAGATCGCCGCCAACCGGATCTTCTCGGCGGACCCGGCGTGAGGGGTGAGGACATGAGCCATAGGACGGCGCAGAGAGCGCGCCGGCTCGACCTGTCGGAGGCCGGGATCCCCGAGGATACCTCACTCGCAGGAGACGTCGCGCGCCGCCTGGAGGAGGACATCCTGCGCGGCGCGATCCGTCCGGGCCAGCGGCTCGACGAGCGCGAATTGTCCGAGCGATACGGCGTTTCGCGCACCCCCGTCCGCGAGGCGCTGCAGCGGCTCTCGGCGAGCGGGCTCGCGAGCGCTCGCGGGCGCCAGGGGCTGCAGGTGGCGCAATTCTCGGTGGCCGACCTCCTGGATGCGCTCAGCGTCGTGGCCTCGCTGGAGGCCCTGGCGGCCTCGCAGGCGGCCCGCCGGATCACGCAGGAGCAGCGGGCCGTGCTCGAGGCCGAGCACGCGGCCTGCGGCGCCGCCATCGCC
This sequence comes from Methylobacterium tarhaniae, assembly GCF_001043955.1. Taxonomy (GTDB): domain Bacteria; phylum Pseudomonadota; class Alphaproteobacteria; order Rhizobiales; family Beijerinckiaceae; genus Methylobacterium; species Methylobacterium tarhaniae. The sequence goes on along the minus strand of NZ_LABZ01000040.1, from coordinate 8,631 downwards.
GCCGGCGATTACGACGCGTTCTACGACGCCAACATCCGGTTCCACGACGCGATCGCCGCCGCGAGCCACAACCGGGTCCTTCAGGACGAGTTGCGGCGCCTCTCGGTGAAGACCGCGCCGTATCGCCGGGCGATCACCTTCCAGCCCGGCCGCATGCCGCAATCGCAGCCCGAGCACGCGGCGATCCTCGCGGCGATCCTGCGCAACGATGCGGCCGTCGCGGGGGAGCGGATGGCGCACCACGTCTCGCTCCTGTCCGAGGGGATCGCGGACTTCCTGCACTTCATCCGGTCGTCGGACCACGCCGGCCTGTTCAAGGACGAGACCTGACCCGGGCCGCCGGAGGGCGCGCCGAGGCTTCGGCGCGCGGGCTGGTGATGCGAGATGCGGAAGGAATCTTCCGGATCTCGTATCACTTCATGTTGGCGTCGAAGATCCGGCCGAACTCGCCCGACGCCTTCGTCAGGTGCAGCCACTGGTCGACATAGGCCTTGAACACCGTATCGCCGCGCGGCAGCAGGAAACCCATCTCGCCGTATTGGAGCGGCTGGTCGGGGTTCACCGCGCACAAGCCCGGATGCAGCTTCTCCTGGAGCTTCACCTCGACCGATTCGGCGACCATGACGTCCGCGCGGCCCTCCGCGATCTCGCGCCAGATCACCCGGTTGTCCGGGAAGAGCTGGATCTGCGCGTTGGCGAGATGGGCGCGGGCGAACCGCTCGTTCGTGCCGCCGGGATTCACGACGACGCGGGTCGACGGCTGGTTGATGGCCTCCGTCGTCTGGAACTTGGCGACGTCGCCGCACCGCACGATGGGCGCCTTGCCGTTCACGAGGTACATCTCGCTGAAGAAGGTCTCGCGCTGTCGCGGCAGCGTCACCGAGATGCCGCTCATGGCGATGTCGCACTGGCTCTTGAAGTCCGCGAGCAGGTTCGACCACTTGGTCTGGATGAACACGGCCTCGGCATCGAGCGACTTGGCGAGCGAGCGGCCGAGATCGATGTCGATGCCGACGAAGTCGTTGGCTCCGTCGGGGCGATACGAGAACGGCCGGTAGTCGCCGGTCGTGCAGATGTTCAGGACCTTGCGTTCGACGACCTGGTCGAGGCGCGAGGGCTCGTTCGCGGCAAGCGCCGGCGTCGAGGCGAGCGCCAGCATCGCACCCGCCGCCAGCCGCGACGTCTTCGAACCCACAGCCATGACCCCCACCCCGTCGCCGATACGCTTGTCGATGGCGGCAGCGTAGGGACGCGGATGAGGCCCGTCCAGCGTTTCGGGCGGGTGCCGCGTGGCGCCGGCCCGCCGGGTGGTGGAAGATCGGAGCTTGCCGGCCAAGCAGGTCAGGCCTTGGCCGGCCCGGCCTCGGCGAGGTAGGCCCAGGCGGCCGCCTCGTCGGCCAGGTCGAACGTCTTGGTCTCGACCGGCAGGACCGCTCCCGACAGGGTGATCATCGCGCGGGCGAAGGCCGGCGCGCCGACCACGACGTATTTCCGGATATGCGCCACCGAGCGGGCCATCACCGCGCTGGCATAGCCGTCGAACCGCGCGCCGAGATCCGAGCCCTCGTAGTTCGACATGATGAGCAGCATGTCGATCGTGCCGTGCTCCTTCATGGCCGCGTCGGCGATCGAGGACATCCACTCGATGTCCGGCTTGGTGATCCGGTCCTTGACCTCGAAGGCGAGGAGGTCGGCCCTCGGTGCCTCGCGCCGGATGACCGACCCGTCGGGTGCTGCATTCATGTCGCCCTCGCAAACGCCGCCCGTCACGCCGCTCCCCGCGGCCCGTCGTCCGGAAACGGCCCGTCGACCGGTTTCGATCCCGCGGCGGGCGATCGCGGCGCGGTGCCGTGCCGGGGTGGGCCGCGCGGGCTGCGCGCCGGGAGCCCGGCTCCGGACGCGACCGGGCGGAAACCAGATGACCGCTCCCGACGGGCCTGTATGGTGCCGGCGGCCGGACCTCACGCCGGATGGGAGCACGATGGACGAGGCACCGGCCGGTCCCCGGCATGGGACACCGGAGATGATCCGGCTTTGCGCGGCGGAATGCGGGGAGCTGGCCGCCACGTTCTTCGCGGCGGCCGCCGAGCGGCTGCGCGAGAACGACCTGCCGGGCTATCGCTGCGCGATGCGCTGCGCCGCGGCCGCCGCGAAATGCGCCCGCGAACTCGCGGGCCTGCTCGGCAGCGAGGCGGCGCTCGGCCAGGCGCGCGACTGAGCGCTGCTCACGACGCCCCGGTCATACGGGCGCCGCCAGGGTGAATGCCGTGCCGGAGACCGGCGAGCGCTGACGGCCCGCCCGATATCCTGCCGCCCGGCTCAATGCGGCGGCCCGTCCGCGACGTCAGCGAGGACGTGGCGGAGCTTGTCGGGATTGCGGGTGATGTAGATGGCGGTGATCCGGCCGTCCTCGATGGCGAGCGCGGTCGTCTGGAGGAGGCCGCCGCGCTCGCGGCTGACATAGCCCGGCAGCCCGTCGATCCAGACGGGCGCGACCAGCGCGGCCCGGTCCGGCCCCCATTTGCGCCGGACGCCCGCGAAGAGGCGGAGCAGGCGCTCCACCCCGGCGATCGGGTTGAGGAAGGCCAGGACCTTGCCGCCCCCGTCCGAGCACAGGACCGCGTTCTGCGCGAGCAGCGTGCGCAGGGACGCGACGTCGCCGCTCACCGAGGCGTCGAAGAAGGCGCGGGCGATCCGCTCCCCCTCCTCCCGCGCCACGGGAAAGCGCGGCCGCGCCGACCGCACGTTGCGGCGGGCCCGCACCGCGAGCTGGCGCACCGCCGGGGCCTCCCGGCCGAGCGTGTCCGCCACCGCGCCGAGCGGCAGGCCGAACACGTCGTGGAGCAGGAAGGCCGCGCGTTCGAGGGGCGACAGGCGCTCCAGCGCCATCATCAGCGTCAGGGTGAGATCGTCCTCGTCCACGCCCTCCTCCCCCGTCTCGACCAGCGGCTCCGGCAGCCAGGCGCCGACATAGGTCTCCCGCCGCGCACGGGCCGACTTCATCTGGTCGAGGCAGAGCCGGGTCACGATGCGGGCGAGGAACGGGTACGGTGCGGCGACGGCCGTCCGGTCCGCCGCGATCCAGCGCAGCCAGGCCTCCTGCACGATGTCCTCGGCCTCGCTGCGCGAGCCGAGCATGCGGTAGCCGATGCGCAGGAGGCGCGGGCGGTGGGCCTCGAAGATGGCGGTCTCCGTGTCGGTCTGCGGCATGATCCCCCCGCGGAGCGGTCGCGCGGCGGTGGGATCCTCGCATGCGGGCGCGGAGACCGTCACGGCCGGTCCGGCACCGTCAGCGCGCGGTCCTCCGTGTCGACGACGAAGACCGCCAGGAGCCTGGACGGCGCGGTGGCGCTGGCATTGGCGCTGACGGCGTGATGGTCGCCCGGCTGCTCCACGAAGCTCTCGCCGACCCGGTAGACCCGCTCGGGCCCGTCGTTGACGCGGCTGCGGACCGCACCCTCGATCACCGTCGCGGTGATGAAGGCGGAGCGGGCATGCCTGTGGGCCGGCGAGGATCCGCCGGGCCCGTACTCGACGAGGACGCCGCGCAGGCTCTTGCCGGGCACGGTCGGAAGGGGATGGTCGAAGACCGTCGTCACGCGGGCCTCGCCCTCGCGCAGGTCGGCGGCCGCAGCCGGAGGGGCGGTGCCGGCGAGAAGTCCGGTGAGAATTCCGGCAAGGATTCCGGATCTAAGGAGCGTCTTGCGCATCAGGTCTCTCCGTTGGATCAGGCCGTCGCCAGCTGGGCTTGGAGCCAGCTCTCGAATCGCGTCGGTCCGAGGCGCGCCGCGGCCTCGTCCGCGGGGACGAGGGTACCCTTCTCCAGCCGGGCGCCGAAGTAGCGCGCCGTCCGGTCCGCCGAGACCTCCCGGTGGTCGCCGGAGGCCGCGATGCGGCGGGCGACGAAGTCGCGGAACGGCAGCCTCTCCGGCCCGGCGATCTCGATCGTCCCGTCGGCGGGCGCGGCGACCGCCACCGCCGCGAGCGCCGCGGCGACGTCGGCCGCGGCGATCGGCTGGAAATCGGCGTCGGGGACGACGATCCGCCCCTCCGTCGCGGAGGCCTCGGCGATCGTGGCGACGAACTCGAAGAACTGCGTCGCGCGGACGATGGTGTGGGGCAGGCCGGAAGCCGCGATCAGACGCTCCTGGGCGACCTTCGCGCGGAAATAGCCGTTCCCCTCGGCGCGATCCGCCCCGACGATCGAAAGGGCGATGGCATGCGTCACGCCCGCCTGCCGCGCGGCGGCCAGGAGGTTGCGGCCCGACCGCTCGAAGAAGTCGAGCACCGCCGCATCCTCGAAGGACGGCGCGTTCGCCACGTCGACCACCACCGCGGCCCCGGCGAGGATTTCGGCGAGGCCCTCCCCCGTGAGCGTGTTCACGCCCGTGCTCGGGGAGGCGGGAACCGCCTCGTGCCCCAGGCGCTGCAGGTCCGCGGTCAGCTGCCGGCCGATGAGCCCGCTTCCCCCGATCACCACGATCTTCATCACACCCGTCTCCCGCGTGGAACGGGCGGGGCGGCCCCTGCCGCCCCGCCGCCCGTTCGACGACAGGACGAGGCCGGGGGCGTGGATTGTGACATGCCGCCGGAGAAAAAATCCGTGGCCCGAGGCTGTCGCCCCGGCCCGATCACGCGAGGGTCCGCTCGACTGCCTTTCGCCCTCGACCACCGAGCCTGTTCGAGCAGGATCGACGACTCAGCCGAAACTGGATCTACGGGCTTGATTTTACGGCCGATTCCTCGGCGCCCGCTTGACTGGAACGACAGAATCGAAGCACTCAACCGTCACCCCGCTGCCGCGCAGCGGCACCCGGGATCCATAAACGCCGACGATGCAGGAGAGATCGGCGCGCATTCCACTTCATCCTGCAATCTCAACGTTTACGGATACCGGATCCTCGACTTCGTCGAGCCCCAGCTAAGGTCAAGAAATTTTGATACCCGTGCCAGATGACTGGCAGGACGAGTCGAACAGGCTCTCAAGCGCGGGTCCCCCTCTCCCGAGTGGGAGAAGGGGACCCGCGCCAAAGCGATAGCCGCCTCGTTTCATCCACGCGGGACGGCGAAGCCGGTGAAGGCCTCATTCTGAGCAGTGAGAGCGGGCGTCGCGGGTTCAGCGGGGCTCAGCGCCGCGCCCCGGAGGTGTACCGGGCGGGTGCCCCGGCCGGCGCGGCATCCGCGACGTCGTCGAAGCCGAAGCAGTGCAGGGCCAGAGCCTGGCGGTTGCCGAGTCGCTCCTGCATGGCGCACTCGGATCGACCGTCCCTGAACTGCCCGCACACCGACGACGCGTTCGGGTTGGGAAGATCACGGCCGTTCTCGTCCTGCGGGAGGCACGAACCCACGAACCTTTGCGCCTTGCGGACGGGCTCCGGGCTCCCGGCCGGCGCATCCGGCCCGGCCAGCGCGACGGCCGGCATGAGGGCGAGCCACGAACACGCGATCGAGATCAGTGCAGCATATCTCATGTCTTGTCCTATAAGTACATCAGCTCGTAAAACAGAGAAGCAAGATCTGCCGCTACGATCACGCCGATCGCGATGCACATCGTGATAGGCCACCATCCGATCGACCCTGCGTGATCGCCGTCCCGATCGGGCTGCGGATCGTTCGGCGCCGCCTCCTGCCGGCCCGATCGGGCGGCACCAGGCGCAGGCAAAGGCGCCCATGACCGGGTCTGTCCGACGTCTCGTTCGTCGCGCGGCATCGTTCCTCCCCCTCTCGGCGCACCGTTACGGGCTTTGCCCGATCCGGCGTGAGTCCGAAGGCGGAACAGCATCTTTGCAGATACCGCAAACATCGGAGCGGGCCGTGAGGCGGCCGAGCCGCCGCGCTCAAGGGGTCAGGGGCGGGGCCCAGGCACGGGACGCGCGAGGGCGGCGGTCAGGAAATCCATGAAGGCGCGGATGCGCGGGGGCAGGTGCCGCCGGCTCGCATAGGAGGCGTAGAGGGCGATGGGGCCCGACCAGTAGGGTTCGAGGCACGGCACGAGGCGTCCCGCCTCGAGTTCGGGGGCGATGTCCCACTCGGCCCGGGACGCGATGCCGTGCCCCGCCAGGACCCAGGCATTGACCACTTCCGTGCTGGTCGTCGACAGCTTGCCGCGGATGTCGATCGTGCGCACGCCGTCGCCGTCCCGGAACGACCAGCGGTCCACGTCCTGGTGCCCCGTCACGAGGCGGATGCAATCATGATCCTTGAGGTCGTCCGGCGTGGCGGGCATCCCGCGGTCGCGCAGATAGCCCGGCGCCGCGCAGACGACCCGCCTGCCAGACAGGATCTTTCGGACGATCACGCCGGATGCCTGCGGGGGGACCGCACCGATCGCCACGTCCAGCCCGCCGCCGACCACATCGAGGCTCGTGTCGGTCAGCACCAGATGAGCGCTGATCATCGGAAAGCCGGCGCTGAAATCCGCGATGATCGGCGCCAGGACGCGCCGGCCCCACTGCAAGGGCGCGCTGATCCGCAACGACCCGCGCGGTTGCCCCGCCCCCTGCGCGGCCTCGGCCTCGGCCTCGTCGATCTCGGCCAGGATCCCGACGCAGCGCTCGTGGAACAAGGCGCCCTCGTCGGTGAGTTCGAAGCGGCGGGACGTCCGTGTCACCAGGCGAACACCCAGCCGGTTCTCCAGCGCCGTGAGGTGCCGGCTCATCACGGCCGGCGACGAGCCCATGGCCCGCGCCGCGGCCGAGAGGTTGCCGGCCGCCACCATCGCAACGAACCGCCGCAGGTCACTGATCTCGTCGGCCATCCCGGTCACCGTAGCGAGCCCGATGCGGGCCGTCGAACGAGGCCACCGGGGACATGGGGGCCCGGGAGCCCGCGATGATGCAGGGCCGTGATCGTCCCATACCAGCGCGCTGATGCGTCGGCGCCCCTTCGGGCTTGGCCAGCGCCTTCGAACAAGTCTGTTCGAAGGCGCTGCGGTATCAGATCCGCCCCGCCGCCAAGTAGCGCCGCCGCCGCGCCGCGCTCTCGCCGGCGAAGTGCCGGTCCGGCGTGACCACGGCGCGAATCGGCGGGCGGGTGCAGACCTCCGCCTCGGTGCCGCCGGCGCACAGCATGCCGAGCCGGGCCGCCCCGAAGGCGGCGCCGAGCTCGCCGCCCCGCGGGCAGGCGAGCTCCAGGTCGAGCGTGTCGGCGATGAGCTGGTTCCAGAACGGCGTGCGCGAGCCGCCGCCGACGACGACGCAGTGGCGCGGCGCCGCGCCGGCCTCGCTCAGCACGTCGAGGCAATCCGCCATCGCGAAGGCGACGCCCTCCAGCACGGCGTAGACCAGCGCGTCGAGGCCGTGCTCGGCCCTGAGGCCGGTGAACGAGGCGGTGAGGCCGGGGTCGTTGTGGGGGGTGCGCTCGCCGGTGAGGTAGGGCACGAAGACCGGCGCGTGGGCGCGCCGGTCCGGATCGGCCGCGAAGGCCTCGGCCCGGGCGATCAACCCGCCGACCTGTCCTCCCTCCCCGGCGATGCCGGCGAGCCACGACAGGGAGGCGGCGGCCGAGAGCGCCACCGCCATGCCGTGCCAGCGCCCCGGCAGGGCATGGCAGAAGGCGTGCAGGGTGCGCTCGGGCAGCGAGACCATCCGGTCGGTCGTCGCGAACAGCACGCCCGACGTGCCGAGCGACAGGAAGCCGTCGCCGGCCTGCACCGCCCCGATTCCCACCGCCGAGCAGGCATTGTCGCCGCCCCCGCCGGCGATCGGGATCCTGTCTCCGCCGAGGCCCCACGCCGCCGCGAGGTCGGCCGAGAGGAAGGCCGACACCTCGGAGCCCTCGACGAGGTCGGGCATCTGCGCCCGGGTGAGGCCGCAGGCGGAGAGCAGCGTGTCGTCGAAGCGTCGCGCCGCCACGTCGAGCCAGAGCGTGCCGGCGGAATCCGACATCTCCGACACGAAGGCCCCGGAGAGCCGCCAGCGGACGTAGTCCTTCGGCAGCAGCACCTTGGCGATCTGCGAGAAGACCTCCGGCTCGTGCCGGGCGACCCAGAGAAGCTTGGGGGCCGTGAAGCCCGTCATCGGCACGTTGGCCGAGCGCACCGTGAAGTCCGGCACGCGGGCGAGCAGCTCCGCGCATTCCGCCCCGCAGCGACCGTCGTTCCACAGGATCGCCGGGCGCAGCACCGCGCCGGAGGCCGAGAGCAGGGTGGCGCTGTGCTGCTGGCCCGACAGGCCGATCCCCCGCACGGCGCCGAGCTCGCCGCCCGGCGCCCGGGCGCGCGCCTCGGCCACCGCGGCGAGCGTCGCCTGCCACCACGCCTCCGGGTCCTGCTCCGACCAGAGCGGGCGCGGCCGCGCGATCGGCACCGGCGCGCCGCCCTCGGCGAGGCAGGTCTGGTTCTCGTCGAGGAGCACCGCCTTCACCGAGGAGGTGCCGATGTCGATGCCGAGGAAGCGGGCGGGTCGGGTCATGGCAGGATCCGGGTCATGGCAGGATCGGGGCGCGGCGGCGCGGCGGGCGGGGGGGGGCGGGCGGCGGGCCCCGCCCGCCGGCAGGGGGGGGGGGGGGGGCGGGGGCGCGCGCCCGCGCCCGGGCAGGCGCGCGGGGGGGGGCGGCGGGGGCGGGCGGGGCGCGGGGCGGGGGTGGGGGGGGAGGGCGGCGTGGCGGGGGGGGGCGCGGGGGGGGGGGGTG
>NZ_LABZ01000004.1 GCF_001043955.1 Methylobacterium tarhaniae | reverse complement strand
GCGGCGGTTCGGCTGCGGTGTCTGTAGTTGTTTTTCCCTGCGGGCGCGGTGATCGCGCTGAGGGCTGAGCGCGCCGCCGGGCCTCCGCCCGGTGCGCCCCGCAGGCGCGGGGATGAACCGCCGCGAGATCGCGAGGCGGTCGCGGAAATCTCGTGTTCCCCGCAGGCGCGGGGATGAACCGCCGCGAGATCGCGAGGCGGTCGCGGAAATCTCGTGTTCCCCGCAGGCGCGGGGATGAACCGTTAAACCCCGAGCAGTTCGTTCCAGGGCACCAGTGTTCCCCGCAGGCGCGGGGATGAACCGCACGAACCGGTAGGTGCATCGCCCGCCATCGTGTGTTCCCCGCAGGCGCGGGGATGAACCGCCGGCCAGCTTCAGCACGCCGTCGGCGGTGACGTGTTCCCCGCAGGCGCGGGGATGAACCGGCGATCGAGGCCGTCACGCCCGCGCCCGCCCCGTGTTCCCCGCAGGCGCGGGGATGAACCGACCATTTCCTATACCGCGATCGGCGCCTACGAGTGTTCCCCGCAGGCGCGGGGATGAACCGCCTCAGGAGAGTTCGACACGGCTTTCCCCGATGTGTTCCCCGCAGGCGCGGGGATGAACCGCGCGGACCCATGACGATCAACTAAGCGGCTGCGTGTTCCCCGCAGGCGCGGGGATGAACCGAACCCGCTGCACGACGGTTTCAGCCACGCGGCGTGTTCCCCGCAGGCGCGGGGATGAACCGCATGTAGCTTGCCGAGAGATCACGCAGCTGTCGTGTTCCCCGCAGGCGCGGGGATGAACCGCGTCATCGGCGTGGCCGTCGTCATCGCGCCAGCGTGTTCCCCGCAGGCGCGGGGATGAACCGCGCACCGGCTTCTGGGTCAGGGCCTTCACCTCGTGTTCCCCGCAGGCGCGGGGATGAACCGCGGACGTCCTGCTGCGGGTAGATGTCTTCGCCGTGTTCCCCGCAGGCGCGGGGATGAACCGGAGCACGGATTCACCCGGACCGCGCACGCCGTGTGTTCCCCGCAGGCGCGGGGATGAACCGCGCCGGCAGGCAGTGCCGACCGCCCAGGCCGGGTGTTCCCCGCAGGCGCGGGGATGAACCGACCTTCCCTGTTCCGGTGGCCTGGAGCGACAGGTGTTCCCCGCAGGCGCGGGGATGAACCGCACCCGGACGTCATCTACCTCGGCAATCGCGAGTGTTCCCCGCAGGCGCGGGGATGAACCGCCCTTGACCTTCGTGCGGAACGAGCGCGGCCCGTGTTCCCCGCAGGCGCGGGGATGAACCGGCGGCCGAGGCGCAGAAGGTGCTCGCCGGCGAGTGTTCCCCGCAGGCGCGGGGATGAACCGGCGCGCGAGCTGGCCGAGCGCCACATCATGGAGTGTTCCCCGCAGGCGCGGGGATGAACCGATCGCATCGGACAACGCGTTCGTCGCGATATCGTGTTCCCCGCAGGCGCGGGGATGAACCGCACTCTCAGCGCAAGGCGGGCCTCCCTCACACGTGTTCCCCGCAGGCGCGGGGATGAACCGACGTGGCCGGCGATCGAGCCGAGCGCCTGGCCGTGTTCCCCGCAGGCGCGGGGATGAACCGGGCGATTCACGTATTGAGGCAGCCTATCTAGAGTGTTCCCCGCAGGCGCGGGGATGAACCGGCGATCCCACAGAACAACGCGCTCGCCAACGCGTGTTCCCCGCAGGCGCGGGGATGAACCGTGACGCACGCCGTCGAGCGCGGTCGAGCCGAGGTGTTCCCCGCAGGCGCGGGGATGAACCGCCGATGCCATTTGCGGCAATGAACTCGTGATCGTGTTCCCCGCAGGCGCGGGGATGAACCGCCTACGCAGAGGCGATCCAGTCCTGGCCGAACGTGTTCCCCGCAGGCGCGGGGATGAACCGCGCGCGACACGGCACGGTCGCGGGCCGCTGCCGTGTTCCCCGCAGGCGCGGGGATGAACCGATCATATCGCGCCTTTCCGGACCGGCGGCGCTGTGTTCCCCGCAGGCGCGGGGATGAACCGGGCGTCAGCCCTAATTCGGCCGGCAGGGTCGGGTGTTCCCCGCAGGCGCGGGGATGAACCGCTGTATTACAAAGACCCTCTTGTGGTCCGACGGTGTTCCCCGCAGGCGCGGGGATGAACCGGTCTACGACACCGAGAACCCGAGCCGGCGCCAGTGTTCCCCGCAGGCGCGGGGATGAACCGGTCTTCTTCGTCACGTTGAACTTGGCGAAGAGGTGTTCCCCGCAGGCGCGGGGATGAACCGACCTGGACGGACTTCTTGAGCCCATCGCTTAGGTGTTCCCCGCAGCCGCGGGGATGAACCGGCCTCCTCCTCGGCCTCGCTCAGGTCGGAGCGGTGTTCCCCGCAGGCGCGGGGATGAACCGCCGAAGAGGACCGCAGCATGACCGCCGGAGCCGTGTTCCCCGCAGGCGCGGGGATGAACCGACGTACCGCGTCCAGGACTTCGGCACGGGCGTGTGTTCCCCGCAGGCGCGGGGATGAACCGCGCGCGGCATTCCATTGAAATCGCGGGCAAGAGTGTTCCCCGCAGGCGCGGGGATGGACTGACCGGGCGGCGCACGGGGTCGTCGAGATAAGCGTGTTCCCCGCAGGCGCGGGGATGGACTCTTGCCAGCCTTGCCGCCCCCCTGCTACACGGTCGCCCACAAAGATCGATCTAACCAATTGATTTCATTGACGATGATGGCGCCGCCAGGCAGGCGGCCGCCGGAGGCGCGAGGACAGGTGACAGCCCAGACCCCTTCCCCTGCCGTGCCTCGCCGCACCCTGCACGCCTCGCTCCGCCTCGGGCGCGGGCGCAACGTCGTCCGGGACTTCGCCCGGCTGCGGCTCGAATTCGGGGCCGAGGGCCTGAGCCTCGACGTGGCGGATCTCGGGCTCGGCGGGCGCTGGGTCAGCATCGCCTTCAAGGACGAGAATCACGGTGCCTTCAGCCGGGTCGAGCTGACGGCGATCGCGGAGGGGCCGGAGGGGCCGCAGGGCACCAGCCTGTCCGAGCGCGCCTTCGGCCACGGGCGCTTCACCTGGCTCGGGCGGCTGCCCGCCGGCACCACGGCCTTGCGGCTCACGCCGATGCTCGGCGAGCCGGGCTTGAGCATCGCCGAGTTCACCGTCACGGTCCGGAGCCGCCTCGCCCTCGTCGGCCGGGCGGCCCTGCGCCGGCCGGCTCTCACCGGCCAGGCCCTGTTCTGGCGCGCGGTCGGCAAGAGGGTGCGCTCGCAGCACCGCCTCGCCCGCGCCCTCGTGCCGCCGGGGCTCACCGGCTACGAGACCTGGGTCCGCCACTTCGACACCTTGAGCGAGGCCGACCGCGCCCGGATCGCGGCTGAGGTGGCGCAGTGGCGCGACCCACCCCTGATCTCGGTGGTGATGCCGGTCTACAATCCGGGCCCCAAGGTGCTGGAGGAGGCCCTGCGCTCGGTCCGGGACCAGCTCTACCCGCACTGGGAGCTGTGCATCGCCGACGACGCCTCGACCGATCCGGCGGTGCCCCGCCTGCTCGCCCGGGCCGCCGCGGAGGATCCCCGCATCCGGGTCGAGCGCCGGCCCGAGAACGGCCACATCGCGGTCGCCACCAACACCGCGCTCGGGCTCGCGCGCGGCGCCTACGTCGCCTTCATGGACCACGACGACGTGCTGCCGGCCCACGCCCTCTATGAAGTGGCGAAGGCGATCCGCCGCGAGCCGGACCTCGACCTGATCTACAGCGACGAGGACAAGATCGACGCCGAGGGCCGTCGCTTCGAGCCCCATTTCAAGGGCGACTGGAACCCGGAGCTCCTCTACGGCCAGAACTACCTCAACCACCTGACGGTGGTGCGCCGCAGCCTGGTCGAGGCGGTGGGGGGCCTGCGGCCCGGCTTCGAGGGCAGCCAGGACCACGACCTGCTCCTGCGCCTGAGCGACCGGCTCGATCCCGCTCGCGTCCGCCACCTCCCGGTGATCCTCTACCATTGGCGCACCGCGATCGGCTCCGGCACCTTCTCGGACGCCTTCCTGGCCCGGGCCGAGGCGGCGCGCCTGCGGGCGCTGGAGGAGCTGGTGGCGCGGCGCGGCTGGCCGCACCGGGTCGAGCGGGGGCCGCTCGGCTTCAACCGCCTGGTGCGCGCCCTGCCCGATCCGGCCCCGCGCGTCTCGGCGATCATCCCGACCAAGGACCGGGCCGAGCTGCTGCGCGTCGTCCTCGACGGTCTCCTGACCGGGACGGGCTATCCCGACATCGAGGTCGTGGTGGTCGATAACGGCAGCACCGAGCCCGCCGCCCTGGCGCTGCTCGCGCAGGCCGCCGAGGATCCGCGGGTGCGGGTGCTGGCGCGCCCCGGCCCGTTCAACTTCTCGGGGTTGTCGAACGACGGCGCCGCCGCCGCGACCGGGCCCCTGCTCCTGTTCCTCAACAACGACATCGAGGTGCGCGAACCGGGCTGGCTCACCGAGATGGCCTCGATCGCGGTCGAGCCGGCGGTCGGCGCGGTCGGCGCCAAGCTGTCCTACCCGGACGGCACCCTCCAGCATGGCGGCGTGGTGCTGGGCGTCGGGGGCGTCGCCGGACACAGCCATCCGGATATCGGGCCCGACGATCCGGGCTATTTCGGCCGCATGGTGATCGCCCAGGAGGTCTCGGCGGTCACCGGCGCCTGCCTGATGATGCGGCGGGAGGTGTTCGAGGAGGTCGGCCGCTTCGATGCCGAGCACCTGGCGGTGGCCTTCAACGACATCGACCTCTGCCTGCGGGTGCGGAAGGCCGGCTACAGCGTGATCTGGACGCCCCACGCCGCCCTGACGCACCACGAATCGAAGAGCCGTGGCAAGGAGGACACGCCGGAGAAGCGCGCCCGCTTCGAGGCGGAGGTCGCCACCATGACCGAGCGCTGGGGGCCGGAGCTGCGCAACGACCCGTACTACAACCCCAACCTCGCCCGGGCGAAGGCGCTGTTCCGCCTCTGGTGAGGGCGCGGCCGTTGCCCACGCTGCACTGCAACGCTACAGCGGTGCGCGAGGGGCCGGCGGCGTGCCGCGCCGCTGCCGGGAGGGCGTGGGATGCGCGTTGCGATGGTGGGGGCGGGCTATGTCGGCCTGGTCTCGGGGGCGTGCTTCGCCGATTTCGGCCACACCGTGGTGTGCGTCGACACCGCGCCGGAGAAGATCGCCGCCCTCAAGGACGGCCGCATCCCGATCTACGAGCCCGGCCTCGACGCCCTGGTGGCCGAGAACGTCCGCCAGGAGCGCCTGACCTTCACCACCGACCTCGCCGAGGCCGTCGCCGGCGCGGACGCGGTCTTCATCGCGGTCGGAACCCCGTCCCGCCGCGGCGACGGCTTCGCCGACCTGACTTACGTCTACCAGGCCGCCCGCGACATCGCGGCGGCGGTCACCGGGCCGACCGTG
>NZ_LABZ01000399.1 GCF_001043955.1 Methylobacterium tarhaniae | reverse complement strand
AGGTTGACCACCACGGCCCGGATCTCCGGCAGCCGGACCTGGAAGCGGCGGAAATACGCCGCCTCGAACAGCTCCTGGAGCGTCGCGCGGTCGATGTCGGGGGAGGGCAGGGCGACGCGGATCAGATGGGTCTGGCCGCGGAACTGCATGTCGGCGCCGTAGGTGACCGTCGTCTCCTCGATCTCGGCCTGCTCCTCGGCCACCATCGCGAGGGCATCCGCGGCTTGCTCCTCGAGCACAGCGCGAAGATCCGCCATGTCGAGCCCGTCGAGCGGCCGGTTGAGGGTGCGGACCCGGTCCTGGCGCAGATCGGCGACGAGGCAGCCGAGCGCGTTGGTGAGGCCGGGGCGGGCCGGCACCAGCACTTCGGGGATGCCGAGCTCGCGGGCGAGCGCGACGGCGTGGAGCGGACCAGCGCCGCCGAAGGCGAAGAGCACGAAGTCGCGCGGGTCGTAGCCGCGCGACAGCGATACCATGCGGATCGCCCCGGTCATGTGGACGTTGCCGAGCCGGATCACCGCCTCGGCCGCCTCCTCGACGCTCATGCCGAGGGGACCTGCGAGG
>NZ_LABZ01000398.1 GCF_001043955.1 Methylobacterium tarhaniae | reverse complement strand
CGGCGACGCGGGCGGCGGAGGCGGCCGCCGGCATGGCCGGGACGAGCACCGGCGGCGCGGAGACGGGCATGGCCGGCTCCGCCTCGGGCCGCCGCGCCGGCGGACGGCCGCGGCCGCGGCCGGGGGGATCGCCGGCGAGCAGCGCCTTGGCGACGATCCCGCCGATGGCGAACAGGAAGGCGATCACGGTGGCGAAGGCGATGATCGGCAGCTTCTTGGGGAAGGACGGCAGGTCGGGCACGACCGCGCGGGAGACCACGCGGGCATCGGCCGGTGCGGCGCTCGCCGCGTCGCGGGCCGCGGCTTCCCGGAACCGGCCGAGATAGGATTCGAGCTGCTCGCGCTGGGCCTTCGCCTCGCGCTCCAGGGCCCGCAGCTCGACCTCGTCACCGTTGGCCTTGGCGACGACGGTGCGCTGGGCGTCCACCGCCGCCTGCAGGCTCTCGACCCGGCTGCCGGCGATGCGGGCATCGTTCTCGAGCGTCCGCACCGCCCGGTCGGCGGCGGCGTGGATCTGTGCCTCCAGTCCCTCGAGCTGGGCGCGCAGCTCCTTCATCCGCGGGTGCTGGGGCAGCAGCGTGCGCGCCTCGAGGGCGAGCTGCGCCTTCAGGCCGATGCGCTGCTCGACCAGGCGGCGGATCAGCTCGTTGTTGGCGACGTCCGGGATCTCGAAGCCGCGGCCGTCCTTCAGCATCTCGCGGATCAGCTTGGCCTTGGCGCCGGCATCGGCCTGGGCGGCGCGGGCCTGGGTCAGCTGGGTCGAGAGCTCGGCGAGCTGCTGGGCCGCCAGCGGCTGGTTCGTGGTGCCGCCGCTGCCGATCAGCCCGTTGCGGGCCCGGAACGCCTCGACCTTCGCCTCGGCCTCCGAGACGCGGCTGCGCAGGGTCTCGATGTTCGCGCCGAGCCAGGTCGAGGCGTAGCGCGCGGTGTCGACCTTGGCGGCGGCGAGCGAGGAGAGATAGAGGTCCGAGATGGTGTTGGCGGCGCGGGCCGCCAGCTCGGGATCCTTCGAGCGGAACTCGATCGTCAGGATGCGCGACTTGCCGGCCGGATAGACCAGCAGCCGCTCGAAGTACTTCTCCAGCACCCGGTCGACCGGCTCGCGGTCGAGGGGGTTCTGCGCCAGGCCGAGCATCACCAGCACCTGCTGCAGCCCGCCGACGCCCTGGACCATCGGGTCGAATTCGGGGTTGCCGACGAGGCCGAGGCTCCTGATCGCCTCGCGGGCGATGTCGCGCGACATCACCACCTGGACCTGGCTCGCCACCGCCTGCTCGTCGATCGGCTGGGGCAGCTCGCCGCGGTCCTGCTGCAGCCGCGTCAGCGCGCTGTCGCGGCTCTCGAGGAGGAGCTTGGCTTCCGCGGTATAGCGTGGGGTCACCACCTGCACGAAGGTCACCGCGAGCCCGAAGGCCGCGAGCGTCGGCAGCAGGATGACGAGCCAGCGCCGCCGCAGCAGGCGGCCGACATCGCCCAGCGTCAGGCCGTCCTCGCTCCCGTGCTCCCGGCCCGGCCCGTCGGAACCCGGCGCTCCGGACGTCTTCTGGATCTTGGTGTCCTTGCGGCCCCGGCCGGCGAGGCGGTCGGGCAGGCGAGCATGCGGCCGCTCGGCGAAGGGGAAGACGCGGGGCATTGCGGACCGTCGGTGAGGAGGCGGGAGCTGGGCCGGACCGGGCCCTGCCGGAGCACACCTCATTAAGGTTGCGGTGCGGTTAAGACCCGGATCCTCCCTGGGAGGGACTTCCGTCCGAGAATCTCCCCGCCGACGATCCCGATCGGGGCAGGGCGGTGGGTGAGACTTCATTAACCACGACATCCTAGGCCTGGGGACAAGATCACGGACACGACTTGGACTGGCCGGAAGCGATGAACCGACGCGCCCTTCTCACAGGCCTGGCGACCACGCTCGCGCTCGGCGGGTGCCTGCGGCCGGAATACCGCACCGCCCTCCTCGACGAGACCGGCACGGGATCGGTCGGTGCCGCCTACTCGCTCGCCGCCGGCGACCGCTTGCGGGTGATCGTGTTCGGGCAGGACAACCTCTCGAACATCTACGCGGTGGACGGGGCCGGGCGCATCGCCCTGCCGCTGATCGGGCCGATCAAGGTCGCGGGCGGCTCGACCGCCCAGGCCGCCCGCGCGATCGAGGCGCGCCTGCGCGACGGCTACGTGCGCGAGCCCCACGTCACGGTCGAGGTCGACGTCTACCGGCCGTTCTTCATCCTGGGCGAGGTCACGACCTCGGGCCAATACCCCTATGTGAGCGGCATGACGGTCGAGACCGCGGTGGCGATCGCGGCGGGATTCGGTCCCCGCGCCGCCCGCGACTACGCCGTGCTCACCCGCGAGGGACCGACCGGCCTCGTCTCCGGCATCGTCCCGATGACCTATCCGGTCCGCCCGGGCGACACGATCGTGGTCAAGGAGCGCTGGTTCTGAGGACCGTGCTCCGCCGCGAAGGTCTGGAGCAGGACGTCCCGCGCCGCGCCCTCGACTTGCGCTGGCCGGCGGACTTGCGCTGACCGGCGGTTAACCACGGGCAGAGCGGTCGCGATCCGGCCTGGTCTTCCGCCCGGCGTCTTAACCTCCCGGCCACGGGCCTCGGGCGAGATGAGGGCTGCCGCCCGCCGCGGCGCCGTCATCGTCCCGAGGACCCGCCCGTGGCCGCCACC
>NZ_LABZ01000397.1 GCF_001043955.1 Methylobacterium tarhaniae | reverse complement strand
CCTGGCGCGCCAGGGCCTTCGCGGCGCTGAACGCCGCGCGGGGCAGCGGCATCGTGCTCGCCGGGGCCCAGGCCGGGCCGGAGCTGCTGGCACAGGTCCACCGCCTCAACGCAGCCCTCGGCAATGCCGGCCGCACCGTCTTCCACACCGCGCCGGTCCCGGTCCTCGAAGCCGAGCCGCTCGACGCCCTCGCGGAGGCGATGCGCCGGGGCGAGGTGCGGATCCTGGTGATGCTCGACGTCAACCCGGTCTACGACGCGCCCGGCGATCTCGGCTTCCGGGACGCGCTCGCCCGGGTGCCCCTCAAGATCCATGCCGGCCTCTACCAGGACGAGACCGCCTTCCACTGCGACTGGAACCTGCCTCTCGCCCACCCGCTGGAAGCCTGGGGCGACGCCCGCTCCCCCGACGGGACCGTCACGCTGGTCCAGCCGACGATCCGCCCGCTCTACGATGGCCGCTCAGGTCCGGAGATCCTGTCGATCCTCACCGATGCCGAGGCGAAGGACGGCGCTGCCCTCCTCGACGCGCATTGGCGCCAAGCCGGCGAGACCGATGCCGCCTGGACCACCCGGCGTGAGGCCTTCCTGCAGGCGGGTTTTCTGGAGAACAC
>NZ_LABZ01000396.1 GCF_001043955.1 Methylobacterium tarhaniae | reverse complement strand
GGACGAAGGGCACCATCAGGTGCTGGCCGTGCCACATCGCGATGATGAAGGGGCGCAGGGGCGACAGCCAGTCATAGGCGGCCGGCGGATCGAGGCTGAAGCGGTTCGTGCGCTGCACCAGCTTCAGGTAGCTCGCGCCGAGGAGGCCGAGGCTCTCCTGGGCTGCCCGGCTCCGGGCGATGCGGGTGACGACGCTCATGCGGGCACTTCGTGGAGGGGGAACGCTTCGGTCGGGATGCGGCGAATCGAGCGCGGGCTGGGCCGGGCGGGCCTGCGCGAATCCGGGCGCCGTCATGCTCCGTTCGGGCCGGCGAGGCAACCGGCGGCAGGGAGTCGGTGCATGAGACTGAGTGCGGCACCGCACGTGCGGCGCGCGTCGCGTCGGTCCCTACATCCGCGGAGCAGCGGACTGCCTTCGGTCTGACCGGCCTCGTGCCGGGTCGATCTCCGCTCAGGCGCTACGGCCGCGATGCGCCTGGACCATGAACCGAACGCGCCGGTCGCCAGCGGGACGACCGACGGTCGCTGCTTCCATGCCGGCGCCAGAGGAGCAGGCAACGTGCTCCCACAGCCGGTCGAGACTCACGGCAAGAAGAGCTTGACGGCCGCGACGGTCCCGCCGATGAGCGCCGCCGTTGCCGCAGCGGTGGCGGC
>NZ_LABZ01000395.1 GCF_001043955.1 Methylobacterium tarhaniae | reverse complement strand
GCCGGCCTTCTCGTTGCCCTGGCCCCGCAGGCGCGCCGCAGCCACCGCGGCGCGCTCGGTGACGCGCACCAGTTCGAGGGTCAGGATGCGCTCGATGACCTGGCTCGGCCCCGGCTTCTTGGCGTCCGACATGCGTTCGTGATCCTCGTTCTGGTCCTTCGGGCCGGGTCTTAAAGGAGAATCCGGCGCCGCAGAACTGAATTTTGTCAATCGGCCAGTCGGTCAACAGTGGATTGCGCGGAATTGTTTTCCGGCCAATCCGTCACCGGGGCAGGCGGCGATTTGCAGTGCCGAACGGCCGAACTCACTCCCGCTCGATGCGGATGAGCTGCGGCGGCTCGGAGAGGAGGCCGTCCGCCGCCATCGCGTCGAGGCTGGCGCGGATCGCCGCCTCGGTCGCCGCGTAGGTGATGAGCACCAGCGGCACCGGCAGGCCCGAGCGGCCGTGGCGGTCGCGGGCCGCCGCGCTCTCGGAGCGGTGCTGGAGAATGCTCTCCAGCGAGATCTCCCGCTCGGCCATCTTGGTGGCGACGCCGGCGGCGACGCCGGGTCGGTCGTGCACGGTCAGCCGGATGTAGTAGCCGCCCTGGTGGCGCTGCATCTCGGCCCGCACCGGGGGGTTAAGGCTCGCCACCGGGCGGCCGAAGGCCGGCGGCGTGCGGCCGGCCGCCACGTCGGCGATGTCGGCGACCACCGCCGAGGCGGTGGCCTCGCCCCGGCGCCGAGGCCGGCGAGAACCGCCTGCTCCTCCGCGTCCAGGGGGCCGTAGGCCGCGAGCTTGCGCACGATGGGATGGAGCAGGTGCCCGCCCGGATCGGGCGCGACGGAGGCGGAGTGGGTCATCGTCAGGGTCATGGTCGCGCCTCGCGGGCGAGCTGGCCGAGCACCAGGACGAGGTCCCGGGGCCAGGCCGGCTTGGTCAATCGGGGCGCGGG
>NZ_LABZ01000394.1 GCF_001043955.1 Methylobacterium tarhaniae | reverse complement strand
CGTCGCGGTGCCGGTGATGATCGAGGGGGCGCCGGCCTACGTGCTCAGCGTCACGGTGCCGGTCGCGCGGCTGCATCAGATCCTGATCGAGGACCTCGCCCCGGGCTGGACCACCGGGATCGTCGACCGCAACGGCCTGCTGCTCGCCCGCTCGGAGGACCATGCCAACCTCGCCGGCCAGCCGATGCAGGCCGCCCTGCGCGGCTCCCCCACCGGGGCCCCCAACATCTGGGAGGGGGTCGACCGGCGAAGGCGGCCGGTCCTCTACGTCGAGACCACCGCGAAGGCGGCGGGCTGGACCGTGGGTGCCAGCATCCCCAAGCAGCAGGTCGAGGCGCCCCTGCGCCACTGGGTCGTGGCCTTCGGCGGGTTCGGGCTCCTGGCGCTCGCGGTGTCGTCGATCCTGGCGGTGAAGCTGTGGGCGCGGGTCGCCGAGCCCCTGCGCCAGCTCGCGCAAGCGGGCGGGGCGCTCGCCGCCGGCCAGCCGGTGCCGCGGGTCTCGACGCCGATCCGCGAGATCCGCCAGCTCGCCGATACCCTGGCCGACGCCTCTCAGAGCCTGCGCCGGCGCATCGCCGAGCGCGACCAGGCCCTCGACCAGCAGAGCCGCAGCCTCGCCGCCCTGCGCGAGAGCGAGGCGCGCTTCCGCCACATGGCCGATTCCGCCCCGGCCCTGATCTGGATGACGGACGACGCGGGCGAGGTCGTCTTCGTGAACCTCCACTACGATTACCTGTTCGGCCGCTCGACCGAGACGCTCACCGGAGGCCGCTGGCGCGAGATCGTCCATCCTCCCTA
>NZ_LABZ01000393.1 GCF_001043955.1 Methylobacterium tarhaniae | reverse complement strand
ACGAGGGCGCGGTGCCGCTGCCGCGCCCGCGGCCGCCGGGAATCCGCTACGATCCCGCCTTCGGGGCGGTGTGCCGGTCGCTCCGCGCGGCCATGGATGGCCCCTTGGACGGGGCCGATCCGGCGATCGGGCGGGCGGCGTGAGGGCGCGGATCGCCTCCGCCCTGCTGCTGGCGGCCCTCCTGATCGCCTGGGAGGCGTGGTGCCGGTCCGGGCGGGTCTCGCCCCTCGTCCTGCCGGCGCCCTCCGCCGTCACCGAGACCCTGTGGGGCGAACTCGCCTCCGGCCGGCTCTGGCCGCATCTGCGCGTCACCGTGACCGAGATGGCCTTGGGGCTTCTCGCCGGGACGGGCTTGGGCCTCGGCGCCGGCATCCTGCTCTCGGAATGGCCGGCTTTGCACCGGGTGCTGCGCCCCTACGTGCTGGCGAGCCAACTGGTGCCGAAACTGGCGCTCGGCCCCCTGCTGATCCTGTGGTTCGGCTTCGGCCTGACCCCGACCGTGGTGATCACGGCGCTGATCTGCTTCTTCCCGCTCTTCGAGAACACCCTCACGGGGCTCGACCAAGTGGATCCCGGCCAGCGCGAACTGTTCCGGATGCTCGGGGCGGGCCGGATCCAGACGCTGCTGCGCCTCAAGCTGCCCGCGGCCTTGCCGGTGATCCTGGCGGGGTTCCGCGTCGCCATCGTGCTCGCCCTCGTCGGCGCGGTGGTGGGCGAGTTCGTCGGCGGGCGCCAGGGCCTCGGCGCCTCGATCA
>NZ_LABZ01000392.1 GCF_001043955.1 Methylobacterium tarhaniae | reverse complement strand
ACGCCGTCGCCCAGCAGCGCGATCGTCATGTGCTGGACCGCCGCCACGAGGTCGTCGAGGCTCGCCTGCGCGGTGCGGCAGAGCCGGATCCGAACCGACAGCGCGCGGCGCGGGGCGGCCGGGTCGGAGACGCCGAAGACCCCGTCGCGCGGTGCGCCCTGCCCGCCCCGCCGCGGCCGCTCGAACCACTGCCACGCGTAGAGGCAATCCGCCCCCAGCGCCATGCCGACCGGGCCGTAGGCGTTGCTGCGCGGCACGGCCAGCACCCGCATGGGCTCGCCGGGGAAGCGCACGGCGATCTCGCCCGCGATGCCGAACTCGCTCGGCTTGGCGAGCCGCGGCGGGAAGGCGAGGAGCAGGTCGCCGGTCTCGTTGCGCAGGGCGATCTCGGCGTGGTTGCGCCCGTCGCCGCCCTCGTAGCGGATGCGCTGGTCGAAGCCGTCGCGCTGGCGCGTCTCGATCACCGCGGCGACCCGGCCGGCACCGGGCAGCCGCAGGGCCGGGGCAGGCTGTGCCAGAACCGGCGAGACGCAGGCGGGAGCGGCGACCAGGATCAGCGCGAGGATGCGCGCGAGGGTGTTCACGGATAGCCTTTCTCGGCGGGAAGCGTGCGCTCCGAGGTCGTGCGGGCCGGCACCGAGAAGCGGACGCTCTCGGGGGCGGCGGAGCGGTTGCGCTCGCCCTGCTGGTCCTGCCACAGGGTCCCGGGCGGGGGCCCGCTCAGGCCCTCCGGCTTGTCGAGGCCGTTATAGCCGGGCAGCAGCGCGTAGCCGTAGCGCTCGTAGGGCATCGCCCCGGCGCCGGGCACCCGGCGGGCGACGAGGGGCGGGGCCTGCACCGCCGGCTCGCGGGCATAGGTCCCCGGGGCCGCCTGGCCGGCCCCTTGGGCGGCCGCCGGGTAGCGCAGGGGATTGTCGAGGGGCACCGCCAGGGGGAACTCGCCGCGCTGGACCGCCGGCGGCACCGCCTCGGCCCGGCCCCCGGCGCCGGCCGCGTCCGGACGGGGCACGCGGCCGTAGGAGGCCTGCGGCTCGGGCCGCGGCGTGTTGGCCGGCGCGGGCGCGGCGCGGCCGGCCGGGGCGGGCGTGGCCTGCACCGCGCAGGGCAGCGGCGGGCCGCCCTGGTTCTCGCGGAAGAGCAGGTCGACCACCTTGGGGAAGAGGCCGTCGTAGCGGTTGACCACCTCCAGGTAGGGGCGCTGGCGCCTCAGCCGCTGCAAGGTCAGGGCATAGCCGAAGACCGTGCTCTCGCTCGGCATCCAGGCGACCGCGCGCTGGAACCACTCCAGGGCCGCGTCGAACTGGCAGGAATTGTAGGCGTACCAGGCCAGCCCCTGCGCGCCCTCGCCGGAGGCGGTGGCGTTGACGACCCGGGCGTAGCGCTCGATCCGGGCCGGCTCGATGAAGGGCGGGCTCGCCAGCGTCAGCTTGCGCTCGAGGAGGTCGATGAACAGCAGCTCGTTGCCGACGAAGCGGTCGCGCCAGGCATAGGCCACCTCCTCGGCCTCGCGCATCATGTTGAGCTCGCGCAGGGTATGGGCGAGGCCGTGCGCCACCATGGCGTCGCCGCCCCGGGCGATCGCCAGCTTGAACCATTCCAGCGCCTCGCGGAACTGGCGCCTTTTGTAGGCGTACCAGCCGAGGAGCCCGGTCTGGCTCGGCTCGGTGGTCTTGCGGGCATAGGCCTGGAAGGCGGTGAGATCGGGCAGCGTCGGGGTCTGGGCCGGCTCGTCGTGCAGGAAGGCGGCGATCCGCGCCCGGGTGATGTCGAGGCGGATCGCGTCGAACTCGGAACTGCCCGACGAATCCTGCCGGCCCGGTTCTTGTCGGCCCATGGCGATCAGGCGCTCGGCCTGCTCCATCTTGATGTGGGCCATCGCCTTCTGGATCGTGGCGAGGCGCGCCCCCGCATCGGCGCTGCCGTCCAGCACCGACTTGTAGAGGTTGAACGCGTCCTCGCTGGCGCCGACCGCGGCGAGGCCGTCGGCGATGATCCAGATGCTCTCGACGTCGGCGGGGTCGAGGGCGCCCGGATCGGCGCGGTAGAGGGCGACGACCTCCTCCGGGTTCTTGCCCGAGGCCGCCATGACGCTCGAGCGGAACTCCGCCCGGCGCAGCTTGCGCGCCAGCTCCTCGGAGGGCTGCCAGGCCGGATCGACGGAGCGGCGCGCATTGATCGCGGCGCGCAGGTCCTGCAGGCGGCCGGCGGTGAACAGGTCCCAGAGCGGCGCCTCCTCGGGGGGGCTCGGCTGCAGGCTGTCGAGGTCGGACGGCTCGGTCCAGCCCGGATAGAGCCGCTTCAGGCGGGCGATCTCCGCCTTCATCCGGGCGGTCTGCTTCTGCGAGGCGTAGTAGCGCAGCGCGCTCTCGTCGACCATGCCCGGGGTGCGGGAGGTCTCGGGGTCGACCATGATGGCGGGCGCGCGCACGCCGTCGCCGTAGACGACCCGGGGGACCCCGACGTCCGGCGCGGCCGTCTGGGCCCGGGCCGGGGCGAGGGCCGCCAGGACCAGAGCGGCGGCGAGGGCGGGCAAGGCGGCCGGCGGGAGGGGGCGGCTCACGATCTGAGGCATGACGGGTAGCGCATCCGGGCCGCGACCAGGGCGAGGAGGTGGAGCGTCGTGGGATAGTAGTTCTGCCCGTCCTGCACGCTGCGCAAGGATTCCGGGAAGGGCGTGCCCTCCTGCGCGCAGGCGACGAGGGCCGGCAGCGCGGTGTAGCCCGGCTCGGTCAGCCACTCCACCGGGCGGCCGTCGCGGGTGTCGACGATCGGCAGGCGCTCGCGGTCGATCCCGCCCCACAGGGTGCGGAACGGCGCGTAATCCTCCGGCCGGCCGATCCCCGCCCAGGCGAGGTAGAGCGGGATGCGGATGGCGTTGTAGGAGAAGAGCGGCGGGAAGCCGTCGGCGGGCCGCAGGGCCTCCTCCTTGGCGGAGATCCACTCGGTCGGCAGGCCGCTCGGGCCGAAGCGCGACTGGCGCAGGATCTCGACGCCGCTGCGGATCACCGAGGCCCAATCGTATTCGGGCGCGACGATCCCCAGGCGCTGGAAGGCCGGGAAGACCCAGTAGGAGAGGTTCACCAATGGGCCGTCGGCCCGGTCGCGGGCGGCGAAGCCCGCCACCGCCGGCAACACCAGGGGGCCGTGGGCATCCCGGAACAGGATCGTCTTGCGGCCGAACTCGACGGCGATGCGCCGCGCCGCGGTGCGGTAGGACGGCTCGCCCCAGGCCTCCGCCGCCTCGGTCAGCGCCCAGGCGACCAGGATGTCGCCGTCGGTGGCGTTGTTCATGTCGGCCACCGCCGGGCGCTGGTCCGGCGCCCAGCGCCAGGCCATCAGCTCGTCGGAGCGCACCAGCAGGTTGGCGCGGGTCCAGCCCCAGATCCGCTCGAAGGTGGCCCGGTCGTTGGCCGCCACGGCGAGCAGCATGCCGTAGCCCTGGCCCTCGCTGTGGCTGATGAACCCGTTGGCGGTGTCGATGATCCGGCCCTTCTCGGTCACGAACCGGGCGCGGTAGGCGCGCCAGCTCGGATCGTCCCCGAGGGTGCCGGCGAGCGCCAGCCCGGCGGCCCGGCCCGGCGCCTCGCCCGGGTTGGTGGCCTGGGGCAGGCTCGGCACCGCGGTGGCCGGGGGCACGGTGGTCGCGTCCATTCCCTGCAGGCCTTGCCCTTGCGCCCCTTGCCCCTGCGCCCCTTGCCCCTGCGCGACTTGCGTGCCCTCGGCCGCTTGTGCCGGCTGCGGAGCTTGAAGGCCTTGCGGGGATTGCGCACGGCCGGGTGCCGGCGCGAGGAGCAGGGCGGCGGCGCAGGCGAGGGTGGAGACCATCCGGCGGCTCATCGGTTCCTCCGGCCGAGCTGGCGCACCAGGCTCGTCGTGGCGAGCCCGAGGCAGAGCGCCATGACCAGCGTCATCGCCACGTAGGCGC
>NZ_LABZ01000391.1 GCF_001043955.1 Methylobacterium tarhaniae | reverse complement strand
GGTGTGGGCGGGGCGGCCGTCGAGGACGAGGCGATAGCCGTCCTCGGCCTTCGCGATGCCGGCCTCCTTGTAGAAGCGCTTCGGCAGCGCGGGCTTGCCCGATTGGCGGGCGGCGCGGACCGGATCGGGCTGAGCCTCCGGATCCCCGAGCCAGTCGCGGGTCACGTCGTTGGTCATGAGCGGGAAGATAGGGCTCCGGGCCGGCAGTTGCGAGGCGGGGTCAGGCCGCGGCGATGCGTTCCTGAAGGGCGGCTTCGAGCGCGGCGAAGCTCTCCATCACCGCATGCGCGCCGGCGGCCCGCAGCGCCTCGGGCGTGTGATAGCCCCAGGCGACGCCGAGCGCCGTGACGTGGGCGCCGCGGGCCATCACCATGTCGTAGGTCGAATCGCCGATCATCACCGTGCGGGCCGGCTCGGTCCCGGTCTCGGCCATCGCCTGCTCCAGCATCGCCGGGTGCGGCTTCGAGGGGGCGTCGTCGGCGGTCTGCACGGTGGAGAACCAGCCCTCCCAGCCGTGGACGGCGACGAGGTGCTCGACCCCGCGGCGGGACTTGCCGGTGGCGATGCCGAGCTGCACCGCCGGCTCCCGGTTGAGCCGCGCCAGGAGGTCCGCCGCGCCGGGAAACAGCGCCTCGCGCATCTCGGCCCTGGCCCGCATCCGGCCGAAGGCCTGCTTGTAGGCCTCCGAGAGGGCGACCACCGGCCCGTCGGCGCCGACGAGGGCGGCGAAGGCCTGCGGCAGCGACAGCCCGACCACCGACAGCGAGCGTTCCCGCGTCGGCGCCGGCAATCCGACCGCCGCGAAAGCCTCACGTTGCGCCGCCACGATCATGTGCTGGCTGTCGACGAGGGTGCCGTCGACGTCGAAGACGATCAGGATCATGGATTCTCGGGACGCCTCGTTCCATGCTGGCAGCGCGGCCCGGCGGTGCCCCGAGGTGGCGTCCTCAGGGCCTGGTGCGGGCCGGCTGGCCCGGCTGGATCCGCTCATAGCCCAGGCGGCAGCGGATCAGGAAGCGGCGTCGCGCACCGCCCTTCAGGCTGCGCCGCTGCGAGGCGCGGTTGCAGGCAGCGTAGCTCGGGCGGCGGCGTCGCGGCGTCGCGGCGCGATCGGGGGCCGACGGCCGGGCTGCCGGTGCAGTGCCGTCCGCGGGCGACACGCGGCTGTCCGGGTGGCGTCCGTCCGTGCGGACGGACGCGGGCTTGCCGTCCGGACGTGCGGAGGGAGCCGCCGGGGTGGTCGGGGCCGGCGCGGATGACGGGGATGGGGCGGCGGGCTGGGCCTGAACCGTCCCGGCGAAGGCGAGGAATCCGATCAGGCCGAGGCTGGCGAGCGCGGCGGGTCTCATCTGGCTTGTCTCACTCCCGGACGGGCCGCGGGG
>NZ_LABZ01000390.1 GCF_001043955.1 Methylobacterium tarhaniae | reverse complement strand
CAATCCGTGGCTCGCCGCCACGGTGTCGGTCCTGCCGATCGTGTTCGTCTTCGTCACCCTGTTCCTGGTGATGCCGACGCCGCTGCCGAGCCTCGACACGCTGGGCAAGATGCCCTGGTACGCCCCCCTCGGGGGCTTGGCCGGCGCGGTCGCGGTGTTCGGCGGGCTTGTTTTCATCGACAAGGTCGGGGCTGGCCCGTTCAATGGCCTGACGCTGACCGCCAACATCATCACGTCACTGGCCCTCGACACGTTCGGGCTGTTCGGGCTCCAGGCCGCCGGCTTCAAGGCGCTGCCCTGGCTCGGCGGGGTGCTGATGGCGGTCGGCGTGGTGTTCATCGCCAAGACCGCGGGAAACAAGACCGCGGGACACAGGACCGCGGGCAAGAAGGACGAGGGCGAGAGCCACGGCGTCGGCGGCAAGCTGCTCTACCCGTTCATCCTCGTGGCCGGTGCCCTGATGGCGATCGGCGTGGTCTGGAACGGGCAGCTGCGCGGGGCCCTGGTCAATCCGTGGCTCGCC
>NZ_LABZ01000039.1 GCF_001043955.1 Methylobacterium tarhaniae | reverse complement strand
CGGCTCTGCGGCCGCAACGCCGCCCGCGCGGCGACGCCGTCGCGGATCGCGGCCCGGCGCTCCGGGCCGGCCTGGAGGTAGAGCGGCGCGAGATCGACCGCCGGCAGGTCGTCGCGGGACAGCAGCAGCGCGGCCAGCTCCGGCCGTCGGCGCGCCCGCTCGACCAGCCGCTCCAGGGCGGCCCCGGCGAGGGGCGCCGTCGTGTTGCGGGCGAGCGCCAAGTCCACGTCCGGCTCGCCGCGCAGGCTCAGGTCGTCGACCAGCGCCCGGCCGAGATCGCGCCGCAGGGCGATGGCCGCGTCGAGCTCGGGCCCGCTGCCGGCGGCGTCGAGCAGCTCCGCCGACAGGACCGGGCTCAAGGACAGCACCGCGTCGCGGGCGCCGCCGCCATGGGCGGCGAGCAGCGCCAGCACGCTCTGCGGCGTGTCGGCCAAAGGCGCGAGCTTCTGGGCGACGATCTCGGCGGTGGCGGAATCGACCGTCGGGATCAGCCCGCAGGCCAGCGCCTCGAAGGCCCGGATCGTCGCGACGTCCCGCACGGGCGCCGCGCGAAACAGGTCCGTCTGCACCCGCAGCAGGACCGGTTTCATGTCGAGACGCCGGTCTCGCGCGAGGTCGAGGAGGCCGGAGAGGTCCGGCGGAGCGTCGGCGGCGGTGCGGGCCATGGGCGATCGGGTACGCAGGACGAGACAACGATCCCGAGAATGCGAGGGTCTGCGTAAAGCGACGCTTAAGGCTGCGGGCACCGGCCGGGGGCCGGCCTGGGGATAGCGGGGACGACCTCCCGGCCCGGTCACCGATGGTTTACGCGGCCGGCCGGCCGCTCCCTCGGGAGACGCCCGCCGGAAACAGTCCATTAACCATGCCCGTGTTTTGGTCCCGTCGCGAGGCCGCGATGGGCGGCGGTCCCGGAGGGACGTGGCGGAGGCGGGAGAGCACACATGATCGGCCCACAACGACGTCCCTCGGCGGACATCATCCCGTTTCCGGTCGCGCACCAGCGCCCGTGCCCGGACGTGCGCCCGGGCTCGGATGCCGGCGGCGCGGCCGATTTTCCCGCGGCGGACCCGGTCCGCGGCACGATCCTGCTGTTCACGGGAGTGCGCTATGAGAGGCTGCCCGATCCCGCCGAGCCCGGCCTGCCCGCTCCCGAGCGGCGCTGCCGGCGCTGAGCCCGCGTCCCGCGCGATGTCCGCCCGCATCCTGCGGCTCGCCCGCGTCCTGTTCGCCCTGCCGCTGGTCTCGGCCTGCGTCCAGCAGGGCGATTTCGGCCGGCCGGCCCCCACCGCCTGGAACAGCCTGATCGACGCCGCCGGCACCTTCGCCGCGCACGAGCGGGGCGAGCCCGCGTCGCTGTTTCCCTTCACCGAGGACGAGCGGGCCCTGCGCGACCGCGCCTGGCGCTTCCTGATGCCGGCCCGGGAGCGGAGCGCCTTCGACGCCGCCCTCGACAACCTCACCCGCGCCCGGGTGCTGCCGGCGAGCTGGCGTCCCTCCGATCCCGCCGCCTATTACGAGGCGATCACCGCCGGGCCGTTCCGCTCCCCCGTCTCGCGCTACCGGCGCCTCACCGACGACCTGGTGGCGGATGGGCGGCTGATCCCGGCCTTCGCCGAGACGGCGTCCCGGGTGGTGCGGGCCGACCTGACGCGGCTGCAGAGCCTGCCCTTCATCACCACCCTCGACGACCGGGACGTACGCAGCGCCGCGATGCGGGTGGCCGAGAACCGCTGCCTGATCGCCTGGGTGCGGCGCGAGACCGCGGCACGCTCCGCGTCCTACCGCTACGCCCTTGAGCACCTGCTGGTGGCCGCCCCCGAGGAGGAGGCCGTGGCGGGCGAGCGGGCCCTCGCCTTCCTGGATTCGCGCCGGACCCTTCTCGATCCGTTGCTGCCGGCGGATGCCGAGGCGCGCTGCGGCCTCGTGCCGCCGGAGCCCGGCGAGGTGGTGCTGGTGCGCAAGGGCTGACGGTACCGCCTACTCGTCCGGGCCGTCGATGGTGCAGGAGACCGAGCGGGCGGCCTCGTTGGCCTGGGCCTGCTGGCTCGGCAGGGCGGCGAGCACCCGCACGCTGACGAAGCCCTGCCGGCTCGGCGCGATGATCCGCACGTCACGGTTGCGCTCGTCCTCGTCGGCGGTGGCCAGCGCCTCGTCGAACTGGCGCCGGGTCATGATGACGAGCTCGACGGTGCCGCGCACGGCGGCCTGGTCGGTGATGGCGTAATAGGCGCCGTTGCGCCCGTGCAGCGCGATCGTCTCGAGCAGCGGGCCGGTCTCCGCGGTGATCCGCACCGGACCGTCGTCGAGGTCGTAGGCGCAGACGCCCACCGCCACCGCGGGGTCCTGCGGCGGCAGCCAGCCCTCGGCCGCCTCGGCCGGGCCGCCGGTCTCGGCGGCGTGGACCAGCACCGAGGTGTCGTTGGCCAGCGTCGCGCGCGCCCGCGCCATGGCGTTGCCGGCGGCGAGGTAGGGGATCGCCAGCACCGTCGCGACGTGCACGAGCCCGGCCAGGACGAGGCCGCACAGCGTGGCGAGGATGAAGCGGCCGAGCGGCGTCACGGGCAATCCTCCCGGGTGATCGAAGGCACGCCCTCGCGCTCGAGCACGCCGGTGCTCGCCGCCACCGGCGTGTCGTAGAGGCGCAGCACCAGCCGGATCGAGCCGTCGCCCTCGGGCATCGGCAGCCAGTTGCCGGGCCGCACGGCCGGGCTCACGATCACCGAGAAGCGGCCGTCGCGGTCGCGCAGCACCTCCGTGGAGGTGAAGCCGGTGCGCGGCGGCGGCGGGGCGGAGCCGGCCTGCGGCGCGGGGCTGGCCGCATCTTTGGCCGTGTGCTTGGCGTGTCCGCGCCGCTCCACCGACAGGGTCCAGGCCCGGGCCGGCGGCGTGGCGCCGGCGACGCGGTAGCGGCAGGAGGGATCGAGCCGGCGCCCGGCATCGTCGGTGAGCGCGGTGAGGAGCAGTCCCTCGCCGAGCGCCAGCGGGATCTCGCCGGTGCGGGCATGGATCGCCCGCACATAGGGGTCGGCATCGCGCGAGCCGATCTTCGGCCAGGCGGTCCAGGCATTGAGGACGACGCCCCCGAACGGGTAGCGCCCCCGCGTCGCCCAGTTGGCGGACGCCAGCCCCAGGACCGCACCGAGGGCGAGGGCGTAGAGCACCAGCCCCACGGTCCCGACCCGGCGCAGGCGCGCAAATCCCCGCAGGAGCCGGGGCCGGGCCGGGTGTCGGGGGCCTGGGGACGCGGCGCGCCCGGGGGCCAGAAGGGCGACTTTCTCGGTCAGCATCGTGGGCCGTGTCTAGCCCAGGTCGGGCCAGGGCCGAACGGGTTTTTGGCGCCCGCCTGTCGAATTACCCCATCCTCCCGGAACCGGTCGCCACCCGGCATGAAGCTCGGTGGTCGTCCACCAACTCCCGTAAACACGCTCGACAGGATCCTGAGTGGCTCATCGGCGCCAGTAGATGCCCTGACGCACAGTGCGGGCCGGCACGCCGGCGATGATAACGTTCCCAGGATGAGCTCCGCTGACGATAGAGCCCGCCCCGACCACGGACATGTCTCCGATTCGAGTCCCCTTCAAGATCTGGGCGCCTGCACCGATCCAGACGTGCCGACCGATGACGATGTCCTGAGCCGGGTTTATTCGCTCATGTGTCTCAAGGTCGAAGATGCTATGGACATCTGAGGCGTTGACGTGGACACCACTTGCGAACAAGCATTCGTTTCCAATCTCAATTGTTGCGCGCTCATGGGCTGAGATCGAAACTTGTCCATTGAAGCCGACGTCTTCGCCAATCATGACGACGGCGCCGGGCTCAAGTGCATGTAGTGCTAGATTGCCGAAAACACAATTTTTACCGACGACGATGCGTGCCTGCGAGGCGACCGTGCAAAATATCGAATGAGCTGCATTCGGAGTGTCGATGTAGACGGTGCTGCCGGTCCCATGCAATACAAGCGTTCCCTGGCACTCATCCATAAATTTCTTGCTAATTTGAACATCGTTATTGGTGATGTCACCTTGTATCGCAAGTCCCACATTGTGCTCCTGCCGAGGCCTTACAACATCAACGCGTTCGCCACGAACGGACACGCTCCGACATTGCACCATATTATGAGAGGTTTTTCGATCTGATCGGCAGCATTTTTTTCGACGTCAATCTCGATTTTAAATGCCGCGATCAAAGATCGATCCGATAGAAATAAGGCGGTGAATCAGGTTTTCATGTTAGATGTTACGGGTCTGGAGAGTGTCTGAGTCGGGCACTCTCCTTAAGCGCAGGTTGAGTGCCGACCTACTCGGGATACATTCGGTAGTCCATGAACGACAAGTCGATTCTTGGATCGGGCGATGCTTGTTTATATTTATCAATCTGATCGCAGATTACGTTTAGTCTGTCCAGAACGTCAGCGGGCAACTCTGGGCAGAGATCGATCACCTTGCGGTAATAGTGGTGATATTCATTCGCATGTGCGGCAAAAAGACTTCCAAGTTGAAGTCCATAATTGTTGTCCCAATTCCACTCTCCTTTCGTAATCAGGTCGATGGCATGAAGTTTCGGGCCATGAAAATGAATGATCGATGCATCATTGTTAATGCCCCAATATGGCTTCCAGTTCATGCCGACGGGCAGCTTGTCCCATCGACCCCTGTAAAAATCATTATAGGCGATTTGATCGTGAAAATTGTAAGTACGAAGATCGATATTTTCCCGCAAATAGGCCTCAAATTCTTGATACTGCGAGCGAAGGCCGTGCATATTAGCAATCATAACGCCAGCATTGAAATAATTCCATGAATTCGGATTAAATTCTGGCGCCGCTGCGAAATATTTTGGCTTGGCTGAATAGTTAACATTCTTCAAAAATAGAACGTCAACATCTGTATAAAGTATTATTTCATCTTCTTTCTCTTCAAGACAGACATTTGTTCTTAACCAATGACCGACTGATGCCGTCCAGTAACGACCCTCCTGTGTCAACTTCAAAATAAGATCAAGATACGGCAATTCGGAGCGTACAACCTCGACGCCGATTTCCTGAAGCCAGCGAGTTTGCTCGTTTGCTTCCCCGCAGTATAAGAGGACGGGATCAAGAGTCGTAAATTTTTTTGCGGAGAGTGCTGCGATTTTCGTATGAAGGCCAATATCACCGGATGTTCCTGCCTCATTCAGGGCCATATACAATTTCATTTCATGGGCTCCTCGTGCGGCTTCGTATCTCTGAGGAGGCATACCCGAGAGGGGGGCTGCGTGCAAATCAATGCATAGAGAGGTGACAACTAGGGTGAGGTCTCATCTGTAAATTAGCTTCGTCGAAGAAGATAAAGGATCAGGCGGAAAACACAATAGAATATCAATAGAATATCAATAGAATATTAAATAATATAAGCATCAATTTGCCGGGATTGCGCGCAGTAATGCGGAAAAACCTTCGAAATCGATAATATAATAAAACAGATTTATCCCAGAGCCAAATTTCCAGCCACCTTGATCATAAAGTATAATTTCATATTATCATAATTAAAACTTGAAGCGAAACGCTGGCTGTGCACGCCACACGATGTAGCAGGTTCTGCTGTCTCTCGATTACGGCACCCCGACCTGCCCACCCACCGTATTGAACGCCGCCCGTCCCGGCGGGGGGCTCTCCACCGAGCGGAACAGGCTCCCGATGCCCCCCAGCACCTCGAAGGAGCGGCGCGACAGGGCGCCGGCCGGCGCGCCCGGGGGCGGCGTCGCCGGGGCGGGGCCTTGAGCGGTGCGGGCGCCGGCCTTGTCGGATTCGAAGCCCGGCATCGGCTTGATCTCGATGCCCTGGTGGGCCGGGGCCATCACCTCGTGGAAGGTGATCGCCGGCAGCGAGCCGCCGGTCAGGTTCTTGGTCGAGGAATGGTCGTCGTTGCCGTACCAGACCGCGGTCACCAGGTTGCCGGTGTAGCCGACGAACCAGGCGTCGCGGTAGGCGTTGGTGGTGCCCGACTTGCCGGCGGTGCGCACGCCCTCCACCGCCGCCTTGCGGCCGGTGCCCTCGTCGACGACCTTGTTGAGCATGTAGTTCATGTCGGCGACGACCCGGGTCGAGAGCAGTTGCTCGGGCGGGGTCTCGCTGGTGTCGTGGCGATAGATCACCTCGCCGGCGCCGGTACGGATCTCGGTGGCGGCGTAGGGCTTGGCCCGTTTTCCGCCATTGGCGAACACCGCGTAGCCGGCGGCTTGGTCGATCACCGTCACCTCGGCCGAGCCGATCGGCAGCGAGACCGAATCGACCAGGTTCGAGGTGATGCCCATCTTGTGGGACAGCTCGATGATCTTGGCCCGGCCGAGCTTGGCCGCGCGGGCGTCGTGGGTCTCGCCGAGCTGCTTGCCCATGGCGATCGAGAACTGCACCGGGATGGTGTTGATCGATTTCGCCACCGCGATCCACAGCGGCATCGCGCCGGCGAAGGAGCGGCCGTAATTGGCCGGGCACCAGTTGCCGATGCAGACCGGCCGGTCGACCACCCGGGTCTCGGGCCGCCACTGCCCGGTGGCGAGCGCCGCGGCGTAGACGTAGGGCTTGAACGACGAGCCGGGCTGGCGCAGCGCGTCGGTGGCGCGGTTGAACTGGCTCTGGCCGTAATCGGCCCCGCCGACCATCGCCCGCACCGCCCCATCCGGATCCATGGTCACGAGCGCCGCCTGCTCGACGTCGAAGGCGTCGCCGAACTGGCGCAGGACGTTCTCCACCGCCTGGTCGGCCCGCTTCTGGATCGCGAGGTCGAGCGGCGTCTTCACGACCAGCACCCGCTCCTTCTTCAGCTTGCCCTCGTCGACGAGCTTCTTGATCTCGTTGAAGGCCCAGTCGAGGTAGTAGTCGGCGCTGATGTCGCGCGAGCGGGTCACCGGGGTCGCCGGGTTGCGCAGGGCCGACTGGATCTGGCCTTCCGTCAGGTAGCCGGCCTCCACCATGTTGTGCAGCACGTCCGCGGCGCGGGCGCGGGCCGCCGGCAGGTTGACGTGGGGCGCGTACTTCGTCGGCGCCTTGAACAGGCCGGCCAGCATGGCCGCTTCCGGCAGGGTGATGTCCTTGAGGTTCTTGCCGAAATAGTAATCCGCCGCGGCGGCCGCCCCGAAGGTGCCGCCGCCCATATAGGCCCGGTCGAGGTAGAGCTTCAGGATCTCGTTCTTGGTCAGGTGGCATTCGAGCCAGAGCGCCAGGAACGCCTCGTTGATCTTGCGTTCGAGCGAGCGCTCGTTCGACAGGAAGAGGTTCTTGGCGAGCTGCTGGGTGAGGGAGGAGCCGCCCTGGACGTGGCCGCCGCCCCGCGCATTCACCGTCACGGCGCGGAGCGTGCCGATCGGGTCGATGCCCCAATGCTCGTAGAAGCGCCGGTCCTCGGTCGAGATCAGCGCCTTGACCAGGATGTCGGGAAACTCGTCGATGCGCAGCGAATCGTCGTGCTTGATGCCGCGGCGCCCGACCTCGGTCCCGTAGCGGTCGAGGAAGGTCACGGCGAGGTCCGGCGCCTTGAGCCAGTTCTCGCTGGTCTGGTTGAAGGCGGATTGGGCGAGCGTCAGCATCACCACGCCGCCGGCGAGCCCGAGCGTCACGCCCTCGCTCGCGAGGTCGAGGACGATGCGCTTGACGCCGCGGACCCGGAAGCGGCGCTGGATCCGCTCGGCGAATCGCTCATAGGCCTCGCCGAAGGAGCGGCCGCCCGAGTAGAGGCCGTCATTCAGCCAGGCGTCGAAGCCGAGCATCCCGTGGGACAGGCGGGTCCGGATCTGGGTCAGCCGGTTGGTGGGCCGGTCGTTGGGCACGTCGGCGGGTCCTCGGGTGGCGCGGCGTGAAGGTCTAGCAAGCCTCGCACCTTAGCGCGAGACCCGGAGCCGGTCGCAGGCTTCCGCGGCCTATATGGGGCGCTCGCGCGCCGACACGACGTCGCAGGAGTGCGGAGGCTCCGCCGGCCGCGCTTGCCCCCGGCGCTCGCGCGCGGCAGAGGAGGGCGTCTTCCATCCCCGATGTCCCTCCTCCGCGCCGTCGATCCGGCGCCTCGAAGGCCGTACCAGCCGTGGCCAAAGCCCGCAGCAACCCCCCGCGCCCGCCCGCTTCCCTCAAGGCCGCGACGCCGTTCTGGCGCGAGAAGAGCCTGGAGGCGATGACTCCGGAGGAGTGGGAGAGCCTGTGCGACGGCTGCGGCCGCTGCTGCCTCCTGAAGCTCGAGGACGAGGACACGGCGGAGATCCACTACACCGATATCGGCTGCACGCTGCTCGATGCTGGCACCTGCCGCTGCCGCGACTATGCGCGGCGCCAGCGCAAGGTGCCCGATTGCGTCCGCCTGACGCCCGAGGCGGTGCGCACCCTGCCGTGGCTGCCGCCGACCTGCGGCTACCGCCTGGTGCGGGACGGGCGCGACCTGCCCTGGTGGCACCCCCTGGTCTCCGGTACCCGGCGCACCGTGCACGAGGCCGGCATCTCGGTCCGCGGCCGGGTCAGCGGCACCGAGGAGGAGTTCGAGACCGAGGAACTGCCGGACCGCATCGTCGCCTGGCCGGGTGAGGATCCGCAGGCCGGCCGCTGATACCCACCTGGAGTTCCTGAGGAACCGGGCCAGCCGGGCGACGTTCCCCGGCAATGCGGAACCGCGCCTGCTCTCCCGGATGCCTCGCGCCGTTCCTGTGTCGCGCGTCGGCATCGCTTCGATGAGCGCAGGCGCCGACGCCAGTCGAGGAGACCGCCATGGGCCTGTTCTCGAAGCCGATCAAGAGCATGGATGATCTCTTTCATCACATGCTCCAGGACATCTATTACGCCGAGCAGCAGATCACGAAGGCGCTGCCGAAGATGATCGGCAAGGCGAGCGACCCGCAGCTGAAAGCGGGTTTCGAGACGCATCTGCGCGAGACGGAAGGGCAGATCCGGCGACTCGACCAGGTGTTCCAGACCCTGGGACAGCCGCCGAAGGGCGTGCGCTGCGCGGCCATGGACGGGATCATCGCGGAGGCCGAGGAGATCATCGGCGATACCGACGACGCCGAGGTGCGCGACGCCGCCATGCTGGCCGCCGCCCAGGCGGTCGAGCATTACGAGATCACCCGCTACGGCACGATCATCGCCTATGCCCAGCAGCTCGGCCGCAAGGACGTGATCGGCCCGCTGCAGCAGACCCTCGAGGAGGAGAAGGCGACCGACAAGAAGCTGACCGCGCTGGCCGAGAGCCGGGTCAACCGACAGGCTGCCTGAGCCGGACAGGAATCCGGCCTCGCCCGCCTGAACTGGCACGCGGCTTGCTAGGTCTCATCGGGCCCATATGGGCGTCTCCTCCCTCGACTTGGGGCCCCGTCGCAGCCTGTGCGCGGGGCCTTCCTTCTTCCACGGCCGTTGCCATCGGGCGCTGGCCGCCCGATAAACCGGGCGACCGGAGATACCCCCGACATGGCCCTCACCGTCGCGGTCCAGATGGACCCGATCCAGGCGATCCGCATCGCCGGCGACACCACTTTCGCGCTGCTGCTGGAGGCCCAGGCCCGCGGCCACACGCTCCTGCACTACACGCCCGACCGGCTCTCGATGCGCGACGGGCGCGTCACCGCCCGGGTCGAGCCCCTGCGGGTGCAGGACGTGGAGGGCGACCACGCCCGTCTCGGCGCCCAGGAGCGGATCGACCTCGCCGAGGTCGACGTGGTGCTGATGCGCCAGGACCCGCCCTTCGACCTCGCCTACATCACGGCGACGCACCTGCTCGAGCGCATCCACCCGCGGACGCTCGTGGTGAACAACCCGTTCGAGGTGCGCAACGCCCCCGAGAAGCTGTTCGTCACCGCCTATCCGGAGCTGATGCCGCCGACGCTGATCACCCGCGACAAGCAGGAGATCGAGGCGTTCCGGGCCGAGCACGGCGCCGTGGTGATGAAGCCGCTGCACGGCCATGGCGGCGCGGCGGTTTTGCGGGTCCTGCCCGACGACCCGAATTTCGGCTCGATGTTCGACCTGTTCTCGGTCACCTTCCGGGAGCCCTGGGTGGTGCAGCGCTTCCTGCCGCGGATCACCGAGGGCGACAAGCGCATCATCCTGGTCGACGGCGAGCCGCTCGGGGCCGTCAACCGGGTGCCGGCGGCCAACGACATCCGGTCGAACATGGTGCGCGGCGGCACCGGCGGGGCGACGGCCCTCACCCCGCGCGAGCAGGAGATCTGCGCCGCGATCGGCCCGGAGCTGCGCCGCCGCGGCCTGATCCTGGTCGGCATCGACGTGATCGACGGCAACCTGACCGAGATCAACGTCACCTCGCCGACAGGCATCCGGGCGATCAAGCGCCTCGGCGGCCCCGACCTCGCGGTCGCGGTCTGGGACGCGATCGAGGCCAAGGTGACGAAGCCGCAGAGCGCCTGACGCCGTCGGGGCCGAGAGCCCGCTTGACCGGGATGGCAGATGTCATCCGATCCACGACCTCATTCTGAGACCTCGGTCCATCGCAGATGGACCGACGTTGAAGGAGGGCTCAGGATGTCTCCGAGATCACTGGAGCCCTCCTTGGCCGCTGCGCGGCACCTCAGGATGAGGTCGGGACGGAGGGGACGAGTCCCGAGCCGCAGTCCCTGACAGTCAAGCCTCGTTCGAAGGGAGGGCGTCAGCCCGCATTCTCCCCCAGCGTGTCCTCGATGTAGAGCCGGTCGAGCAGGACCTTGGCGACTGCCGTCAGGGGCAGGGCCAGGGCCACGCCCCAGAGGCCGAACAGCACCCCGAGCAGGATCTGCCCGGCGAACAGGGTGGCGGGCGGGATGTCGAGGGCCCGCTTCTGCACGAAGGGCGTCAGCACGTAGCTCTCGAGGGTCTGCACCAGCAGGTAGACGCAGAGGCCGGCGATCACCCCCTTCAGCCCCGAGGCGAGGGAGGCCAGCACGATGATGATGCCGGCCACCAGCGCCCCGATGGTCGGGATGAAGCAGAGCAGGCCCGCCTGGAGGCCCAGCACCAGGGACCCGTCGATCCCCACCAGGGTCAGCCCGAGCCAGACGCACACGAAGATCGCCCCCATGACGACGAGCTGGCCGAACAGCCAGTGGCGCAGGGTGATCCCGATATCGTCGGCGACGGAGGCCGCATGGGTGCGGTGGCGCGAGGGCACGAAGCGCAGCAGGCCGTCGCGGTAGGTCCGGGGATCGGCCGCCACGAACAGGCCGAGCACCACCACGATGAACACGTTGCCGATGGCGCCGAACACCGCCAGCGCCACCGTCGAGGCCTGTCCGAGGACGCTGCCGGCGCCCGACAGGAGCGTGCCGGGGCTCGGCAGGCCGCCGGCGGTGGGCAGGGTCCGCCGCCCGCCCTCCGCCTCGCCGGAGGTCTGCGAGGCCGCATCCTTCAGCTTGCCGAAGTCGAGGAAGCGGGTGTCGATCCCGCGGGCGTCGAGCCAGGACTTCACGGTGCCGGATTGCTGCTGCAGCGTCTGCCCCAGGCGCTGCGCCTGACCCGCCACGGTGGCACCGCCGAGCCCGACCATGCCGAGCACCAGGATCGTGAGCAGCACGCTCACGATCGCGAGCCGCGCCCCGTGCCCGAGAGGAACGATGCGGCCGAGATAATGCGTGAGCCCGTCGAGGAA
This sequence comes from Methylobacterium tarhaniae, assembly GCF_001043955.1. Taxonomy (GTDB): domain Bacteria; phylum Pseudomonadota; class Alphaproteobacteria; order Rhizobiales; family Beijerinckiaceae; genus Methylobacterium; species Methylobacterium tarhaniae. The sequence continues at coordinate 12,334 of NZ_LABZ01000039.1, read as the reverse complement.
GACCGCGAACAGGATGCCGGCGAAGATCAGGAGCAGCGTGTCGGCGGAGTGCCAGGCGAGCAGCAGGACGGCCGTGAACGACACCACCCCGAGGCCGGCGAGCACGAGCGAGCGGGTGCTGCCCGGGCGGGCGGTGTCGTGGCGGGTCGTGTCCAGAGGTGGGGAAACGGGCATGGTCGAGGATCTCTCCGCCGGCGGGGCTGCGCCGCCGTGCAGGACAGATAGCCGTGCGCGGCCGTTCGGCGACCGCGAATCCCCGTTATCCCTCCTCGCGCCGCCGACGGATGCCGGCGAGCACGGCGGGATGCGCGGAGGTCGTCCAGGCCGGCGCGGAGGTCGGCTGTTCCGCCGCGATCGGCTTGGGCAGGGCCAGGGCCGGGGCCGGGCGCCGGGGCGTCCAGTCCTTCACCTCCACGACTTCGATGACCGGCTCGGGCCGCGGCGGACGGACCTTCCGGCGCACCGGCTGCGCCGGGCGGCCGCCGAAGACCCGCAGCAGCGCCCAGCCGACGAGGCCGGCCCAGGCGAGCAGCACGCCCCCTTGGGTCGGCCGCTCGGAGAGCAGGATGGTCCCGAGCCCGACGAGGGCGCAGACCATCGCGAGGTTGCGCGCGCTCAGCGGATCGAACGGCAGAGGATCGGGGGATCGGTGATCTCGGATCATGACGGCGATCCTGCCGCAGGGCCGTCAGCGATTCCTCAGCCCGATCGCTCGAATTCTCGGCAATCCCCGTTTCGCGCCCTCACCACCGCGCCGCCGCCGCGGCGTCGTGCTCCGTCGCCTCGACCCAGCCGCCGAGGGTGCCGTCGGCGCGGTGCTCGCGCTTCCAGAACGGGGCCCGGGTCTTGAGGTAGTCCATCAGGAAGCTCGCCGCCTCGAAGGCGGCGTTCCGGTGGGCGGAGGCCGCGAGCACCAGGACGATGCCCTCGCCCGGGCGGACCAGGCCGTGGCGGTGGATCGCGACGGCGCCCTGGAGCGGCCAGCGCCGGGCGGCCTCGTCGAGCACGCGGCCGATCTCGGCCTCGGCCATGCCGGGATAATGCTCGAGCTCGAGGGCGGCCAGCCGCCCGTCCTCGTCCCGGCACAGGCCGGTGAAGCTCACGATGGCGCCCGCCCGCCCGCCGAGCGCCGCCGTGAGGGCGCCGATCTCCGCCGCGACGTCGAAGGGCTCGGGCTGGATCGAGAGGCGAGGGGTCATGGCGGGTCCGGGATCGGTGTGCGCCGCCTTCTAAGCAGACTTGCGTTGGCAGGCCAACGCTTCGTCCGCGTAGCTTCTTGTTTTGTCGCAGATTTTTGCCGCAAAACCGGCGGCCACTTTTGCGACATCGGCTTGGCACGAACGGCCGGCGCCGGGATCCGGGGCTGGCGGCGGCGGTGGAACGGCGTAGATGTGAGGGCGAGGACCGGCCGCGCGGCCGGCCGGACGGAGGAATGCCCCGTGACCCCTGACCTCCTCCTCCCCTTCGACGACACCGAGCCCACCTTCGCGGCCCGGCCGGTCTGGTGCGGCCGCGGCAGCGCGGTGATCGGGCGGGCGAGCATCGGGACGCAAGCGTGGCTCGGCGACGAGTCCGTGATCCGCGCCGACGGGCACGACGTGGTGGTGGGCGACCGGTTCTGGCTCGGCGCCCGCTCGACCCTGCACATCGCCGCCGAGATGTATCCGTGCATCGTCGGCGACCGGGTCACGGTCGGCCGCGACGCGGTGGTGCATGCCTGCACGGTCGGCGACGACTGCGTGATCGAGGATGCCTGCGTGGTCCTCGACGGCTCCCTGATCGAGGACGGGGTGCTGCTGGAGGCCGGCAGCACGGTGTTTCCGCGCACCACCCTGCCGGCGGGCTTCGTCTGCGCCGGCAGCCCGGCCCGGCCCCTGCGTCCCCTCGCGCCGAGCGAGCTGGCCGATCGGGCCGAGCGCCTGCGCGAGGCCGCCGCCAGCGACCAGGCCTCCGGCCCGGGCGACGATTTCGCGATCGATCCGGCGGTGTTCGTCGCCCGCACCGCCCGGCTGCGCGGCCGGGTCGCCCTCGCGCCGGGAGCGAGCGTGTTCTTCTCCTGCACCCTCGAGGCGGGCCTCGGGCCGATCGTGATCGGGCCCAACGTGAACGTGCAGGACAATTGCGCGCTGCATACCCGGGCCGACGGCCTGGTGATCGAGCGCGACACCACGCTCGGCCACAACGTGACCGCCGCCGACGGCCGCATCGGTCCGGGCTGCCTCATCGGCATGGGCGCGCGTCTCGGCCCCGGGACGGTGGTGGAGGCGGACGTGCTGCTCGCCGCCGGCAGCGCCACCGACCCCGGGCAGGTGCTGGATTCGGGCTGGCTCTGGGGCGGGCGTCCGGCCCGGGCCCTGTCGCGCCTGGACGGCGACCGCCGCGCCATGATGGCCCGCACCGTCGCGAGCTACGCCGCCTATGGCCGCGCCTATCGCAAGCTGCAGGCGAGCTAGAGCATCCTCCGACGAAGCGGATACCGGTTCGCCGTAGAAAATGCGGCAAAATCAAAGATCTAAGCAGACTTGCGTTGGCAAGCCAACGCTTCGTCCGCTTAGGTTCTTGTTTGGTCGCAGATTTTTGTCGCAAAACCGGCGACCACTTTTGCGAAATCTGCTTAGAACTGCGTCCGGTCGCAACGCGATCGGGCGCCGCTCACGCACGCCTTTCGAAGGCTGGACGCCGGCGCATCGACGACGCGATGCGGGATCGAGGACCTGGAGGCGCTGCCCGCGACCGCATCCGGACCTTCCCGTCCCGAGGAAGGATCCGTCCGCAGCAGCGGATGCGGCAGCCAGGCCGGGAGCACCGGCCCACGGGCGCTGCCTGCCATGCGGGCCGGCCGTGATGAACTTCTCGCGTCGGCATGCGATGGAACGTCCATGCTCCCGGGATCCGGAGCGGCGGAAGCATGGTTGCCCATGGGACGTCTGAGGCTGGCTCTGCGGGAGCTCTACGAGGGCGACAGCGACCGCGCGCACCGATTTCGCTACGGCCTGCTCGCCTTTGACCTGGCCACCCTTCTGTTCATCGTCCTGTCCTCGTTCCTGCCCCGGCAGCCGGTTATCGAGGGCATCGACGTTCTGGTCGGCATCGCCGTGGCAGCCGATTTCCTCGCGCGGCTGGCGATCTGCCCGCGCCCGGCCCGCGAGTTCCTGCGGCCGACGACGTGGGCGGATCTGGCGGCGATCGCCTCGTTCCTCGCTCCCATCGCCGGCGAAGGTGCCGGTTTCCTGCGGATCCTGCGCACGCTGCGGCTGCTGCGGACCTACCAGCTGCAGGATCGTCTGCGGGCGGACCTCCCGTTCTTCCGTCGCAACGAGGACGTGATCATCGCGGTGACGAACCTCGTGGTGTTCATCTTCATCATGACGAGCCTCGTCTACACGACCCAGTACAGCTCCAACCCGAACATCAGAAACTACGTCGATGCGCTGTACTTCACCGTCACGTCGCTGACGACGACGGGCTACGGCGACGTCACGCTGCAGGGCACGGGAGGGCGCCTCATCTCGGTCGTGGTGATGATCTGCGGCGTCACGCTGTTCCTGCGCCTCGCCCAGGTCCTGTTCCGGCCCTACAAGGTGCGCTTTCAGTGCCCGACCTGCGGCCTGCAGCGGCACGAGCCGGATGCGGTGCACTGCAAGGCGTGCGGCACCCTGCTCAACCTTCCCGACGAAGGCTCGGATTGAGCCGCATCGGTCCCGGCGCCGGATGCGTTTCTCATCGGACGGGACCGATCCTCGAGCGTCGAGCCGCGCGACCCTGGCGAGCTTGAGATCGTCCGAGACGGTTGAGCGATGCGGAGGATCCATGCCTGACTGGCGAGCGCTGTTCGTGCCGGAGCATTCCTTGCTGGAAATCGTCCTGCGAGGGACCCTGATGTACCTCCTCCTCTTCCTCATCATGCGCTTCGTCATGCAGCGTCAGGCCGGCGCCGTCAGCCTTGCCGACCTGCTCGTCATCGTTCTGATCGCCGACGTCTCGCAGAACGCGTTCTCGAACGAGTACAAGTCGCTGACCGAGGGCGTCCTGCTGGTCCTCACCATCGTCGGCTGGAACTACGGCATCGACTGGCTGGCCTTCCACTCCCCCGCGTTCGAGCGCCTCATCACGCCGAAGCGCCTGCCGCTGGTCGTCGACGGCCGCATCTGCTGGCGGAACATGCGCCGGCAGATGATCACGCATTCCGAGCTGATGAGCCAGCTGCGCCAGCAGGGGATCGATGATCCGGGTCTCGTGCGGCTCGCCTCGCTGGAGGGCGACGGCAGCATCAGCGTCATCCGTCGCGATGCCGAGGATGCGGGGCCCAAGCCGGAGGACCGACGAGAGCTGGCCTGACGCGACGCCCGCCCCCGCGGCGGCGGCCCCTAGATCCCCGCCACGGCCCGTCCGGCCGCGCTGCGGCGGGCCGCCTCCGCCACGTCGAGGAGGTGGGCGAGCTCGCCCGCCGCCGCGGCGACCCGCTCGGCGACCCGCTCGTCGGTCACGATTCCGTCCTCGATCTCCGCCTCGCCGGCATAGACCGCGGTCGGCGCCACGTGGGCGGTGAAGAAGCCGAAGAGCGGGCGGAGCTGGTGCTCGACCATCAGGGCGTGGCGCGGGCCGCCGCCGGTCGCGGTCAGCGCCACCGGCTTGCCGGCGAGCGCGGCGGGTTCGAGGAAGTCGATCACGTGCTTGAACAGGCCCGAATAGGAGCCGTTATGCACCGGCGAGCCGACGATCAGCCCGTCCGCGCCCTCGATCGCCTCGATCATGTGGGCGATCGGCAGGGGCAGGGCCTGGCGGGTGGTGGCCCCGAGCCCGGTTCCGACCTCGGCGAGGTCGAAGACCTTCAGCTCGATCGGGCGCCGGCGGCCGAGCTCGGCGGCGACCGCTTCCACCAGCGCGCGGGTCCGGGACGGGCGGCGGACGTTGCCCGAGAAGGCGACGATGCGGGCTGGTCTCACGGCGGGCTCCGGTTGGCTTGAGGCGACGGGGGTCCTGGAACGGTCTCGGTTCTGAAGGCAGATCCTTGCCGGTCGCGTCCGCCCCGAATGTGCCGGGCGCGTGCGGCAGGTCAATGCGAAACCGGTGCCAGGGCTCCCGTTCCTGAACGGGACGCTGCGTCCCACGTCTCCAGGAGATGGGGCAGCTGGGCGAATTCGTCGAAAACCCGGACGGCTCCTGCGGCCAAAAGATCCGCCCCGGCCCGGTCATGCGCCCAGTGGCCGCCGCCGCAGAAGCCGAGGACCGGCATGCCGGCGGCCCGCGCCGCGGTGACGCCCGGCACGCTGTCCTCGATCACCACGCAGGATCCCGGCGCCGCCCCCATCTGCTCGGCGGCGTAGAGGAACAGGTCCGGGAAGGGCTTGCCCCGCGCCACCATGGTGGCACTGAAGACGTGGCCCTCGACGAACGGCAGGAGTCCGGTGAGCGAGAGCGCGTGGCGCAGGCGCTGCGGGTCGCTGCTCGAGGCGACGCAGCGCCGCCCCGGCATCGTCTCCAGCACCGCGGCAACGCCGGCAATCGCCCTCAGCTCGGTATCGAAGGCCCGCAAAGTGTCGGCCCGCACCGCGTCGACGAAGCCCTCGGGCGTCGGCACGCCGTAATCGGCGGCGATGTGGGCCATGATCGAGGTCATGCTGGTGCCGGTGAAGCGCCGCGCCACCGTGTCGAGATCGATCGGCACGCCGATGCGCTGCAGGTTCTCGGTCAGGCGCACGAGGCTGATCGGCTCGCTGTCGACCAGCACGCCGTCGCAATCGAAGATCACCAGCTCCGGCCGTGCGCCCGTCCTGCCGTTCATGCCGTTCCCCCTCGTCGGTCGCCAGCGCCGTGGCACGCCCTTGCGGCCGGGATCAACCCGCCACGGTGCCGCGCTCGCGCTCGCGCGGGCGACGCGCTCAAGCTTGCGCCCGTCAGAGCCTCTCTCTACTCAAGGTGCCGCGCGTCCCGCTCAGGGCGCGGTCCGGAGCCCTGGATGATCCGCTTCCTGTGCCGCTGCCTCGGCCTCCTGCTCGTCGCCGCCGGGTTCGTCGGGATCGTCTATGACGGCGCCCGCTCGATCGCCAACAACACCGTGCTCGTCACCTCGGTCAGCGACGTCGCCGTGGCGCTCATGAAGGACCGGGCCGCGAGCCTGCAGGCGATGGCCGAGGGTGGGCAGCCGACCTTGTGGAAGCTCCTCGGCCTCCCCTTCACCCTCTCGCCGGCGGCCCCGATCGCCCTGGCTCTCGGCCTGGTGCTGCTCTGGCTCGGCCAGCCGCCGCGGGCCGGCATCGGCACGAGCTTCCGTCCGTGACCCGTTCCACCCGGTCCGGTGCGCGCCGGCGACCCTCCTTCCACGCGAGCATGCCCGGCGATGCGGCCTGACACGTTGGGGCGGACCGCGATCGCGGTCCTGCCCGGCCTCACCCTCTGCGTCGCCGTGACGGCGGTGGCGAGCCTGGTCCAGGCCGTGGAGGAACACCTCGTCCACCACCCCTATGTCGAGGCGCTGGTGATCGCCATCCTCGCCGGCATCGCGATCCGCTCGGTCTGGGAGCCGGGGCCGCGCTGGCGCATCGGCATCGCCTTCAGCGCCAAGCAGCTCCTCGAGGTCGCCGTGATGCTGCTCGGCGCCTCGATCAGCCTGAGCGCCCTCGTCGCCTCGGGGCCGGCCCTGCTCGCCGGCATCGTCGCCACCGTGGTGATCGCGCTGATCGCCAGCTACGCCATCGGCCGCCTGCTCGGGCTGCCGGCCCGGATGTCGATCCTGATCGCCTGCGGCAACGCCATCTGCGGCAACTCGGCCATCGCGGCGGTCGCCCCGGTGATCGGGGCGAGCGGCGACGACGTCGCCTCCTCGATCGCCTTCACGGCGATCCTCGGCGTGCTGGTGGTGCTGGGCCTGCCGCTCCTGATCCCGCTGCTCGGCACCAACCCGACCGAGTACGGCGTGCTCGCCGGCCTCACCGTCTACGCGGTGCCCCAGGTCCTCGCCGCCACCGTGCCGGTGAGCCTCGTCAGCACCCAGGTCGGGACGCTCGTCAAGCTCGTGCGGGTGCTGATGCTCGGGCCCGTGGTGCTGGGCCTGTCGCTCCTCGCCGCGCGCCTGCGCGACGAGCCCGGCGCCCCGGCCGGAGCCGCCAAGAAGCTCGGCTTCTTCAAGCTGGTGCCGTGGTTCATCCTCGGCTTCCTCGCCCTCGCCGCCGCCCGCTCCCTCGGCCTCGTGCCCGACGCGGCCCTGACGCCCCTCACCCGGGTCGCCGGCATCCTGACGGTGATCGCCATGGCGGCGCTCGGCCTCGGCGTCGACGTACGGGTGGTGGCCCGGGTCGGCGGCCGGGTGACGCTGGCGGTCACCGCCTCCCTGGGCGTCCTGCTCCTCGTCAGCATCGCGCTGGTGCGGGGATTGGGGATCGCCTGACGCGGCGCGCGTCGGGACGTCGCCGCTCGGGCAGGATCGTCCGGCTTGACGACCCGCGGCACCGTCCCGGGCCCGCCGGTCCGGGCCCGGGCGGAGCCCGCAATGGTTCCGGTGCGCAAGAGGTCCGGCGTGGAAGCGTCGCAGTGTCGCGCCGGATCAGGTCGGCGGGGCGGCGATCCGGCGCTCGGCGGCCGGCGCGGGCTTCTCGGCCGGCGGGGCCTTGGCGGCGGGCCTCGGGGCCGGCATCCCGGCCGCAGGGACCTTCTCGACCGACGGAGCCTTGACGGCGGCGGCCTTACCCTCGGTGGCCTTGCCCTCGGCGGCCTTGCCCTCGGTGGGTTTGGCGACGGGCTTCGGGGGCGCCGGCTTGGCGGGTGTCGCCTTCACGGATGTCGGCTTGGGCTGCGCCGCGAGTCCGGCCGGAGCCGGATGGCTCGTCGCGGCCTTGCCATGGTCCGGCTTGGCGAGCGCGCCGGTCACCGCCACGTCCGCCGGCTTGCCGGTATCGAGGCCGTAGACGTCGTCGCGAAAATGCACCCTTCCGTCCGGGGTGGCGTAGCCGGTGAGGTAGACGAAGGTCACGGGGATCGGCTTCGCGAGCTTGATGTCGCGGCGCTCGCCGGTGGCGATGCCGGTCTCGATCTCCATCGGGCCCCAGGCCGAGCCGGGACCGTTCGGGCCCGGCGTGCCGTCGAGCAGCCAGCCGACCAGCGCCTTCACGTCGGCGACGCGCACGCAGCCCGAGGAATGGAAGCGCACGTCGCGGGAGAAGAGCGACTTCGAGGGCGTGTCGTGCATGTAGACCGCGTGCCGGTTCGGCATGTCGATCCGCACCTGGCCGAGCGAGTTGTCGAAGCCCGGATCCTGGCGCAGGGTGTAGTTCACCGCCTTCTCGGTCGACCAGTCGACGGCGGTCGGCTGCACTTCCTGGCCCTGGCCGTCGAGCATGCGGATGTGCATCTTGGCGAGGTAGCCCGGATCCTTGCGCATGTGCGGGATGATGTCCTTCTTGATGAGGGACACCGGCACGGTCCAGGTCGGGTTGAAGTTGATGTTGGTGATCTTCGTCTCGACGGACGGGGAGGCGCGCTCGGGCTTGCCGACCACCGCGACGTAGCGGCGCGCCACGCTGCCGTGATCCACCGCCTCGACGGCGGCGGAGGGGATGTTGACCACGACGTAGCGGTCGCCGAACGGGAAGCTCGACCCGATCAGCCGGTTGGCGGAGGCCGCGAGCTGGCGCTGGCGCACGCTCGCCGGCACGTTGAGGGCGGCCACGGTCTGGCGGCCGAGGAGGCCCGTCTCGGGCAGGTTGTGCCGGGCCTGGAAGCGCTTGAGCGCCGCGACGAGGCCGGGGTCGAGCTGGTCGGTCTCCGGGCCGCCGGGACCCAGGTCCTCGGTCAGCACGAGGTGGCGGCGCAGGAGCGGGATCGCCGGATTGCGCTCGCCGGGCTTCACCACGAGGTCGGCCGGCAGCGGCTGCCAGCCCCCGGCCTCGACCAGCGCCTGATAGCGCTCCGCCGCCCGCAAGGTATCGAGGAAGGTCGCCGGGGTCAGGGTCGGGGTCGGGTCCTGCGACACCCGCGCCACCACCAGCGGCGGCAACTCGCGCGAGACCTTTTTCGGATTCGGCTTCCCGTCGGCGGGCCGAGCCTCGGACGACTTGACCTCGGCGGGCTTGGCATCAGCGGGCCTGGCCTCGCCCGTCCTCTGGGTCGCGCCGGGCTGGATCGGGCCGACGCTCAAGGGCGCCGCGCCGGTCGGCGGGGGCTCGGGCGCGGAGAGAGCTTGGCCTTGAGGGGTTTGGCCTTGGAGGGCTTGGCCTTGCGCGCCTTGAACCCCGGAGGCCTGACCCGGAACCGGGGCGGGCGGCAACGGGCCCGCGGGCTCCACGGCGGCCGCGAGGCCGGTGCCGAGCACCCAGACGAGGGCTGCCGCCGAGGGCAGGCACGGAAACGCAACACGCAACACCATCACCGGCCTCGGACAAGGACGCCCCCCAGGATGGTCACGCCAGGGTTACCAAAAGCCTGCCGGCCTCGCTCAAGGGCAGCCGACCACGTCCCGCGCCGCCGCCAGGATCTCGTCGGACAGGGCTGGATCGTCCACCGCCCGGGCGAGGACCAGGGCGCCGACGAGGCCCGAGAGGACCGAGAGCGCCGCCGCCCGGTCACCCCCGGGCATGGCCTCCTGCATCCGGGCGAGCCGCGCCTCCAGCCCCTCGGTGAAGGCGCGCCGCACGGGGGCCGGCTGGCGCGCCGCCTCGCTGCCGAGGGCCGCCAAGGCGCAGCCGCTGCCCGGCCGGTCGCGATGGGCGGCCGACAGGTAGGCGGCGACGAAGCCCGCGAGGTCCGGCGCCGCCCCGGCCTCCTGCGGGGCGGGAGCGAGGGCCTGGGCCAGCGCCTGCGCGGCGAGATCCTCCTTGGAGGCGAAGTGGCCGTAGAAGCCGCCATGGGTCAGGCCCGCGGCCTCCATCACCTCGGCCACCGTCACGGCGGCAAACCCCTTCTCGCGGAAGAGGCGGCCGGCCGCTTCGAGGATCCGGCGCCGGTTCTCCCGGAACTGCTCGCGCGTCACCCGCATCCGACGTTCCGCTCCCGTTGACATCATTGAGGACGACGATCATCACTATCGTATCATGATTGTCGTCATCTAAGAAGACCAAGGGAGAGAGCATGGCCGCCACCTCGTTGCCGGAGGCGCCGCGGGAGCGTCGTGTCACCTGGTCCGATCCGCGGGCGATCGCCCGGGCCGGGCAGGGCCTGGCCGGGCTCGACTTCTTGCGGGCCCTGATCGCCGGCGAGGTGCCGCCGCCCCCGATCGTCGCCCTGATGGGCATCACCCTCGCCGAAGCCGAGCCCGGCCGGGTGACGATGCGGATGCCGGCGGGCGAGTACCTCTACAACCCGATCGGCAGCGTCCATGGTGGGGCGCTGGCGACGCTCCTCGACAGCGTGATGGGCTGTGCCGTCCACAGCACCCTGCCGGCCGGGCGCGGCTACACGACGCTGGAGATCAAGGTGAACTACCTGCGGGCGGTGACGGAGGGCTCAGGCTGCGTCACGGCGATCGGCCGCCTGATCCATGCCGGGCGCCGCCAAGCCGTGGCCGAGGCGAGCCTCACCGACGAGGCCGGCCGGCTCTGCGCCACCGCCAGCACCACCTGCCTGGTCTTCGACCTGCCTGCGCGTGACGATCGATCCATCCGACCGGAGGAGCGCCCGTGAGCCTGCCCTACCGCACCGCCCTCATCGTCGGCGCCGGCGCCGGCATCAGCGCCGCGCTCGCACGCCAGCTGGCCGCCGAGGGCCTGCGGGTCGGGCTCGCCGCCCGTGACACGGCGAAGCTCGCCGACCTCGCGGCCGAGACCGGGGCCGCGACCTTCACGGCCGACGCCGCCGACCCGGCCTCGGTCGAGCGGCTGTTCGGCGAGGCCGATGCCCGCCTCGGCGAGCCCGACGTGGTGATCTACAACGCCAGCGCCCGCGCCCCCGGGCCGCTCGCCTCCCTCGATCCGGACGCGGTGCGGCGGGCCGTGGACGTCACCGCCTTCGGCGCCTTCCTGGTCGCCCGGGAGGCGGCGCGGCGCATGGAGCCGCGCGGGCACGGGGCGCTCCTGTTCACCGGCGCCACTGCCGGCGTGAAGGGCTTTCCGCTCTCGGCCGCCTTCGCGATGGGCAAGTTCGCCCTGCGCGGCCTCGCCCAGAGCGCGGCGCGCGAGCTTGCGCCCAAGGGCATCCACGTCGCCCATGTCGTCGTCGACGGCCTGGTGCGCAGCGCCCGCCGCCCCGACCCGGCGGGCAAGCCCGACAGCACCCTGACGCCGGAGGGCGTGGCGCGCGCCTATCTCGACCTGCTGCGCCAGCCGCGAGATGCCTGGTCGTTCGAGGTCGATCTGCGGCCCTGGGTGGAGCGGTTCTGAGGACGGCTGCCTGAGGCCCGCGTCACTCCCGATAGCGGGAAGCGGCGTGCTCTTGCGCGAAATTCGGCGCCATCGCCCGGCGCGCCGCCTCGAAGGCGTCCCACTGCCCCGCATCCGGCAGGGACGGGATCGTCACCGCCTCGCGCCGGTCGAAGCCCTTGAGGGCGGCATCGACCATCTCGCCGACCTCCATCACGCCCTGCAGGCTCTCCACCGCCCGGCCTGAGCGCTCCCAGATCTCGGTGCGGGTCGCGGCCGGCAGCACTGCCTGGACGTAGAGGCCGCGCGGCCCAAGCTCCGACTGGAGCGCCTGCGACAGGGTCAGCACGTAGGCCTTGGTCGCCCCGTAGACGCCGGGCAGCCACTCGGGCGCGAGCGCCACCACCGAGCCGATATTGACGATGGCCCCGCCATCGCGGGCGAGGAACCCTTGCACGGCGGCGCCGGCCAGCCGCGTCAGCGCCACCACGTTGAGGTCGACGAGGCGGTATTGCGGCGCGAGGTCGGGGGCCGCGAAGCCCGCCGGGGCCGCCGCGCCGGCATTGTTCACGAGCAGCCCGATTCGGTCATCGTCGCGCAGGCGCGCCTCGACCGCGGCGAGACCGGCCGGATCGGTGAGGTCGGCCGGCATGACGTCGACCGCGACACCGGTCTCGGCCCGCAGGCGCGACGCGAGGGCGTCGAGGCGGGCGGCGTCGCGCGCCACCAGCACCAGGGGATGGCCGCGCCGGGCGAGGCGGTCGGCATAGGTCGCGCCGATGCCGGACGAAGCGCCGGTGATCAGGGCGGTGGGCAGTTGGTCGCTCATGTCGTGCTCCCGATGGCGAATATTCATGATCGCCGTCATGAAGGTATTGATGATGGCCATCACGAAAAACATCAACCGGGCCGCTCGCCGCCGCGTCGACGCCCTCGCGTCGCGCCTGCGGGCCGAGACCGGTGTCGCGGTCGACGTCATGCCGGCCGACATCACCGATCCGGCCGCTCTCGCCGCGGTCGAGGCGCGCCTGCGCGACGATGACCGA
>NZ_LABZ01000389.1 GCF_001043955.1 Methylobacterium tarhaniae | reverse complement strand
TCATGATGGGGGTGCTCACCGGCTGGTTCGCCGCCCGGGGCGGGGTGCCCCAGGCCTGGCGGCTCTTCCTCACCACCGGCATCCTCGGTGGCTTCACCACCTTCTCGACCTTCTCCCTCGAGGCTTTCCTGCTCTGGGAGCGCGGGGCGTTCGCGGCGGCGCTGATCTACGTGGCGGTGTCGGTGGCGGCCGGCATCGCGGGGGTCGGGGTGAGCCTCCTGGTGCTGCGCCAGCTCGCGTGAGGCGGGTGCCGGACGCGCAACCTGCGTGTGGACCCGGTTGACAAGCGGGGGGATCGGAGGCGGAGTCACATCCACGATGAGCGACACAGCCCCCCGTCCAGAGGCCGAGAAGCCCCGCATCGCCATCACCTACTGCACCCAGTGCAACTGGCTGCTGCGGGCCGGCTGGATGGCGCAGGAGCTGCTGTCGACCTTCCGCGACGCTCTCGGAGAAGTGGCGCTGATCCCCGGGACCGGCGGCGCCTTCGCGATCACCTGCGGCGACGCCCTGATCTGGGAGCGCAAGCGCGACGGGGGATTTCCCGACATCAAGATCCTCAAGCAGCGGGTGCGCG
>NZ_LABZ01000388.1 GCF_001043955.1 Methylobacterium tarhaniae | reverse complement strand
GGGGCACGTTCCCGGTCGGGGAGATCCAGGCCCCCGACGTGGCGGCCGAGCGCGCCGACCAGCGCGAGCGGCTGATCGGCTGGACCGCCCATCCCGACCGGGTCTCCGGCTCGGCCGCCACCCTCGACCTGATCGGCCTCGTCTTCACCACGCCGCGCGAGCCCGGCGCCGGCTACCGGCCCCTGGCCCTCGACCTCGCGGGAGCGCCGGACCGCGCCGCGGTGCTGGTGGCCGAACAGCCCCTGACCCTCACCCTCACCACCCACCCGCCCGACCGCATCGGGGCCCTGGGCGTGGAAGAGAGCGCCGCCTTCGGGCTCGCGGAGGGCCGGTCAGGCCTGCTCGCGGGTTTCCGCGCCCTGCCCTACGGCGCCGCCGAGGTCGCGCCGGTGCTCGATCCCCAGCGCTTCGGACCCGGAACCCTGCGCGGCTTCTGCGCAGCCCTGCGGCTCTGGGCGGTGCAGTTCGGCCTGCCGGCCTGGCGCACCCGCTACACCCTGATCGAGAACCCGACCCGCATCGCCCTCGCCGGCGAAGCGGTGCAGAGCGACGGCACGCCCCGCGGCCAGGTCTCCGGCCGGCGGCTCGCCCGGCTGTGCCGGATGTGAGACCGGCGGTCGAACCAACGAGATTCCCGAGCCGATCGCTGCCCTGCCGGCCCGGGCATGGGACGCAGGCCACCCGTACGGGGTGGCGGTGGATCGTCAAGGCGCATCACCGGTATCGTCCAGGCGGCCACGGACGAAGCCCCGGGAGATGAGACGGCTGCGTTCACGGGTCCGGCGTTCGGCGTCCAGGAGATCGGCCAAGGCGTCCGTGATGGCGCATCGCAGGGCCAGGGCGAGGTCGCCGGAGGTCTGTGACAGGTAGGCCGCGGCGATGGCCTCGACGGGACATGAGGTGACAGCGGAGGAGCCTTCAGCGGGTCCGGTCTGTCTCGCCTGCATCGTGTGCCCTCCGTCCGAATCATTGAGAACGAAAAGGGAACAAGCAACGGGGCGGTTGGTTCGGTCAAGGCTGGCAGGGTCGGCCTGCCGCGCTACCGCGCTCGTAGACCCCTCGCACGCGGCACCCGACGCTGCCTTGGGGCGGAAGAAGGAAGAACCGTACGGGCTCGATGTGTCGCAAAGATTTATGGCTGCCTTAACGCCTCGACCGGCACACCTCTCCCTCGT
>NZ_LABZ01000387.1 GCF_001043955.1 Methylobacterium tarhaniae | reverse complement strand
CTGGCGCCGACATCACCCCGCCGGTACGAGTTCGCGGGCGGACTGGTACCTGCGGGGTGATGTCGGCGCCAGCATCTACACCCGTCCGAAGCTGTCGACCGTGCCGAGCCCGGACGTGGTCGACTATTACAACACCGATCTCGGCGGCGGGGGCTTCGCGGGTATCGGCCTCGGCTACCAGTTCAATTCCTGGCTACGCGGCGACGTGACCGGCGAGTACCGGTTCTCGAGCGGCTTCCGCACCAACGACCGCATCAAGTCGAACTACTCGACCTACGACGAGGTCGGCCTGCGCCGGGATCACCACGACAACACGTTCGAGACCACCAACGGCAACTATTCGGCCGCGGTGGTCCTGGTGAACGGCTACGCCGATCTCGGCACCTATTACGGCATCACGCCGTTCATCGGCGCAGGCGTCGGCGCGGCGTTCCACCACTTCTCCGGCCTGTCGGAGTCGAGCCTGATCACCGGCAGCTACACCTACGCCGATTATCCCGAGGCGGGCCCGTTCGGCTACCAGAACATCAGCGGTGGCACCTACAAGAACCAGACGAAGACGAACTTCGCCTGGGCGCTCCATGCCGGCCTGTCCTACGCCGTCACGCCGAACCTGAAGCTCGAACTGGCCTATCGCTACCTGAACCTCGGCGAGGCGAGCACCGGCGTGCTCAATTGCTTCTGCGGCAGCACCCTGACGCCGATCAAGGTCAAGGACATCGAGGCTCACGACATCAAGCTCGGCATGCGCTGGATGTTCGGCGCGCCGGTCGTGGCCGCCGCCTACGAGCCGCCGCCTCCCATGGTGCCGCTGGTGCGCAAGTACTGAGGCCTGCACGGCACTCCGGCGCTCGCCGCGCCGGAGGCGCAGCGATCGACGGTTAGGGTTAAGCCGCCGCTAACCTTCAGATGCAATTGTTGTTTATCGGGCCGATGGGCCCGCCGCGACACTCGCGAAGCACGCCCCGGCTGAGGAGCCGCAGGGGCAGGAAAGGGCGCCCTATGGCACGGTTCGGTCACTGCATCCCGGTCGCGGCCTTCGGGCTCGGCCTGCTCGGCGCGCCTGCGCTCGCCGCCGACCTGCTGCCCCCCCCACCGCCGCCC
>NZ_LABZ01000386.1 GCF_001043955.1 Methylobacterium tarhaniae | reverse complement strand
GGGCGCCCGGTGCCGGCGAGCGCGACTGGCACCGGCTCGGCGAAGAGCTGCGCGTGGGACGGACCCAGGCGGCGGGCGAGGAGATCGACGATCTGCTCGTATTGCTGTGCGAGCTTCGGGTTGACCGGGTCGAAGCCCTGTCGCGGGGTCTCGGTGAGCTTCAGGGTCGCCGACATGGTCGCGGCTCCGTCTAGCGGGCCGGGGCCGGCGCGGCCGGCCTGGCATCGCGGCCGGACCGTGGGGCGCTCCTCGCCGGGGCGGGGGCGGCGGGTTCGACCTCTGCGGCCGCCACCGTCGGGCGGGGCGCCGCCTGGAGGTCGCAAGCGCGGGAATCGAGGGCGGCGGCGACGCCGGACGCGGCTAGGAACGCTGCGAGGCCGTCGGCCCCCAGCGCGTAGCGTGCGGTGACCGGCAGGCGGTCGTCGGTGCGCCCGAAGGTGTTCACGCCGACGACCCGGCCGCAATAATCGACCAGCGGCCCGCCGCTGTTGCCGGGCGCGATCTCGGCGCCGTGCAAGACCAGGGTCACGTCGGCCTCGTCGTAGCGCTGCAGGTGGTTGACGACGCCGGTCTGGAGCACTGGCACGAGGTCGCGGCTCGCCGTGGTGTCGCCCTCGCGCAGGCGG
>NZ_LABZ01000385.1 GCF_001043955.1 Methylobacterium tarhaniae | reverse complement strand
AATCAACAAGATGTGTCGGACGTTTGGGTACAGTGATGTTGCGACCGTTCACAAAGATGAAGATGCGATCGGCACCTACACGGTCCATGGGCGTCATACCGAGTGACTCGAGGAGGTGTTCAGCCTCTGCGAGTTGATAAATACCGTCTCCCTCCGCCTTCTCCTCAAGCATGATGACGGGACGGCACCTCTTGATCGTTTCGACGGCACCCTGAAGAGCGACGAGTTCCGCCCCTTGCACGTCGATCTTGATAAGATTGACGTTCTCAAGATTGAGTGAATCAATGGTCTTAATATCGACCTTTTCGATATCCCGGGCGCCTAGCTTTCCGTCTGCGGCAGCGCCGCCTGTGACTCCGACGATGTACGCGTTGCCCAAGGTCGAACCGGGAAGAGCCATCTCGCATTGCCCCTCCCGATTACCGACGGCACATCTCACAATCTCGACATTCTCAGGAACATTCCGCTCGAGACACGCAATGTTGTCACGGAGTGGCTCAATCGCGACAACTTTTTCGAAATAGTTCGCAAAATCACAAGAGAATATACCGACATTAGCTCCCACATCGACAGCGCATTTCCAGTCATCGACAAATTGATATGCATAATCACGCTGAGCTTTCTGATAACCGCGAATGTCATCAGCAAATTTCTGAAAATGCTTCTCCCGGTCCGGGAAAAAAAGGCTTCCGATTTGTTTCATTGTAACGGCCTTTTTAGATAAGTTTTTGCACGTCGAAGCAAATTGCTGCTTCCAAGCGATTTTCGAACCCTTGAGGCTGGTTCTAACATTAAAGCTCAGCGGAAGCTACGCAGATCTGTGAGCGTTTATTGCACCACATTCTGGCCTCCTCAAGGCGGCCGTGATCGCATCCGCCTCTCCGGCTGCGATCGCCTGGAAGGGAACCTGGCTGCGCCAAGCGACAGCACTCGAACGTCCTGGCATGGAACGGTAGTGCAGCAGCGGCCGCAG
>NZ_LABZ01000384.1 GCF_001043955.1 Methylobacterium tarhaniae | reverse complement strand
TCATTGTAACGGCCTTTTTAGATAAGTTTTTGCACGTCGAAGCAAATTGCTGCTTCCAAGCGATTTTCGAACCCTTGAGGCTGGTTCTAACATTAAAGCTCAGCGGAAGCTACGCAGATCTGTGAGCGTTTATTGCACCACATTCTGGCCTCCTCAAGGCGGCCGTGATCGCATCCGCCTCTCCGGCTGCGATCGCCTGGAAGGGAACCTGGCTGCGCCAAGCGACAGCACTCGAACGTCCTGGCATGGAACGGTAGCTCAGCAGCGTCTCCAGAGGCGCATAATTCGTATTCTCATCGTCCAACTCAACCATCAAGATGGACTGAGACGGCAAGCACAGATCCATCAGCTCGAACGGAGACAGGCGGCATTCGAACGGAAATGCCTGAACAACCTTCACACCGTGGTCGGCGCAGAACTGCCCGATGGCGCTGGTTTGGCCGATCGGACCCACGACCGTTGTTTCTGCCAGGTGCTGGAGCGTGTTAGGCAGCAGGCGCTCGAGGCGTTTGCGAGCTGACTCGTCCTTTGTCCTGATATGCGTGACCACGCCATAAGCGGGTGGAAGATCCAGCGTTGTCCCACTGACAGTCCGGGCTAAGCGGACAGCGTGAATCGGCAGTTCAGACGAAATTTTTATTTCTAGTAAAAATCGGGGCATTCCTTCGGCTATGGAGGACACGACCCGAGTCTGCTGCAAGAACTCACTGCGCAGACAAATAGAAATTGTGTCCTGGGCGGTGACCCACTCGGAATATTTTTTATTATAAATGATGTCGGTCGCCGACCCTGCCGCAGAATGCGCAATCGCAACATGACAAGAAAAGCCTGGGATTTCCCCGCACGCAACAGCCGCCAGCTTGTCAAGCAACTCCCTGGTCACAGCGGCGCCCGTCGGGATCGTGACGATCGCGTCGAGGTGATGCTGATCCGGAATGAAATGCAGAACCCGGTCAACGGCGACACACTGAATGTTAAAATTCAGGAGCGAGCCCTGCAGCAGCCTCCGTGCAAACTGACATGCTTCCTGACTTTGCAAAACTACGATCAGCTCGAAATTCAGATCGGCGACGCCGGCGAATTGCTTCAAGGCCGGGGAA
>NZ_LABZ01000383.1 GCF_001043955.1 Methylobacterium tarhaniae | reverse complement strand
CGCGCAGGCGCTCGGGCACCGCCGGATGCAGCTTGGTGAAGCCCTTGACGTGGGTCTCGTAGAAGACCGTCTTGTCCCAGGGCACGTTCGGCTTCTGGTCGCGGCCCCAGGTGAAGGCGGGATCGATCACCCGGCACTTGCGGGTGAAGGGCGCGCTGTCGCGGGTGTCGAAGGTGGTGTCGTCGCCGCTCTCCATGACGTAGCCGAAGAGCGCCGGGTTCCAGGTGACGGAGCCGACGAGCGCCTTGGCGTAGGGGTCGAGGAGCAGCTTGTTCGGGTTGAAGCGGTGGCCGGCTTCCGGCTCGTAGGGGCCGTGGACGCGATAAGCGTAGATCGTCCCGGGGCGGGCGTCCGGCAGGTAGCCGTGCCAGACCTCGTCGGTGTATTCGGGCAGGGCGATCCGCTCGATCTCGGTCTCGCCGGAATCGTCGAACAGGCACAGCTCGACCTTGGTGGCGTGCGCGGAGAACAGCGCGAAGTTGACGCCGAGGCCGTCCCAGGTGGCGCC
>NZ_LABZ01000382.1 GCF_001043955.1 Methylobacterium tarhaniae | reverse complement strand
CCTTCGCCTGGGCGGTGATCGCGCTCGGCATCTTCGGCGGCGCCTTCAACGTCGAGATCTTCCGGGCGGGCATCGAGGCGGTGCCCGATTCGACCCTGGAGGCGGCCGAGAGCCTCTGCTTCTCGCGCTTCCAGACCTACCTCTACATCACGCTGCCCCTCGCGTTCCGCATCAGCCTGCCGGCCCTGACCAACAACCTCGTCAGCTTGGCCAAGACGACGTCGCTGGCCTACATCATCACGGTCCCGGAGATGACCTACGTGCTCAACCAGGTCTGGTCCGACAACCTGAACGTCCCGGAAATGATGCTGGTCCTGTTCGGGTTCTACATCGTCGTCGTGACGCTGCTCGCCGCCGGCCTGCACGCGGTCGAGCGCCGGCTCATGCTTCCGGGATACGGCCGATGAGGCAGCCTGCCTTCCAGCTCAACAGGGCGCGCCTGCGCGACGGTCAGGTCCTGCGGGGCTTGAGGGCCCGGCACGTCGCGGTCCTGCTGCTCGCGCTCGCGGTCTCGCTCGCCGTCGCAGCCATGCGCTCGGGCATCGTCGGGGCGCCGTCCTCGGCGCTCGCCGCCCTGATCGACTACGCCCCGTTCATCCTGCGGGGCTTCGCCCTCAACCTCGCCATGAGCGTGCTGGCGATGGCGATCGCCACGGTGCTCGGGATCGGGCTCGGCCTGATGCAGATCAGCGAGGCGGCGCTCATCCGGCTGCCGGCCCGCTTCGTCACGCATCTCCTGCGCAACTCGCCCTGGCTCGTGATCCTGTTCCTGGTGATGTACCTCCTGCCGATCGAGATTCGGCTGCCGGGCGGGTGGCGGGTCCCGCTGCCGGACTGGGGCAAGGCCACCCTGGCCTTCTCGCTTCCGGTGATGGGCAACATCAGCGAGATCCTGCGCGGCGCGGTGCGCTCGATCCCGACGGGACAGTGGGAATCGGCCGAGGGGCTCGCCTTCACCCGCGCCCAGACCCTGCGCCACATCATCCTGCCGCAATGCATCCGCCGCGGCATCCCGCCCTGGATGAACTGGTACGCCCTCCTGACCCTGTCGACCCCGATGGCCTCGATCTTCAGCGTGCACGAGGCGGTGTCGAACGCCCAGGCGAGCATGGAGGCGGCCGGCGCGCGCCCGGAGCTTCTGCTGCCGTTCTACTTGTTCCTGCTGTGCCTGTTCTTCGTCTACATCTATCCGATCGCGGTGTGGACCCGCCTGTTGGAGCGCCGCTATGCCGTTCGCTGATCCCGCCCTTGCCACGCCCACCTCCCTGGCCGGCGATGCCCGCGCCCTCGTCTCGCTGCGCGACGTCCGCAAGTCCTACGGTGCCTTCGAGGTGCTGAAGGGCATCAGCCTCGACATCCGCAAGGGCGAGGTAGTGTGCATCATCGGGCCGTCCGGCTCCGGCAAGTCGACCCTGATCCGCTGCATCAACGGCCTCAGCCCGATCCAGGGCGGCTCGATCACCGTCGACGGG
>NZ_LABZ01000381.1 GCF_001043955.1 Methylobacterium tarhaniae | reverse complement strand
GCCGCCTCCTCCGGGGAGAGGGGCTCGAGGGTGCGGGCCGTCACCTCGGCGCCGCGGCTCTTCATTGCCTCGATCACCGCGAGACCCTCCGCTGTCAGTGTCAGCAGCACCAGCCGGGCATCGGATTCGTCGGCCGTCGGCCGGACCAGGCCGCGGGCGGTGAGGCGGCGGGCGACGCCGAACATCGTCGCCGGGTCGACCCCGACGAGGCGTCCGACCTGGTTCTGCGAGGTCGGCCCGAGGTCGTGGAGCTTCGTCATCACGGCGAACTGCACCGGCGTGACGGAGAAGTCCCGCATCACCGTCTCGAAGATCGCGGAGGCGCGCTGGTGCGCCCGGCGGATCAGGTAGCCGATCTGCTCCTCGACCCGATAGGTGCGGACCGCCTCGGCATCGATCTCGGGGGTCGGCGCCTCGTGCCGGTGCGGGGCGTTCATGCCGGCCCTCCTGCCACGTCCGCCGCCGGCCAGGGATGGCCAGGATTCCACGGATCGATCCGGGCCGCGGGCCCGATCTCGCGCAGCATATCCGTCATCGCCACCACGTCGCCATCGTGTCCGCCCAAGCGCGCATAAAGGTCGCGCGGCAGGGTGAACTCGATCGGCGCGACGATCGCCGGGGTCGGCACCGAGCCGAAGGCGTTCCTCGGCAGCCGGGTCACGTCGGCCATCACCGTGATGCCGCCGCCGGGCCAGACCGTGACCGGCGCGCCGCCCATCGTCACCCTGGTCTCGCCGGAGGCGACCGAGCGGGTCAGCAGCACCGGATTCTCGGTGACGCCCGCCCGCAGGCTGCCGCCG
>NZ_LABZ01000380.1 GCF_001043955.1 Methylobacterium tarhaniae | reverse complement strand
CTCGGCCGCCAGCGTCTCGGCCGAGACCGAGGGGCTCGCCGGCGTGCTGGTCCAGGCCGGCCGCCACCTCGAGCGCACCGATGCGGAGAGCCGCGTGCTCGAGGCCGAGATGGCGGGCGCCGCACGGGATGCGGCCCGCGTCGTCGAGGCGGTGGCGACCCTGGCGCGGCAGGCCAACCGCCTCGCCCTCGGCGCCACCGTCGAGGCGGCGCGCGCCGGTATGGGCGGCGGGCCGCTCTGGCAGGCGGCGGAGGAGTTCAGACTCATCTCGGCCGATGCCGCCCGGGCGGTGGAGGAGGTGCGGGCCCTGAGCCGCCGCCTCTCCGGCCCCGGGGCGGTGGCGATGGGCAGTGTCGCGACGTCCCTCGCCTGCCTGCGACCGGCCTTCGCCACGACCAGCGCGGCGGCGGAGGCTCAAGCCGCCTCCGCCTGGCGCCTCTCCGACGCGGCCCAGGAATTCGCCCTCTCCACCGAGGATCTCGTCGGGGACGCGGTGGCGGCGACGGCCGCCGCCGACGAGGCGGCCCGGCGCATGGAGGCTGCACGATCCGCCGGGGCCGGCGTCGCCGGACTCGCCGGGGGGATCGCCGGGCGCGCCGTCGCGGCCTTGCGGCAGGCGGAGATCGGCGACCGGCGGGTGCATGACCGCTATCCCGTCGACCTCGCGGTCCGGGTCGGCAATTGGGGCCTCGGGCGCGTGCTCGATCTGAGCCGGGGCGGGCTGCTCCTGACCCCGCCGGAGGGCTGCGGCGCGGCGGTCGGCGCCCGACTCTCCCTCGATCTGCGCGGCATCGGCCGGATGCAGGTCCAGGTCGTCGGTGCGAGTTCCCGCGGCCTGCACTGCGCCCTCGGCGATGCGGTCGCCGAGGCGCGGATGCGCGACGCCCTGGTGGCGGTCGAGGAGGAGAACCGGCCGCTGATCGCGGCGGCGCTCGGTGGCGCCGCTTCGGTCGCCGCGGCGCTGGAGCAGGCCCTGGCCGCGGGCCGCCTCGCGCACCACGCCCTGTTCGACACGACCTACCGGCCCGTCGCCGGGATCGAGCCGCCGCACTACCTCACCGCCGCCGTGCCGGCCCTGGAAGACCTCCTGCCGCCGATCCTCGAACCGCTGCTGCTCGCCGACCCACGCACGGCCTTCTGCATCGCGGTGGACCGCAACGGCTACGCCCCGGTCCATAACCGCGCCCAGGCCCAGGCGCCGCGGGCCGGCGACCCGGCCTGGAACGCGCTGCACGCCCGCCAGCGCCGGCTCTACGACGACCGGGTCGGCCTCGCCGCCGCCCGCTCGACCCGGGCCTTCCTGGTCCAGGCCTGCCCGCAGGACGAGGCCGGCCGGCCGCCCCTGCGCGAGGTGGCGAGCCCCATCCGCGTCCATGGGCGGCACTGGGGGGCGCTGCGGATGGGGTTCCGGATCTGACGGAAGGGGGCTTTCAGCCCCCCGTCGTGCTCATGTGCCGCGGCACCGCCGGCTTGGCCGCGCGGGCGATGACGAAGTCGTGGCCCTTCGGCTTGCGGGTGATCGCTTCCCGGATCGCCTCGGCCACCACGGCATCGTCCGGGGAAGCGCGCAAGGCCGCCCGCAAGTCGGCGGCGTCCTCCTGGCCGAGGCACAGGTAGAGCTGGCCGGTGCAGGTCAGGCGCACCCGGTTGCAGCTCTCGCAGAAATTGTGGGTGAGCGGCGTGATGAAGCCGAGCCGCCCGCCGGTCTCCTCCACCCGCACGTAGCGGGCCGGGCCCCCGGTGCGGTCGGGGAGCGGGGTGAGGGTGAGGCGCTCCGACAGCCGCTCGCGCACCACCGAGAGCGGCAGGAACTGGTCGACCCGGTCGGGCTCGATGTCGCCGAGGGGCATCACCTCGATCAGCGTCATCTCCATGCCGAGCCCGTGGGCCCAGGCGAGCATGCCGGGGATCTCGTCCTCGTTGACGCCCTTGAGCGCCACGGCGTTGATCTTGACCTTCATGCCCGCCTCGCGGGCCGCCGCGATGCCGTCGAGCACCGTGTCGAGGTCGCCGCGCCGGGTGATCGCCCGGAACTTTTCGGGGTCGAGGGTGTCGAGCGAGACGTTGATCCGGCGCATGCCGAGGGCCGCCAGCTCGGCGGCGTGCTGGCGCAGGCGCGTGCCGTTGGTGGTCAGCGTCATCTCCTCCAGCGCCCCGGATTCGAGGTGGCGCGAGAGGTTGCGGAACAGCCGCATGATGTCCCGGCGCACCAGCGGCTCGCCGCCGGTGATGCGCAGCTTCCTCACGCCGCGGGCGACGAAGACCGAGCAGACCCGGTCCAGCTCCTCCAGCGTGAGCAGGTCGCGCTTGGGCAGGAAGGTCATGTCCTCGGACATGCAGTAGACGCAGCGCAGGTCGCAGCGGTCGGTCACCGAGACGCGCAGGTAGGTGATCGCGCGCTGGAACGGGTCGATCAGCGGCGCCGGCCGCACCGGCACGGACACGGCCGGCATCGGATCGTCGGTACGGGGACCCCACATGCGCTTCAACTTCCTCGGCGGGACTTCGGGCTCTGGCGGCCGGGTGTCAGCCTGCATATGAGCGCTCGTGAGACCGCGGGCAAGTTGTGCCTGAGGCGCAGGGAGACGCAAGCCATGACCGAGCAGGCGGCAGACCAGGCCGATTGGCCGACCGAGATCCGGCTGTCGCGCGACAAGCGCACCCTCCACGTCACCTATGCCGGCGGCGCGGCCTACGCCCTGCCGGCGGAGTACCTGCGGGTCGAGAGCCCCTCGGCCGAGGTCCAGGGCCACGCGCCCTCGGAGCGGAAATGGATCCCCGGCAAGCGCGAGGTCCAGATCCTGTCGGTGGCGCCCGTCGGCAACTACGCCGTCAAGCTCACCTTCGACGACATGCACGATACCGGGATCTACGCCTTCGACTTCCTGCGCCGCCTCGGCGAGGAGCAGGCGGCGCGCTTCGCCCGCTACGAGGAGGAGCTGGCGTCCCGCGGCCTGAGCCGGGAACCGGCGCGGCGGCGGTGATCAGCCCGCCGCCCGTGCCGGCCGCAACGCCGCCGCCAGGCTGAGCGCCGCGACCGCCACCGCCAGCGGCCCGAACGACACCCACAGCACGACGTCCCAGCCGTAATGGGCGAGGAGCCCGCCGGAGGAGAACGAGCCGAGCGCCATCGTGCCGAACACCACGAAGTCGTTGAGCGACTGCACCCGGGTCCGCTCCTCCGGCCGGTGGCACTCGAGCACCATCGCGGAGGCGCCGACGAAGCCGAAATTCCAGCCCAGGCCGAGCAGGACCAGGAAGGCCCAGAAATGGGCGAGGTCCAGGCCCGACAGCCCGACGATCGCCGCGACCGCCGTGAGCGACAGGCCCGCCGCCACGATGGCGGGCGCGCCGAACCGTGCGATCAGCCGCCCGGTGAAGAAGCTCGGGGCATACATCGCGATCACGTGCCATTGCAGGCCGAGATTGGCGTCGTCCTGCGTGAAGCCGCACAGGTGCATCGCCAGCGGCGCGGCGGTCATCAGGAAGTTCATCAGGAGGTAGGACACCACCCCGCAGATGACGGCCGTGACGAAGCGGGGCTGGCGGGCGATCTCGCCCAGCGGGCGTCCGCCCGAGATCTCGGCCTTGGTCGGCCCCGGCAGCCGCACGCCCATGAGCACCACGGCCGAGAGCGCCGCCACGGCGGCTTGGGCGAGGAAGGTTGCGGCGAAGACGTGGGACGGCCACAGGTCCATCGTGTGGCTGACGAGCTGCGGTCCGATGATGCCGGCGAACACGCCCCCGGCCATGACGGCGGAGAGCGCCCGCGGCCGGAGCGCCGGCGCGACGCAATCGGCGGCGGCGAAGCGGAACGACAGCACCACCGCCGCATAGGCGCCGCCGAAGAAGGTGGCGACGCAGAACAGCCAGAACGACGACAGCACCACGGCGAGTGCGGCCAGGAGCCCGACGAGCACCCCGCTTCCGGTGCCGGCCAGGAACGCGGTGCGGCGGCCGTAAGCCCGGGCGATGCGCCCGGCCGGCAGGGTGCAGGCGGCCATGCCGACGACGAAGATCGAGATCGGCAGGGTGGCGAGCGCCGGATCCGGCGCCAGCCGGCTGCCGATGACGGCGCCGGTGGCGTAGACCACGACCGAGTTGGCTCCGGCCAGCGCCTGCGCGAGGGCGAGGCGCAGCACGTTGCCGGTGCCGGTCGCGGCGGGCAGGGCGAGCGGGGCGGCGGGGTTCGACATCGGGTCTCGTCTCAGGCGGTGAGCCGGGCCCGCCAGCGCGCGTCGCGCGGCGAGGGGCGGCGGTGGAGGCGCCGGTCGAGGAGCGCGCGGGCCTTGGCGGTCTCCCCGGTGCGCATCAGGGCGACGAGGAGCGTGTCCTCGACCACCTCGCGCTGCGCCCCACTGCCGCCGATCCGCACGACCTCGGCCGCGACGGGTTCGAGGATCCGCGCGCAAGCCGCGTGGTCCCCGTCCGCGAAGGCGAGCGCCGCGCGGCAGATCGCCGGCACCACCGGCCCCGCCGCGAGGGTTCCCGCCTCGACGAGGTCGGTGAGGGCGTCGATGCGCGCCTGCGCGGCGGCGTGGTCGCCGGTCGCGGCGGCGAGCAGCCCCATATGCGCGTCGGCGAAGCCGAAGCCGGCCTTGGCGAAGTAAGGTCCCGCATAGGTCCGGACCTCGTCCCACAGGCCGGCCGGGACGTCGTGCCCGTAGGCGCCGAGGCGCCAGAGCAGCGAGACCGTGTCGGTGATCACGTTGAGCGACAGGCCTGCCGTCACCGCGGGCCGGACGTGCTCGGCGTAGATCGCCAGCGCTCCTTCGGAGTCGCCGCGCTCCAGCGCCGAGAGCGCGGCGTGCCAGGCGATGTGGCCGTGGAGGATGCCGGAGCGGTCGTAACCCGGCAGCCAGCCGGCGATCAGCGCCTCGGCCTCGGGCCCGGCCCCGTCCTCGAACAGGGCATGCGACAGGGCGTGGGCGCCGTTGGCGTTCTCGCGCCGCAAGGCGAAGCCGTGCTCGGTGAGGCGCCGCCCCCGCGCCACCGCGCCGTTCTCGGTATGGGCCCAGCCGCGGGAGACCCCGAACCACCAGTCGTCGGCCGCGTAGGCGTGGGCGTGGTGCTCGCACAGGTCGACCCGGGCCTGGTCGTGGTCAGGCCTGCCGGAGAAGGCCAGGAGCCCGAAGGCGCCGAGCGGCAGCGAGAGGATCAGGGCGTCCCGCGGCCAGGATTCGGCATGGGCGAGCGCCCGCGCCAGCGCGGCCTCCGACTGGCCGTCGATCGCCAGCGACAGGACGGCGACGTGGCTCCTCTCGCGCTCGGTCCCTCTCTGCGCCACGCACGCGGCGGCGGCGGTGATGCGGGTCCGCGCCGCCGCCGATTCGGCGCGCACCGCGTGCAGGCGGGCCCGGGCGGCATGCGCGAGGGCGAAGTCGGGATCGGCGGCGATCGCGGCATCGAGTGCCTCCGCGGCGCCCGGCCAGGCGGCGAGCAGCAGGTCGATACCGGCGCGGTAGCGCTCGGCGGCGCGGTCGGAGCGGGTCGAGAGGGGCAGGCCGCGGCGATCGTGGTGGGCCATGACGGTCTTCTTCTCTGGCGGAGGTTTCTTCTCTGGCGGAGGCTTGGCGCAGCAAAGGTCTTCTCCTGCATAGAGGAGCGCCGGCTGTCCGTATTTCGACGAGGCGCCAATCCGTGTAGAATTTTCGCCAAACTGGAACGCCCGGATGCGATGGCAGACGATCGAGACGCCGCACGGAGCGGCAGCGCCTCAGCCGCTCACGGTGCGGGCGCAAGCCATCCCGGCGCGCCACGCCTTCCCGGAACACGCGCATGCCTGGCACCAGGTCGTCTACGCCATCTCCGGGGTGCTGACGGTGGCGGTGGCGGGCCGCTCCTTCGTGATCTCGCCGGAGCAGGCGGTATGGCTGCCGACGGGGCACCGGCACCGGGTCGGCTCGCTGCTCGGGGCCGAGTTCCGCAGCCTGTGGATCGCCGCCGCGGCCGGGCGCGGGCTGCCGGCGGATCCGACGGTGTTCGGCGTCTCGGCCCTGCTGCAAGCCCTCATCGTCGAGGCGGCGGCGATCGACG
>NZ_LABZ01000038.1 GCF_001043955.1 Methylobacterium tarhaniae | reverse complement strand
GCAGCTCGCCGGCGAGCTGCAGCAGCGCGGCGAGGCCCTGCTCCGGCTCGCCCTCCCAGACGTCGCCGGCGCAGACCATCACGTCGAAGGGCTGCGCCGGGGCCGGGACCGCCGCGAGGGGCCGGCGCTCGAGATGCAGGTCGGAGAGCGGGAAGAGGCGCATCGCTCAGGTACCGAACAGCGACAGCACCACCGGCCGCCGGTCGAGGTTGTAGACCTGCGCCTCCCGGGCGGCCCGCGCGGCGCGCTCGGCGGCCTCCGCCAGGGCCGCGAGGCGGGCCGGCGGATCGCCCTGGCGGCGCTCGATCTCGGCGGCGAGCCGACGTTGCACCGTGTCGAGGGCGGCGGCGTAGAGCCCGTCGGCGTCGCGGCCGGCGAGCCGCTCGGCGAGCTTCAGGGCCCGGCGCCAATCCGGCCGGTCGCCCTGGTCCAGCAGCGCCTCGACCTCGTCGACCACCCCGATCGTGTCGGGGTCGAGGAGGTCGAGGGCGCGGGCGACCGAGCCCTCGCTCAAGGCGGCCGCCCGCTCGATCAGCTCCGACGGTTTGCCGGCCTGCTGCGGCCCGAGGCTGCGCAGCACCCGGGCCACGTCCCCGCTCGCGAGCGGCTTCAGGGCGAGGCGGCGGCAGCGCGAGCGGATCGTCGGCAGCAGGCGCCCGGGGGCATGGCTGACGATCAGGAACAGCGAGCGCGGCGGCGGCTCCTCGATCACCTTCAGGAGCGCGTTGGCGCTGGCGAGGTTCAGTTCGTCGGCGCAATCGACGATGCAGATCCGGTAGCCCGCATCGGCCGAGGTCGCGGCGAAGAGGTGCAGGGCGCGCCGCGCCGCGTCGACGCCGATCTGGGTCGGCACGGTCTTGGCCACGCTCGTCTTGGATCCTGGCGCCCTCTGGCGGCGCAGCAGGACGAGGTTGGGGTGCGACAGGCCGGCGACCTGGCGCGCCACCGGGTGGCCGGGCGGCAGCGCCAGGCTGTCGGGCACGCCTGCGCCGTCGCCGCGGGCGAGCAGGTGGCGGGCGACCCGGAAGGCGAGCGTCGCCTTGCCGATGCCCTTCGGGCCGCCGAGCAGCCAGGCATGGTGCAGCCGCCCGGCGCCGATCGCTTCGCGAAAAGCCCGCTCGGCCGCCTCCTGTCCCAGGAGATCGGTCTGCTCGCGCGGGCGCGGCACGCCCGGGATCTCGCCCGGTTCGAGCTCGTCGTCCCTCGTCTCAGGCGGCATCGGAGGTTCCCCGCACGAGATGGGGCAACCGCGCCGCGACCGTGGCACGGATCGCCTGCGCCACGGCATCGGGCGATCCTTGCGCGTCGATGACCGCGCAGCGCGCCGGCTCGGCCGCGGCGATGGCGAGGAAGGCCGCCCGCAGGCGCTGGTGGAAGCCCAGGGCCTCGGCCTCGAACCGGTCGGGGCCGCCGGCGGAGGCGCGGTCGCGCTGGCGCGCC
Source organism: Methylobacterium tarhaniae (assembly GCF_001043955.1). Classification (GTDB taxonomy): domain Bacteria; phylum Pseudomonadota; class Alphaproteobacteria; order Rhizobiales; family Beijerinckiaceae; genus Methylobacterium; species Methylobacterium tarhaniae. Next base: position 39,622 of record NZ_LABZ01000038.1, on the reverse strand, counting down.
CGGGCGAGGCCGATCTCGGGGGGAAGATCGAGGATCAGGGTCAGGTCCGGCCGGGTCGTCCCCACCACCACCCGCTCCAGCGCGGCGAGCGTCCCCGCATCGACCCCGCCGGCGGCGCCCTGGTAGGCCCGGGTCGAATCGCTGAAGCGGTCGCACAGCACGACGGCGCCGCGGCCGAGGCTCGGGCGGATCAGGGTCGCGAGATGGTCGAGGCGGGCGGCGGCGAAGAGCAGCGCCTCGGCGAAGGGGCCGTAGGGCTTGGCGATTCCGGAGAGCACCGCGCCGCGGATCCGCTCGGCCCGCGGCGAGCCGCCGGGTTCCCGGGTGGTCACCACCTCGCGGGCCCCCTCCGCGCCGGCGCGCAGCCAGGCCGCGACCCGGGCGATCTGGGTCGACTTGCCGGCGCCCTCGCCGCCCTCGAAGGTGATGAAGCAGCCGGAACCCCCGGCCGGTCGCGCGTCTCCGGTCACGACTTGCTGGTGATCCGGCTGAGGGCCTGGCGGAACCAGCCGGTGCCGACCTCCAAGGCCGCATCGAGGGCGCGCTGGGTCATGGTGCCGGCCGGCACCGCTTCGCCGGTATAGAGCGGCATGTCGAGCACCACCTGCTCGCCGCGGGTGACCTTGAGCCGGCCGACCTCGCGCCCCTCCTCCACCGGCGCGGTCAGCGGGCCCTGGTAGGTGGCGCGCGCCACCAGCCGGTCGCTGTTGCCCCGAGGCAGCATCAGCCGCACCGGCTTCTTCGTGACGAGGGGCACCCGGCCCTTCTCGCCCCCGTAGGTCTCGGCCTCCGCCACCATCTCGCCGGCATTGAAGACCTGGCGCGCCTCGAACGCGCGAAAGCCCCATTCGATCAGCTTGCGCGATTCCGCGGCGCGGTCGCGGGCGGTCTTGAGGCCGCTCACCACCAGGACCAGGCGCTGGCCGTTCTGCACCGCCGAGCCGGTCAGGCCGTAGCCGGATTCCTCGAGATAGCCGGTCTTCAGCCCGTCGGCGCCGATATCGAGGGCGAGGAGCGGGTTGCGGTTCTGCTGGCGGATCTTGTTCCAGGTGAACTCGCGCTCGGCGAACAGCTTGTACTGCTCCGGATAGGTCTCGATCAGGTGGATGGCGAGCTTCGACATGTCCCGGGCGGTGACCTTCTGGTCGGGCGCCGAGTAGCCGGTGGCGTTGCGGAAGGTCGAGCGCTCGAGCCCGATCTCCTTCGCGTGCCGGTTCATGATCTGGGCGAAGTTGTCCTCGGTGCCGGCGACGCCCTCGGCGGCCGCGATCGAGGCGTCGTTGCCGGACTGGACCACGATGCCGCGCAGGAGGTCGGGCAGCTTCACCTTGCTGTTGAGCTGGGCGAACATCGACGAGCCGCCGCCTCCGGCGCCGCCGCGGCGCCAGGCGTTCTCGCTGATGGTGAACTCGGTGTCGGGGCCGAGCTTGCCCTTGCGCATCTCGTCGAAGAGCACCTCGACGGTCATCAGCTTCGCCATGCTGGCGGGCGAGAACGGCTCGTCGGCGCCCTTCTCGAACAGGACCGCGCCGGTATCGGCATCGATCAGGATCGCGTGCGGCGCAAGTGTCTGGAAGGCTTGAGCGCGCGCGCCGGTGACCGCGACGGCGGCCCCGAGGATGGCTGCCAGGCCCAAGCCCGCGGCACGGCGCGCGAGCGCCCTGCCCGCTCCGGTGGTCGCTGTCACACGCATACCCCTACCGCTCTCGAACCCGGCCGACCGGGAGACCTGACGCATTTTGCCGCTCCGCCCGGGCACGCGCAACCGCGCCTGTGCCGCAGTGCGGGAGGCGGAACCGTTTCGGATGTGAGCTGCGGCGGGCCGGTCGGATCATCCGGTCGCCTCGACCGGCCCATCCTGTCCGCGACCCCGGGACGAGGTCGCGGGCCGGACGCCGCGGGCCTCCGACGTCCCGAAGGCCGCGCCTGGCCTCAATACATCCCCGCCACCTTCGACCGCGGCGCCGTGCCGGGCCGGCGGCCGGTCTCCTTCGCGTCGTCCTTCGCGCCCTTCTGGGCGCCGGCGAGACGCAGGGGCGGCGCGACCGGCGGCGGGCCGCCCTTCGCGACCGCGATCTTGGACGCGGCCTTGCCCCCGGCCGGCATCGCGGCGGCGTGCATCGCCTGGGCGAGCGAGGCGCGGTCCGCCGCCGGATGGCCTGCGAAGGCCAGGGCCTGGCTCGGCGGGGCCGGCCGGCGGGTCGAGGCGGTGGGGGCCGCGGGCTTGGTGGCCGCGGGCTTGGCGGCTGCGGGCTTGGCGGTGCGGGACGCGGCGAGGGCCGGGTTCAGGCCCTCGATGGCGGCCATGCGGACCGGAGCCGGGGCGGCGGGCAGGCGGGCCGGCACGCGGGGGGCCTCGGCGACCCGGACGGGAGCCGGCGCGCGCGCGGCGACCTGTATCGGGGCGGCTTGCAACGGGGCGACCCGCGGCGTCTCGACGATCGGGCGTACCGCCTCCGGCTCGGGCCGGCGGAACGCGAAGGGCTTCGCGTCGTCGCGGGCCTCCTGCCCTCCTGCATCCGCCACCATGATGTTGGCGCCGGCCGGCACGCCGGCCGGGGCGCCGTCGGTGCGGAGGGTGGCCATCAGCTTGCGGTCGTCGCTGCCGCCGACCGAGGCCTTGCCGACATATTCGATCCGCACCTTGGTGGTGCCGCGGCGGCGGAAGTCGAGGGCCTCGGCCACCGCCTGCGACACGTCCATCAGCCGGTCGGCGTGATAGGGCCCGCGGTCGTTGACCCGCACCACCATCGAGTGGCCGTTCTGAAGGTTGGTGACCCGGGCGTAGCTCGGCAGCGGCAGGGTCGGATGCGCGGCGGCGACCGAGAAGCGGTCGAAGATCTCGCCGTTGGCGGTCAGGCGGCCGTGGAAGGCGGTGCCGTACCAGGAGGCCAGGCCCTCGCGCACGTAGCCGCGGGCGTCCTGGCGCGGCACGTAGGTGCGCCCGGCCACCACGTAGGGCTTGCCGGTCATCTGCCGGCCGCCGCCCTTCGGGATCTGGTCGTTCTCGCCGTAGAGCCGGGGGCTCGCGGCGACGCCGTATTTCGGGTCGATCTCGCGGCCGCCGCTCTTCACCGCCAGGTTCTTGGGCGTCGGCCCGGCGCAATTGGCTGCCGCCAGGGCGATTCCCGCCACCGCGGCCCACCGCACGACCGGCATCGGCCGGAGGGCCCCCCGCTCCGTCCCCGGACGCGAGGAGCCGCTCTTCGAAGATCCCGCCATCGACCCCTCGGATCCCCCGTGCCGCCCGAAGGCCGCCGCCCGCCCGGGAGGGCCAGGGCAAGCGGGCCTCGAAGGCCGCACAGGGTTACGCTGCACTTAAGGCAGACCCTGCCGGCCCTGCGTAAATGAAAGCTCAACGGAGGGTCTCGCGCGAGTCCCCTCCACCGTCGTCCACAGGCGCGTGCGCCGGCCTCGCCCGAGGGACGGCGTCGAGGCCGCCCGCGGCAGGCCCGGTGGGCCCGGCGGGCGGCAAGGCCGGCCGGGATCTCTGGGTCGGGATCTCCGGGTCGGAATCTCCGGGCGGCCGGGCGTTTCGCGAAAGACGTATAACCCGCGAATGACTTGACTGTTCGGACGACGCATTTTCGGACGACTCGGTATTTTCGGACGACTTGGCTTCCCGGACGGATCGGGCAGGCTCGATCCGGCGTGGGGCCGGCCGCCGTCGCGCGGCGGCCCGTGAGCCTGCCCCACCCGGGAGGAACACCATGGGACACGCACTGGGACACGCCCTGTCGCGGCCGCTCGCCGCATCGCTGCTCGCCGCCTTGCTGGCCCAGCCCGTCCCCGCCCTCGCGCAGCAGGCCCCCGCCGATCCCGGGCCGGGCGTCCCGGCCGGCTGGTCGCAGGAGGTGCGGACCGTCGTCGCCCTCGCGGTGCCGGAGGAGACGGCCCAGTCGCTGCTGCCGGCGGGCTGGACCGTCAACCCGGCCCCGCAGGGGCCGGGCCGGGGCGCCAACCTCTCGGTGGTCTTCCGCGAGCAGCTCGCGGCGACGGGGCCGGACGGCAAGCCGGCGGGGGCCGAGGAGCGGGCCGCCGTGCTGGCGGTGCCGGCCCGCCGCGGCGACGAGACCGGCTTCGTGATCGTCCACACCTTCGGCGATGCCCGGTCCGGACCGGGCTACTACAAGGTCGGCGTGCCGGCGAGCGTCACGCTCGAGCGGCGCGGCAGCGCCACGGCGCTGGCGGGCACGGCCGAGGAGGCCTGGAGCGTGAGCGCCGAGAGCGGCGAGCGGCTGGCGCTGCGGGTCGCCTATGCGCGCGGCACGCCGGCCCGGGTCCAGCCCACCGCGCTCAATCTCTCGGCCGCCGATCCGCGGGTCCGGCGCATCTACCGGGTCGACCAGGGCGTCGACCCGGTCCTGAGCCGGCCCGCCGGCATCGACCGGACCACGGCCCTGACGTTCACCGCCTCGGGCGGCGCGCTCGCCCGGGTCTTCGACGGCCGGGAGCAGGTGGTCGCCGTCCTGTCCCTGCCCTGGTACGCGCGCCAGATGTTCGCGCCCGCCGCGATCGACTGACCTCTCCGGTCGAAGCCCCGCGCGCCGCCTATTCCGCCGGCTGCGGCGCGCCGGGGCCCTGCGCCTCCTCGCCGGGCTTCTCCTTGCCTGGCCTCTCCTGGCCTGGCCTCTCCTGGCCTGGCCTCTCCTGGCCCGGCTTCTCCTGGCCCGGCTTCTCCTGGCGCCCCCGCCTCTCCACCAGCCGCTCGGCCGCGACGTAGAAGACCGGGGTGACGAACAGGGTGAGCAGCGTCGCCGCCAGCAACCCGCCGATCACCACCGTCCCCATCGAGATCCGGGCGTTGGCGCTGGCCCCGCTGGCGATGGCGAGCGGCACCGAGCCGAGGATGAAGGCGAAGGAGGTCATCAGGATCGGCCGCATCCGCAGGCGCACCGCGTCCTGCGCCGCCCGCACCGGATCCTCGCCCTTCGCCCTCAGGTCGCGGGCGAAGGAGACGAGCAGGATCGCGTTCTTGGCCGCGAGACCGACGAGGAGCAGGAGGCCGATCTGCCCGAAGATGTCGAGCGGCAGGTCGCGCAGGCTGAGCGCGCCCGCCGCGCCGAACAGGGCGAGCGGCGTCACCAGGATCACCACGAAGGGGAGCCGCAGGCTCTCGTACTGGCCGGCGAGGAGGAGCACGATCATCACCACCCCGAGCCCGAAGATCAGCGGCGCCCAGCCGCCGGCGATCTTCTCCTGGTAGGCGACCTCGGTCCATTCCACCGCGTAATCGGTCGGGAGCGCCGTCCCGGCCAGGCGCTCCACCGCCGCGATCGCCGCGCCCGAGCTCGCGGTCTCGGCGGTGTCGAGGGCGATCTCGATCGCCGGATAGGTGTTGTAGGACAAAACCGCCGTCGGCCCGCTGACGAAGTGCGGCGTGACGAGCGCGCCGATCTGCACCGGCTCGCCGCGATTGTTGGGCACCGTCAGCCGCGACAGGTCCTGGATCGTGCGCCGCCCCTGCGACTCGCTCTGGACATAGACCTGGTAGACGAAGCCGAACTTGTTGAAGAGGTTGACGAAGGACGAGCCGACATAGGTGCCGAGCGCGTCGAACAGCGACGACAGGCTGACCCCGAGCTGCTCGGCCTTGGCCCGGTCGATGTCGAGGCGCAATTGCGGCACGCCGTAGCTCGTGGTGGCGGTGGCGCCGCCGATCTCGGGCAATCTCTTCAGTTGCGCGATGAAGCCTTCGGCGGTCCGGGCGAGCTTGAGCCCGCCCTCGCCGCTGCGGTCCTGCAATTCCAGCGTCAGGCCGCCGCGGGAGCCGAGGCCCGGCAGCGGCGACGGATCGACGATGCGCAAGACCCCGTCCGGGTGGTTCCTGAACTGCTGGCGCAGCCGCCCGATCACGTCGGCGACCGTCTCCTCGCGCTGGTCCCAGGGCTTCAGGGTCGGGATCTGGAAGCCGTAGAACGGCGCCGTGACGTCGGCCAGGATGCCGCGCCCGGCGACCCCGATCGTGCCGGCGGCCGAGGGCTGGTCGAGGACCGCGCGGCCGACCTCCTCCACCATCGCGGCGGTGCGGCCGACGGAGGCGCCCTTCGGCATCGCGATGTCGGCGAAGAAGTAGCCTTGGTCCTCCTGCGGCACGAAGGCGCTCGGACGGCTCGCGACCATCCAGGCGGTGAGACCGGCGAAGGCGAGGAAGACGAGGCCCGTGGCGACCAAGTGGCGCGACAGCCGCCCCACCGAGCCGACCGCGACGCCGGTCGCCTGGTCGAGGGCGGCGTTGAACCAGCGCAGGGGCGCCCGCCAGCGGCTCCGGTGAGCGTTCGTGTCGTGAGGCTTGAGCAGCAGGGCGCAGAGCGCCGGGGTCAGGGTGAGCGAGACGACCGCCGAGATCAGCACCGAGATCGCGATGGTCAGCGCGAACTGGTTGTAGAGCTGGCCCGTCAGCCCCGGGATGAAGGCCACCGGCACGAACAGGGCGGCGAGCACCAGGGTGGTGGCGATGACCGGGCCCGCCACCTCGTTCACCGCCTCGCGGGCGGCCTCGCGGGGCTCTTGGCCCTCCTCCATCAGCCGCTCGGTGTTCTCGACCACGATGATCGCGTCGTCGACGACGAGGCCCACCGCCAGCACCAGGCCGAGCAGGCTCAGGGTGTTGAACGAGAAGCCGAGCGCCGCCATCGGCCCGAAGGTGCCGATCAGCGCCACCGGCACGGCGATGGCCGGGATCAGGGTCGCGCGCCAGCTCTGGAGGAACAGGTAGGTGATGACGACGACCAGCACGATCGCCTCGAACAGGGTCTTGATCACCTCGTGGATCGAGGCGGTGACGAACTCGGTGCGGTCGAGGGCGATCTTGTACGTCAACCCGGGCGGAAAGCGTTTCCCTAAATCCTTCATGGTGGCGCGCACGCCCTTCATCACCTCGACGGCGTTGGCCTCCGGGTTCTGGAACAGGCCGAGGGACGCGGCGGGCTTGTTGTCGTAGGTCGAGCGGCTGCCATACTGCTCCGACCCCAGCTCGACCCGGCCGACGTCGCGGATGCGCACCACCGAGCCGTCCGGGTTGGCCCGGATCACGATGTCGGAGAATTCCCGGGCTTCCGTCAGGCGGCCCTTGGTGACGATCTGCAGCTCGAAGGCGGGGGCGTCGCGGACCGGCTCCTTGCCGAGGGAGCCGACGGTGATCTGGGCGTTCTGCTGCTCGACCGCCTGGACGATCTGGCTCGGGCCGATCCCCAGCGATTCCATCCGGGCCGGGTCGAGCCAGACCCGCATCGCGTAGCGCTGGTTGGAGAAGTTGACGATGCGGCCCATGCCGGTGACCCGGCGCAGGGGCTTGATCACCTGGGTCTCGGCCCAGTTGGACAGGAACAGCTCGTCGTAGCGGTTGTCGTCGCTGTACAGCACCACGTTGCCGAGGCGCTGGCGCGACGACTTCACGATCTCGAGGCCCTGGTCGCGCACCGCCTGCGGCAGGCGCGACTCGGCGCGCTGGGCCCGGGTCAGCACGTCGGCGGCCGCCGCGTTGAGGTCGGAGCCGACCTCGAAGGTCGCGTCCATGCTGACGCTGCCGTCGGCGTTGCTGGTCGAGCTGATGTAGATCAGGTCCTGCGCGCCGTTGATCTCCTGCTCGAGCGGGATCGCGATCGCCTCGTAGGCCTGCTGCGCCGTGGCGCCCGGATAGGTCGCCTGGATGTTGATGATCGGCGGCGCGATCTCGGGGAACTGGGCGATCGGCAGGGCGAACCCCGCCACGGCCCCGATCAGGGTGATGAGCACCGAGATCACGCCCGCCAGGACGGGCCGGTCGACGAAGTAGGCGAACATCCCGGGTCCCGGTGGCCGCCGGGGAAGCCGCCGCGAGCCGAGGCTCCGGAAGCCGGCCTTGCTGGCCTGCGACGGTAAGGTGAAAAGCTCACGTGCAACGTCATCGCGTCCGAGGGAGTTCCCCCCGCGGGAGACCGGCCGCCACGCGCCCCTGCGCGGATCCAGCACCTGCGGATCCAGCCCGGAGCCTGCCCCTCGGAAGGAGACCGCCATCGTGCGCGCAAGGCTTCGCTACGGCCTCGCCGGTCTCGCCGCGCTCGCGGCGGGGGCCGGCCTCTGGTGGGGCTTCGGCCATCCGCTGCCGCCGGGCGCCGCCGGCCTCCTGCCCGGCCCCGTGGCGCACTTTCTGATGCCGCAATCGCCACCGAAGACGGAGCCCGAGGCGCCCGAATTCGACGTCGCGGTGGCGCAGGCCACCACGCAGACCGTGCCGGTCGCCTTCTCGTATACCGGCACGGTGATCTCGCCCAAGGACGCCGCGCTCCAGCCCCGGGTCACCGGCGTGGTGGTGGAGCGGCCCTTCGAGCCGGGCGGCCACGTCAAGCAGGGCCAGATCCTGTTCCGCATCGATCCGCGGCCTTTCGAGGTGGCGTTGCGAACGGCGGAGGCGCAGCGCGAGCAGGCAGCGGCGCAGCTCGCCTTCGCGGATGCCGAGGTCGACCGCACCCAGCCGCTGGCCGACAAGGGCTACGCCTCCGAGCAGCGCTTCCAGCAGCTCGAGAGCAACCGCCAGGTCGCCCGCAGCCGGGTGCAGGAGGCGGAGGCCGCCATCGCCCGCCAGAAGCTCAACCTCGACTACGCGGTGATCCGCGCGCCCTTCGACGGGCGCTCCAGCCTCTCCGACGTCAATATCGGCGACCACGTCAACGAGAACACGACCCAGCTCGCCAGCGTCGTCCAGGTCGACCCGATCGAGGTGCAGGTGGCGCTCTCGGCCGAGGATTCGGAGGCGGTGCGCGCGGCGCTGAAGGAGAAGCGCGCCTTCATCCAGACCCTCGATGCGCAAGGGCGCCCGGAGCGCAAGGCGACCATCTACAAGCTCGACAACCGCTTCGACCCCCGCACCGCCCGCCGCCTGGTCCGGGCCTGGCTGCCCAATGCCGACGAGCGCTACCTGCCGGGGGAGTTCGTGCGCACGCAGGTGCAGGTCGGCGAGGAGGAGCGCCTGCTGGTGCCGACCGTCGCCCTCTCGTCCCAGCTCGACCAGCGCATCGTCTGGCGCGTCGGCGACGACGGCCGGGTGGCGATGAATCCGGTCACGACGGGCGAGGAATTCGGCGACCGCACGGCGATCCTCAAGGGCCTGAAGGCCGGCGACCGGATCGCCACCGACCACCTCCAGCTCCTGCGCCAGGACCAGCGGGTCGGGATCAAGCGCGACGGGAAGGACGCGCGGCAGGCCGCGAACGAGCCCGGCGCGGTCCGGTAACCTCTCGCCGGTAGCCTCTCGTCAGCGCTTGCCGGAGAGGAGCGCCCGACGCTACGCTTCGGGCGGCCACCCGGCCAGGCACGCGAGCGACGGGCCCCGCATGACCTCTCTCGAGACCGCGTCCGCCGAGACCACGCCGACCGGACCTGCACGTCCTGGAGGCGCACCGAGCGGCGACCTGCGCTTCTCGGTCGTGACCGCCGGGCCGGACGGGCTCGAGCTCGTGGTGGCGTTCGGGCCACGGGACTACGCGGTGCGCCTGACCCCTGCGGAAGCCGCCGAGCTCGGCGTGGCGCTCCTCGCCACCGCCTCGGTGGCGGCGGATGCGGCACAGGACGTGCCGGCGGGCACCCGGGTGGAGAACTGCTTCTTCCCGGTCCTCGGCTGGACGGCCGGCGAGGTCGCGCCCGGCGTGCCGGCCCTCGCCCTCCGGCTCGCCGAGGGCACCGAGATCGCCTTCCAGTTCGATCGCGCCCGCGCCCGGGCCTGCGGCCGCGACCTTGCCCGCAGCGGCCGGACGCCCCTGCGCGAGCGCCTCCGGCGCGTCTTCCGGCGCCCCGTCCCGGTGCCCGCCGCCCCGCCTGCCGATCCTCAGGGCGCGTGAGGCCTGGCGCGCCAGGCGAGATCGAGGGCGAGTCCCCGCGGCAGGGTGTCGAGGAGCGGCGTGACCGGGAGGCCCGCTTCGTTGAGGAGCCCGGCACTCCAGTGGTTGCAGACGTGGAGCAGGCCGAAGCGGCCTTGCGCCTCGTAGAACAGGCTCGGGCCGTAGAGGCCGGGTCCCAGCACCACCGGGTGGCCGTCGCGCCGGGTGAAGGACTGCGCGAGCGCGGCGGCAAGGCGCCGGAATCCGGCCTGCGACAGCTGCAGGGTCACGATCTCGGCTTCCGGAAAGGCGGCGCCGGGCTCGGCCGCGACCCCGACCACGTGCAGGACCGCCGGGCGGCCGCCCGGGGTGAACAGGGCCCTGAGGGCCAGCCGCCAGTCGAGGGACTGGAGCGTCGGCACGGCGCGGTAGAAGCCGGCATCGCCCCAGCCGACCTCCAGCGCCGGGTAGGCGCGAAAGCGCCCCGTCACCTCGAGGAGCGCTCCGGCCCCGGCCTCCTCCGCCGCCCGGGCGAGGGTGTCGCGGGGCAGCAGCAGGCCGGAATGCCAGGGCCCGGCGACGAGCCGCACCGTGACCGTTTCCTCGCCGGGAGCCGGCGGGTAGAGGCTCGGGCTCCCCGGCCGGGCGGTGAGCCAGGCCGTCAGGACGAGGGTGACGAAGAGGGTGACGACGAGGGCCGCCACCCGCCGGGCGAGGCGGCGCAAGGCGATCAGGCCGCCACGGTGAGACGCCGCAGGTCCTGGTCGGCCGCGAGGTCTTCCAGGGAGGCGTCGAGGATCTCGATCCCCGCGACGGTCCCGGCGGCGTCGTAGGCTACGACGATGCCCGGCCGGACCTCCCGGCTCTCCACCACCTCGGCATCGGTGAAGCGGACGGACAGCACGTCGGTCGCGGTGTCGTAGCGGCCCCTCACGGCGCGGGCCTTCGGGCGGGTCGGTTCATCGGGATGGGCTGCGGGGCTCATGCCGGGCGCGTATCCGGGCAAAGGTTGACGAATCGCTTGCGCGCCGCCCGATCCCCCGGGCCGGGTGCCTCTCCCCGGTCGGGCCGGCCTTCCGCGGCTCCGGTGCGGGGACCGCACCGGAGCCGTCGCATCGCGGGATCGGCTCAGCCCTGGAGCCGGGTCAGCGCCTCGCGCACCTTCTCGCGGCGGGCGATGGCCGCGTCGCGGCGCTCGCGCTGCTCCTCGACCACCTCCTCGGGGGCGCGGGCGAGGAAGTCGGCATTGCCGAGCTTGGCGTCGATCTTGGCGATCTCGCCATCGAGCTTGGCATCCTCCTTCTTCAGCCGCGCCACCTCGGCGGCGAGGTCGACCACGCCTTCGAGCGGCAGGGCCGCCACCTCGCCGCGCACGATCAGCTGCACGGCGTTGCGCGGGCTCACCTCGGCGATCTCGATCGAGGCGATGCGGCCCAGCCGCCGCACGGTGTCGCCCCAGCGCGCGACGCGCTCGCGCACCGCCTCGCTCGGGGCCACCAGCACCAGGGGGATCTGGGCGCCGGCCGGCACGTTCGTCTCCGAGCGGGCCGAGCGGATCTCCGAGACGAGATCGACCACCCAGCCGATCTCGGCCTCGGCCTCGGGCTTGGCGAGCGCGCCGAGGTCGGGCCAGGCGGCGAGCGCCAGCAGTCCGCGTTCGATCCCGGCCTCGCGCGCCTTCGTCGCCCACAATTCCTCGGTCAGGAACGGCATGAACGGGTGCAGCAGCACGCAGATCTGGTCGATCAGGTAGGCGATCGTCCGGCGCGTCTCCTCCTTCGCCGGGCCGTCCTCGCCCTGGAGCACCGGCTTGGCCAGTTCCAGGTACCAGTCGCAGAAGACGTTCCAGACGAAGCGGTAGGCGGCGTTGGCGGCGTCGTTGAAGCGATAGGCCTCGATGGCGCCCGTCACCTCGACGACGGCGCGCGCGGCCTCGCCGAGCGCCCAGGCGTTGAGGGTCTGGGTGACGCTCCCCGGCGCGAAGGCCGGATCAAGGCGGCAGCCGTTCATCTCGGCGAAGCGGGCGGCGTTCCAGAGCTTCGTGGCGAAGTTCCGATAGCCTTCGACGCGTTGCACCGAGAGCTTGATGTCGCGTCCCTGCGCCGCCATGGCCGCGAGGGTGAAGCGCAGGGCGTCGGCGCCGTAGCGATCGACGAGGTCGAGGGGATCGACCACGTTGCCCTTCGACTTCGACATCTTGGCGCCCTTCTCGTCGCGGACGAGGGCGTGGATGTAGACGGTCCGGAACGGCACCTCGTCCAGCGCGTGAAGGCCGAGCATCATCATCCTGGCAACCCAGAAGAAAATGATGTCGAAGCCCGTCACCAGGGCGCTGGTCGGGTAGTAGCGCGACAGCTCCGGCGTGGCGTCGGGCCAGCCGAGCGTCGAGAACGGCCACAGCCCCGAGGAGAACCAGGTGTCGAGCACGTCCTCGTCGCGGCGCAAGGCGACCGCACGGCCGTGCTTGTCCGCCGCCTGGGCCAGGGCCTCCTCCTCCGTGTGGGCGACGAAGCAGTGGCCGTCCGCATCGTACCAGGCCGGGATCTGGTGGCCCCACCAGAGCTGGCGCGAGATGCACCACGGCTCGATGTTCTCGAGCCACTGGAAGTAGGTCTTCTCGTAGGTCTCGGGCACGAAGCGGGTGCGGCCGTCGCGCACCGCCTGCAAGGCCCGCTCGGCCAGCGGCTTGACGTTCACGTACCACTGGTCGGTCAGGTACGGCTCGATCACCACGCCCGAGCGGTCGCCATGCGGCACCGCATGGGTGTTGGGCTCGATCGTGACGAGCCGGCCGCGCGCCTCCATCAGGGCGACGACCGCCTCGCGGGCCTTGAACCGGTCGAGGCCGTGCAGCGCCAGGGCCTCCGGCTCAGGCGCCGAGCCTTCCAGGAATTCCGCGTTGCCGTCGAGGCTTATGCGGGCTTCCTCATCCAGGATGTTGATCTGGGCCAGCCCGTGCCGGCGCCCGACCTCGAAGTCGTTGAAGTCGTGCGCCGGGGTGATCTTGACCGCGCCGGTGCCCTTCTCGGGGTCGGAATACTCATCCGCCACGATGGGGATCAGGCGGCCGACCAGCGGCAGGCGCAGGCTCTTGCCGACCAGCGCCCGGTAGCGCTCGTCCTCGGGGTGGACCGCCACGGCGGTGTCGCCCAGCATCGTCTCGGGCCGGGTCGTCGCCACCGTGATGGTCTCGCCGGTCTCGTTCCCGGCCTCGTCCACCACCGGATAGGCGAAGTGCCAGAGATGGCCCTTCACCTCGACCTGCTGCACCTCGAGGTCGGAGATCGCGGTCTGGAACTTCGGGTCCCAGTTCACCAGGCGCTTGTCGCGGTAGATCAGCCCCTGCGCGTGCAGGTCGACGAAGACCTTCAGGACGGCCTTGGACAGGCCCTCGTCCATGGTGAAGCGCTCCCGCGACCAGTCGCAGGAGGCGCCCAGGCGCTTGAGCTGGTTGACGATGGTGCCGCCCGATTCCGCCTTCCACTCCCAGACCCGGCGGACGAATTCCGGCCGGCCGAGGGTGCGGCGGTCGGGCTGCTGCTGCTCGGCGAGGCGGCGCTCCACCACCATCTGGGTCGCGATGCCGGCGTGATCCGTGCCGGGCTGCCACAGCACGTCCTTGCCGCGCAGGCGCTCGAAGCGGGCGAGCACGTCCTGCAGCGTGTTGTTGAGGGCATGGCCCATATGCAGCGAGCCCGTCACGTTCGGCGGCGGGATCATGATGCTGTAGGGCTCGGCGCCAGTGCGGTCCGGGCGCCCGGCCCGGAAGGCCTGCGCCTCCTCCCACTCGGCGGCGATGCGCGCCTCGACGGCGGCGGGATCGAAGGTCTTGTCCATCATCGCGGTAGCGCCACTCGCACGCCGCCCGGGCGCGTCCCCTCAGGCGGGAGGCGCGCCCTGCGGGCGCCGGAACTGAAACGAAAAAGGCCGGCCGCGCGAGCGGCCGGCCCCCGATCCCGCTTTCAAGCGGACCCGGGCCGTTCCGTCAACTGGAGCCGCCGCGCGATCGGCGACCGGGACATCGGCGACCCGGATTCTGCGGCCTGGACGCAACCGGGCGACGATCAGCGCCCTCTGGCGACGCGCTCGATCTCGGCCCTGACGAGGCGCTCGACCAGGACCGGCAGGTTGTCGTCGAGCCAGGCCTTCAGCATCGGCCGCAGCATGTCCTGGACCAGGTCCTCGATGGTGCGGGCGTTGCGGGTCAGGACTGTGTTGGCCAGGAGGTCGAAGGCGTGGCTGACCGTCGCGTCCGTCGCCTGGGACAGGAGCCGCTCCTCCGTCGCCGGTGCGGGCGGCTCCGGCGGCGCGGGCGGCGGCGGGGCGGCGGCCTTCACTGGCTCGGGCGGCGGCGGCGGAGGAGCGGGTTCCGGCTCGATCTCGATGGCGTCGAAGTCCATCGGCTCGTCGCGGAACGCGATCTCCGACATCGCGTCGAACTTCTCGTCGAAGCTCGGCTCGGGCTCGGGCTTGGGCGGCGGCGCCTTGGCCACCGGCTCCGGCTTCGCGGCGGGCTTGGGCGTGGCGACCGTCGCGAGGTCGAGCACGTCGTCCTCGTCCGGCTCGGGATCCGGCACCGGCACCGGCCGCGATCCGGCGGCAGGCGGCTCGGCCGGCTTCTGGTCGTCGGCGATGATGCGGCGGATGGAGGCGAGGATCTCCTCCATCGAGGGTTCCTGCGTCTTGTCCTGCGTCTTGGGGCTCGCGGCGCTCATCCGGCTCAACGCTCGAGTGCAGAGATGGGGAGGGTCGGGGTGTCGGTTACGCAGTATTCCACAGGACCGGCCCCGCACAAGCGAGGCCGCCCGCAACTCACAGGGAGGCGTGCGCCATCCCGGCCGCTGCGGTCAGCGGCCGTCCGGCGTGCGCACGCCGTACCAGAGGTCCTTGACCTGGTCGTAGTGCTGCTTGGCGCTGTACTGCGTCACCGGGACCGCGACGAAACGGGTGGTGAGGCGGCCGACGGTCTGCACCACCTGGTAGGAGCCCACCACCCGGTCGCGCTGGGCGGCGATCAGGCTGACGCGGGCGGTCAGGAGTTCCTGCTGGGCGTTCAGCACGTCCAGGGTGGTGCGCTGGCCGACCCGGGCCTCCTCGCGCACGCCGTTCAGCGCCACCTCGTTGGCCTGGACCTGGGCCTGCGAGGCGATGACGCGGGCCTTGGCCGCCTCCAGGGCGCCCCAGGCGGTGACGATGCCGGCGCGGACCTGGTCGCGGGTAAGCTCGGCCTGGAGCCGGGTCTGGCCGACCTGCTCCTTGGCCTGGCGGATCTGCGCGTACTCGGCGCCGCCCTGGTAGAGCGGGACCGTGAGCTGGCCGACGATCGAGCCCTGGAAGAAGCGGGTATTGGCGATCTGCTGGTCGAAGACCTGCGCCGCGTTGCCGCTCACCGACACCGTCGGGTAGAGGGACGATTCGGCGATCTTCACCTGCGCCTCGGCCGCGTCGACCGAGTGCAGGGCGGAGAGGATCGCCGGGTGCTCGGCGAGGCCGATCTCCACCGCCGCCGTCAGGGTCGGGGGCACGTAGCGGTCGATCGGCCGGCCGGGGGCGAGCTGGCGCGGCTCGACGCCGATCACCTGCCGGTAGGTCGCGATGCTGGTGCGCAGGTTGGCCTCGGCCAGGCTGACCTGGGCCCGGGCGCCGGCGAGCCGCGCCTCGGCCTGGGCGACGTCGGTGCGGGTGACCTCGCCGACGTTGAAGCGGTCGCGGGTCTGGCGGAGCTGCTCCTCCAGGACCTCGACGTTGTTGCGGTTGAGCTCCAGCGTGGCGGTGTCCGCCAGCACGTTCATGTAGGCCTGCGCTGCCTGGAACAGCGTCTGCATCTCGGTGTTGCGCAGGGTCTCGCGGCCGCCCAGCACCTGCGACTCGGCCTGCCGGGTCTGGTTGTCGGTCCGGAAGCCGTTGAACAGGGTCTGGTTGACCGTGAGCCCGGCCGAGCCGGGGATCAGGGTCTGCGAGCCGCCGTCCCGCCCACCAAGGGCGCCGGACGTGCCGGAGACGTTGCTGACGCCGATGCTGGCCGCGGCGCTGACCGTCGGGCGATAGCCCGCCAGAGCCCGCGGCACGTTCTCGTCGTTGGCGCGCTGGCCGGCGCGCTGTGCGTTGAGCGTCGGGTTGCCCGCATAGGCCCGCGCGAGCGCGCTCTCCAGGGTTTCTGCGGCCGCGCCCTGGCCCACCATGGCGAGCGCCATGGCGGCGAACCCGCCCAGCCGAAGCCCGCGGAACGCCCGAGTTCCTGTGTCAGTCACGCCTGTCTACCCTGTGCGGCTAGCCCACATTCGACCGGCTCTGCGCCGCGGGCGGCGGAACCGGTTCGTCATATCGCTGTGCCCACCTCGAGCGTGACCTTAACCGAGGGTGCTTCCGGGAGCACCGCCTCCGCGCTGTGGAGGACTGTGTTTGGTCGCCAGTGCCGCAAAAAAGCGACAGGTGTCTTCAGGTCAGCCGTGGATGTCGTCCGGCGCGCAACGGCGATTCGCGTCGCATCCCAGTCCGGGCCAAGGCCGGGGGGCGCAACCTGCAAGTCATTGGTGAATGAAGTGCTTCCGCGCGCGGTCGCCGCGCGTACCGGGCGGGTGCCCGGGCCGGCAGGCCCAGGCCGGAGGGCTCGGGGCCGCAGCCCCGGCCCGATCCATCCGGGCCGCTCAAGAAAAATCGCCAGGGACGGCCCCGGACCGGGCCGCCGGTCCGCCTGTCAGATCGGCGGAGGACCACCCTCTTCCGGAGGTGGTCGATGCGGCCGCGGGACCGGCCCGGCCGTCCCGCGTGCCGGTGCTCAGAACGCGAAGCCGGTCTCGACCGCGAAGGCGCGCAAGGCCGGCAGGGTCGCGTCAAAGAGCGGGCGCGAGCCGAAGGCGTCGCCGGAGCGCACCCACAGGGTCGCCTTGGCCGGGCGGCCCTGCCCCTGGACGCAGGCGAGGCGGCCGCCATCGGCGAGCTGGTCCAGCAGGCCCTGCGGGCGCTGCTCGACCTGGCCGTTGACCAGGATCGCGTCGTAGGGAGCGTGGCTGGCGGCGCCCTTCTCGAGCGGGCCGACCTCGACGGTCACGCCGTCGCCCGCTCCTGCCTGGGCCAGGCGCTCCTGCGCGGCCGCCGCGAGGCCGGGGAGCGATTCGAGGGCGACCACCTCGACGCCGAGGCGGCGCAGGAGCGCGGCGCCGTAGCCGAGGCCGGTTCCGACCTCGAGGACGCGGTGGCCGGGCTTGAGGGCCAGCGCCTGGATCAGGCGGGCGAGGACCATCGGGGCCGGCATGAAGCGGGTCTCGCCGTTCTCGGTCCCGACCGCCTGCGGCTGGTCGATATAGGCGAAGGCCTCCCGGTCCGCCGGCATGAACCGCTCGCGGGGGACGGCGTCGAACGCGTCGAGGAGCGCGATGTCGGTCACGTCGAACGTCCGGAGCTGGCAATCGACCATGAGGCGGCGCGCTTGCGCGTAGTCGAGCATGAACGTCTCTGGAGAGCTTGAGCGACGGTCAAGCCGTCGGGCGACGCGGTTGTGGTGGATCGCCGGCCAAAAGGCAAGGATCCGGGAAAGCCCGGTCTCGCATGCGAGCGCCGGGCTGATCTGCATCGAAATCGGGAGATGAAGGGTGGAGGCCTCGCCCGGCCTTCCATTCCCCTTAAAAATTCAAGGGGTTAGCTCAAGAGTTTGGGACTTTCCGCTTCGTTGAAATTCAAGGCTTTTCAGGCCTGTTCCCAACCGGTTCCCCAAACTTTGGAGGCCGACAATGGACGAGTTCGAGCCCTCTTGGCAAGGGACGATAAGATCGTAGTTCGGCTCTATGGCACTTGGCTGAATTGTGCCACTGCCACGTCCGGCGGTGTTGGAGGTGCGGACACCTGGACCGCGCCGGCAGCAATTCCTTCCTGTGCGTAGCGTGAGATGCGAGCTTCAATCTCTGCGATGTGCTGACGCGGTTCCTGCAATTCGTTTTCACTCAGGAGCCTTGCGCGCCACACACCCTCTTCGCGGCGCAGAACAGCAATGCGTAACGGAAGACCTACGCCACCTGGTGCATGTTGGATAGCGTGCTCCAAAGCCCAACATAGGCCAACTGTCGCAGCGGCTACGGTTGGTTCGCGCTCACCCCAGAAAACACGGCTGATAAAGGCGAGGAAAGGGTCGGCGAGCGCTTGTCCAGACCCCATGGAAACCCAGTGCCGAAGGGAGGTTTTTCGCTCTGGCTGCATGTCGAAAGTGTTGAACTCAATGAGTTCAGCTTGGCCGTCGATAGGGGCGGCAACCATGGCGCCGAAGCCGTATCCATGGCCTTGTGGGGCGAAGTGGACACCGCTCCCGGTGAAGTCCTCGCGGACCTCGTTGGCGACGGTAAAAAGACAATCGTGACAGCAGCGGTTGAAAACGCCGCCATCTATGGAGCGGCCAACGAGGTGCTCGAAGCGCTGGGCGAGACCAATGCTCCCACTCCCAACAACTATGGCTTGATCTCGGACAATGCGGATTTTGTCGTCGGAGCGGATCTGGATGAGCGGGTTTCGCCCATTAGCAGATGTTGAGATACTATCGGCCCCAACGACGATTCCGTCGGAGCAACGTGCGCCAACGACAACCGTCACGTGCGACTTCCTTGAAAGACGCTGTTGGCTCTCATCTCCGGGTATGCTTGATATATGGCAGTGACGAGTCCGCTAAAGCTCTGAGATCGAACCCAGCCGGCTACCTCGACAAGATATCGGCGGATCTCGGGCGCAAGTCCATTAAGGATACGCCCGCCCTCGGCGATGCCCTGCTGGCTTGCAGCGTATGTCTTCCAGCGGCCGATCATGGAGGGGCGGATTAGGGCGAGACCCTCACGCTCAAGTCCCTCAGCCTCTTCATAAACAGCGCTGTCGAATGGGCCGTAGTCATATGGTCTGAAGGAGTAAGATTCGCCCTCATCAACGAGCGCAGGTATATTACGAATTATCAGAAAGGTTGCTTTCTGCACCTGCACGGGCTCGTATGTTTGTCCGTCGGCAGCCGCTAGGATTGCAAGGAGCAGATTGCGTCTGTTCATGATGGCACTCGCTGCGTCCGAGCGGGTGACGAGACCAGGTGATTCCCGGGCACTTCGGGGTGTATCCTACAGCGTGGCAATGAACAAATCGTGGGGTACCGACCATGGTTAGGGGCAGGTGTGGCCCTTCAGGCCACCATCAAACACCTGTGCCATGATCTCGCGCACGTCCTGCTTGTCCTGCTTGCTGAGTTTGGCCGTGCCTTCGGCTAGCATCACCGTGATGCGCGCGTGCCAGTCGCCCTCTTCCGGAGCATGAGTAACTGAGAAGCGGTGCTTGTTCGTGGTGTGTCGTGTGCGGATTGCGCGTACGAGCGCGTCGATGCAGCCACGGTAGGTTGGGCCGGCGCGTCCTCTGGCCTCATCCCGCGCGCGGTCGCGAGCCTGCTTGTCACAACCAAGTCCGTGTACCTCGCCATCCGTTGGGACCACCGTGCGCAACGCAACCGACTCAGCCAGCCCATGGCTGGTCGAGAATTGAAACACCTCCTCCCACACGAAGTCAGCGGCAGGGCCGACCATTCGTGGAGCGAAGATGTGCCTAGAGACTACGTCGTCGTCGGAGATGTCCCGGACCGCCGGCGTGGCAGTCGTGGCGTCGTCAGGCTCGGATGGGAATGTGCTGGAGGAGAGCGGGAGGGATGTGTCCGCCATTGTAAACGAGGGGCTCGACGTGCGTGGAGTTGGAGCCAGGGTTGGCGGTCATGTGAAGGACCTGGTGGGCAACGGTCAAGGCGCAACGCCCGGTCGGTTCCGCCCAACGCATAAGAATGTCACCCTCATCGTCGACCGCTACCTTCGGCAGTGCGCGATTGAGCGGCAGCCTCCGCACAAAGTCGATAGCGATCTGCATGGTAACCGGGGACACGTCGGCATAGTCCATGTCCTTGGCATGCGCAGGCAGTTGACGAATGGCATCAACGAGATGGGCAAGCCTGCTATTGTGAATCGACGACTCACGCGTTGGATCGAGGTCAGAGTAGAGGGCGAACGGTGTGCCCCGCGATGCCGTGGCCGGCATGGCCTCGGTGTAATTAGCGAGGTCGTAAATCATTTTTCCCTTCCCCACACCTCGTGCTGGACGCCGGCGTCCGTGATGTCCGCGAAGGTCGTCACGATCGCCTCGTGCGCAAGGTCGAACCACTCCCATATAGCACTGGTTGCGAGGTTCGGCGAAAATTTTCTGGCAAGGAGGTCCAAACGAGCCACGCCGCGGCCGTCACTCGGCCTATGCGTCGTATTAAGGGTCACAGACAGGCTGCCTCCACCCGGCAGGCCGAGGTCGGCGTTCCATCCCAGCCCGGTGACAGGGAAGCGAGGCGCCTCACCTTTTGGTCGCCACGCAAGCATCGGAATGACGGTTCCTACATCTTCAGGCCCGGCGAGTTCATGGCCGTACAGAAGTGTATTAACGTAGCCAATCTCAAGTCCAATAGTAATCAGTGTGCCAATATTCTCTTCTTTTGTAAAATCGGAAAATATATCTACCACTTCTCGAAGTTTTGTAGAAATAATATCGTAGCTTGGATATCTGGCGTCTGCATCCCGCCTGCGCCAGTTAATTATCAACCTGTCGCGCTGAAGCTGAACAAGAGAACTGTCGTCTTCGCTCACAAACCAAATCCGTGGGAATGGACTAGGCTCAGCGGCGCCAAACTGCAATTGGATAAACATGTCCGACGGTCCGGAAGCGGATATAGTCGGCGGTAGCGTTGGTTTAGTTTCAGCTCTTGGGAAGTCATGTTTCAGGCGCTCCCAGAGCCTTCCGACCAGCGGAACCTGGAGCGCATCGAGGTTCTCGAAATAAATTCCGCAGACCACCTCCGTGACGGGCGGCTTCCCGAACTTAGGGAGCTGGGAGGTAGGCATGGACAGCTTCTGGCCTCGGTTTCGCGGCATCGCGGCGACAAGGTGCACCGAACCGAGGCGTCAAGCAAACCGCTGCCTTGCCGCATTGGGCATTGGACAGGGAGTCGCAGCACCGCTCCAATCGCCGAACGCCGAGAGGTTCGACGTGGCAAGGAACCTTGTGGGGGCATCAACGCGAAGGACTGGGAAGTGCCGGTTGCCCCGCCAAAGCCAGATGCCCTTGCGGCGCGCTAGGGCTGCTTACGCGCGGCAACTCCCAAACCTGGAGTTCCAGGTTTGGGAGTCGTCCCAAATTCTTCAATGAAATCAATAACTTAGAAGGAAAATTGGAGGCCTCGCCCGGAATCGAACCGGGGTGCAAGGATTTGCAGTCCTCTGCGTAACCACTCCGCCACGAGGCCATCCGGGCCGGCCTGACAGCCGGCGATCGTGCGGGCCGGGCTCGAAGGGCCGGCGCGCCGTCTCCCCGGCATCGGGCGGACGACCCGGGGACGAGGGCTCATTAGCAGAGCCCGCCCCGGCTCCGCAACAGGGATCCGGCGGCAAAACCGCGATGGACGGCCGCGAAGTGAGCCGGCTCGCAAAAAACCCCCCGCGCCCGAGAATCCGCCGAGAATCCGCCGAGAATCCCCTTGCGCACCCTGCCCGCCTTGGGTAGAGGTCCCGCCGCGATCCCCGATAGCTCAGTTGGTAGAGCAGGCGACTGTTAATCGCCTTGTCGCAGGTTCGAGTCCTGCTCGGGGAGCCATTCTCCCACATCGCGATGCACGCGAACGGCCCCCCGCCCCCGGGCCGCGGTGAGGCCGTGCCGCACGCCCGAGTGCCGGCTTTCATCCGAAAAAATCGACGGAACCTGTCGCCCGCTCCGGTGGTTTCTCGTTCAACTTGCTGCAACGCTTCTCTGCACGGCGCCGCGAAGCAATCCAGCAGCCTTCGATACGGGAGTTTCCAATGATCGGCTGGGCTATCACCTTCCTCGTCGTCGCCCTCGTCGCGGCTCTGCTGGGCTTCGGTGGCATCGCCGGCACCGCCATGGAGGCGGCCAAGATCGTGTTCTTCGTCGCGATCGTGCTGTTCGCCGTCTCGGCCATCTTCGGCCTGATGCGCGGCCGCTCGCCCCGGATCTGACGTAAACCGGCCGGCGGGCCCTGCGGGCCCGCCTCTCCGGACCAGGGCGGCCCCGTGGGGGCCGCCTTTTTTATTGGCCGATCGCCGTCATCCGATGCCTTGCGTCCGATGCCCTGCGTCCGATGTTCCGGGCTTGCGAGACGTTCAGCCCTCGGCCGCGCGCCGCAGCCCGTCGGCCGGCGCCAGCCCCGGCCTCGTCCTTGCCCGGCGCGGCACCAGCCGATGCACCGTCGCGCAAGGCAGCGGGCGCGCCGCCGCGGCGCGGGCGGCGCGCAGGTCGGAACAGAGGATCGCTGCGGCGAGATAGCCGAGCGACGAGACCTCGATCCTGTCGGGACGGATCGGCCATTCGAAGCGGGCCGTGGCCTTCATCGCATCCTCCCGGTCACGCATGCAGATAGGCCGAGGCAAGAGCCAGACGCCGTCCGGACGGCCCGAGGTCGTCGGTCCGTTGCCCGGGGCGGGCGGGCCAGGCAGCCCTCGGAGTATCACCGCCTGGCCCGTCGACCACGCCCGGCCGTGCAAGGGAGAGTGGACACGGCGGGTGCAGTGGAAACCCTCTCGCAAGCCGCGTGCCAGATGCGGTAAGACGTCGTCGCAGGGGGCGGGATGCGCGTGGGGCATCGGTTCCGGCATCTCCTGGGTGAGGCGCGCCCTTTCTAGGCAGGCTTTGCCGCCGTCTCGCTATCATTTGCTAGGATATCCCTCCCAGGTAACCTGCGGCGGCACGGGGGTGCCGCTTTCGCGCCCGGGCGGGTGGCGGTGGCGCCCGGATTTCGGGCAGAATGCTCCGGACGGGCGAAACGGCCCCCTTGTTCGGAGATTGACAGGCATGTCGACTGGCCCTTTCGTGACGGCGGACTGGCTCGCAGAGCGGCTCGCGGCGCCCGACATCGTCGTGGTCGACGGCTCCTGGTACCTGCCGGCGATGGGCCGGGACGCCGCGGCGGAGTTCCTCGCCGGCCACATCCCGGGGGCGCTGCGCTTCGACATCGACGCGGTGCGCGACGAGGGAAGCACCCTGCCCCACATGCTGCCGTCGCCGGAGGCCTTCGCCTCGCGGATGCGCCAGATGGGCATCGGCGACGGCATGACGGTGGTGGTCTATGACGGGATGGGCCTCTTCTCCGCCCCGCGGGTGCGCTGGACCCTGAAGGCCTTCGGCGCCCGGGACGTGACGCTCCTCGAGGGCGGCTTCCCGGCCTGGGTGGCGGGCGGCCACCCGGTCGAGGAGGGCGAGGCCCGCCCGCGCGACCGGCGCCACTTCACCGCCCGCCTCGACCATTCGGCGGTCGCCCATGTGGGCGACGTGCAGCGGGCGCTCGCCGGCCAGGCCCAGGTGGTCGATGCCCGTTCGCCGGCCCGCTTCGCCGGCGAGGAGGCCGAGCCCCGCCCGGGCGTGCGCCCCGGCCACATGCCGGGCGCGCTGAACCTGCATTACGCCGCGCTGCAGGAGAACGGCCGGCTCAAGGACGAGGCCGCCTTGCGTGCCGCGGTGGCGAAGGCCGGCATCGACCTCGACCGGCCGGTGGTCACCACCTGCGGCTCCGGCGTCACCGCGGCGATCGTCAGCCTCGCCCTCGAGACCCTCGGCCGGCCGCCGCGGTCGCTCTACGACGGCTCGTGGTCGGAATGGGGTGCGCGGGAGGACCTGCCGGTCGCGACCGGGCGGTAGCGCGCCCTCGCCCGGCCTGTCGGCCGGGCGTCACCCTCAATGCAGGATCTGGCTCAGGAAGAGCCGGGTCCGCTCGTGCTCCGGCGCGCGGAAGAACGCCTCGGGGGTGTTCGATTCGACGATCTGGCCTTCGTCCATGAAGATCACCCGGTCGGCGACCTGGCGGGCGAAGCCCATCTCGTGGGTGACGCACAGCATGGTCATGCCCTCGTCGGCCAGCCCCACCATCGTGTCGAGCACCTCCTTGACCATCTCGGGATCCAGCGCCGAGGTCGGTTCGTCGAACAGCATGATCTTGGGCGCCATGCACAGCGAGCGGGCAATCGCCACGCGCTGCTGCTGGCCGCCCGAGAGCTGGCCCGGATACTTGTGCGCCTGGTTCGGGATCTTCACCCGGGTCAGGTATCGCATGGCGATCGCCTCGGCCTCGGCCTTCGGCATCTTCTTCACCCAGATCGGCGCCAGCGTGCAGTTCTCGAGCACGGTCAGGTGCGGGAACAGGTTGAAGTGCTGGAAGACCATGCCGACCTCGCGGCGGATCTCGTCGATCCGCTTGAGGTCGTTGGTGAGCTCGATGCCGTCGACCACGATGCGGCCGGCCTGATGCTCCTCCAGGCGGTTGATGCAGCGGATCAGGGTCGACTTGCCGGAGCCCGAGGGGCCGCAGATCACGATCCGCTCGCCCTTGCGCACGCTGAGATCGACGTCGCGCAGGACGTGGAAGGCGCCGTACCACTTGTTGACCCGCTCCAGCGACACCGCGACGGGCGCGCTGGCGAGCCGGGCCGCCGAGGTGTTGCGGGGCGCCAGGTCCGGATCGGTCTCCGGCAGGGTCGGCGGGGTCGGGACGGGGGAGGAAGCCATCGGGGAACTCACCGTGTCTGGCCGGCCGCGAGCCGCCGCTCCATGAAGCGGGCGTAGCGCGACATGCCGAAGCAGAAGACGAAGTAGAACAGGGCCGCGAAGGCGTAACCGGTCATCACCACCGTCGGCGCCGCCCAGGCGGGATCGACCCGGGCCGATTCGATCGTGCGGATGAAGTCGAATATGCCGACGATCGAGACGAGGCTGGTATCCTTGAACAGGGCGATGAAGCTGTTGACGATGCCCGGGATCACGATGCGCAGGGCCTGGGGCAGGATGATCAGGCGCATCCGGTGCCAGGGGCTCAGGCCCAGCGACATCGCCCCCTCGGTCTGGCCGCGGGGAATCGCCTGCAGGCCGCCGCGCACCACCTCGGCCATGTAGGCGGCGGAGAACAGCGCGATGCCCACCAACGGCCGCGCCAGCCGGTCGACCGTGACGTCGCCGGGCAGGAACAGCGGCAGCATCACGTTGGCCATGAACAGCACCGTGATCAGCGGCACGCCGCGCCAGAACTCGATGAAGATGACGCAGAACAGCCGCACGATCGGCAGGCGCGAGCGCCGCCCGAGCGCCAGGAGGATGCCGAGCGGCAGCGAGGCGACGATGCCGACGAGGGAGACGATCAAGGTCACCAGCATGCCGCCCCACAGGGCGGTCGGCACGGACGGAAGCCCGAGGGCCGGCACCCCGGCGAGCAGCCCGTAGGAGACGAGCGGGAAGACGACGAAGAAGTAGAGCGCCCCCCATGCGCGCCTGGGCGCATCGAGCCACAGCAGCCACCCGACCCCGAACGCCATCAGGGCGAAGAAGACGTTCGGCCGCCAGCGCTCCTCGATCGGGTACGAGCCGTAGATGAAGTAGTTGATCTTGTTGGCCACGAAGGCCCAGCAGGCGCCGACCGGGCGGCCCACCACCTCGGGCCGGCAGGCGTCGCGGTTCTGGCCGGTCCAGACCGCGTCGAGCACCAGGAAGCGCAGGAGCGGCGGCACCACCAGGGCGATGACGGCGAGCGCCGCCAGCGTCATCACGGCGTTGGCCGGGCTGGAGAACAGGTTCTGGCGCAGCCAGGCGAGCGGCCCGCTCACCAGGCTGGGCGGGGGCGAGGCGGGCACCGCCTCGCGGCGGACGAAGGCGAGCGGCAGGGGCTGGGAGCCGGCGGTCATCGATGCCTCACCGCTCGATCAGCGCGACGCGCCGGTTGTAGAGGTTCATCACGAAGGCCGTGACGAGGCTGATCGTCAGGTAGACCGCCATGGTGATCGCCACCACCTCGACCGCCTGTCCGGTCTGGTTCAGCACCGTGCCCATGAAGACCTGGACGAGGTCCGGGTAGCCGATGGCGACCGCGAGCGACGAGTTCTTGGTGAGGTTGAGGTACTGGCTGGTCAGCGGCGGCACGATCACCCGCATCGCCTGCGGGATCACCACCAGCCGCATGGTCGGGCCGGGCTGCAGGCCGAGAGCCCGGGCGGCCTCGGTCTGGCCCTTGTTGACCGCCTGGATGCCGGCCCGCACCACCTCGGCGATGAAGGCGGCGGTGTAGACCGTGAGCCCGACCACCAGGGCGACGAATTCCGGATAGAGCTGCATCCCGCCGCGCAGGTTGAAGGTGCCCTTCACGGGAAAATCGAGCGCCACCGGCGCGACGCCGAGGAGCGCCAGCACCCCGTAGGTCAGGAGCGGCAGGCCGAGGATCAGCGCCAGCCCCACCGCCGGCACCGGCAGGCGCCGGCCGGTGCGGGCCTGCTCGCGCTTCGCGCGGGCGCGGAACACCAGGGTGCCGACGATGCCGGCGACGAGGGCGATCGGCAGCGCCCAGGCATCCGCCGCCAGCAGGGGCTTGGGCAGGTAGAGGCCGCGCTGGTTGAGGAAGACGGAAGACCCGAGCGCGTAGGAATCGCGCGCGGCCGGCAGGCTCGCCAGCACCGCGACGTACCAGAACAGCAATTGCAGCAGCAGCGGGATGTTGCGCAGGACCTCGACATAGACCGTGGCCAGCGTCCGCACGATCCAGTTGGGCGACAGCCGCGCCACGCCGACCGCGAAGCCGAGGATCGTCGCCAGGACGATGCCGATCACCGCGACCATCAGGGTGTTGGTGAGCCCGACCAGGAAGGCGGTGCCGTAGGTCGAGGTCGCGGCGGCGAAGGGGATCACCGTCTGGTTGACGTCGAAACCCGCGGTGCTGCCGAGAAAGCCGAAGCCGGAGGCGACGCGGGCGTTGCGCAGGTTCTCGGCGGCGTTGCCGATCGCGATCCAGGCCACCACGCCGACCGCGACGAGCAGCAGGATCTGGTAGGCCGCCGCGCGGATGCGGGGATCGTAGAGGGGCGAGACCCGGGGTGGACCGGACGGCGGACCGGACGGAAGCTGCGTCGGCAAGTGGTGTGCTCGCTTCTTATGATTGGGGGACGGCGCCCGGGAGCCCGGGCGCCGCATCTCACGATCTCAGCGGATCGGCGGGCCGTATTGCAGGCCGCCCTTCGACCACAGGGCGTTGAGGCCGCGCTGGATCTTCAGCGGCGAACCCTGGCCGACATTGCGCTCGAACACCTCGCCGTAATTGCCGACGAGCTTGATGATCCGGTAGGCCCAGTCGCTGGTGAGCCCGAGATCGGCGCCGTACTTGCCCTCGGTGCCGAGGATGCGCTTGATGTCCGGGTTGTCGGTGGACTTCGCCATCTGGTCGACGTTGGCCTGCGTGATGCCCGCCTCCTCGGCGTTCAGCATCGCGTAATGGGTCCAGCGGACGATGTCGGCCCATTGGGCGTCGCCCTGGCGCACCGCCGGCGCGAGGGGTTCCTTCGAGATGATCTCCGGCAGGACGATGTTGTCGTCGGGGGCCGAGGCGCGCAGGCGCTCGGCGTAGAGGCCCGAGGCGTCGGTGGTGAAGGCGTCGCAGCGGCCCGAATCGTAGGCCTTGAAGGTCTCGTCGGCGCTGGCGAAGGCCACCACTTCGTACTTCATCTTGTTGGCGCGGAAGTAGTCGGCCAGGTTCAGCTCGGTGGTGGTGCCCTGCTGGGTGCAGACCGACGCCCCGTCGAGCTGCTTGGCCGAGGTGACGCCGAGCTTCTTTTTCACCATGAAGCCCTGGCCGTCGTAGAAGTTGACGGCCGGGAAATCGAGGCCGAGCGTCGTGTCGCGCGACATCGACCAGGTGGTGTTGCGCGACAGGAGGTCGACCTCGCCCGACTGGAGCGCCGTGAAGCGGTCCTTGGCCGAGAGCGGGATGAAGCGGACCTTCGTGACGTCGTTGAAGATCGCCGCGGACAGGGCCCGGCAGAAATCGACGTCGAGCCCGGTCCAGCGTCCCTGCGCGTCCGGCACGCCGAAGCCGGCCAGCCCCGGGTTGGAGCCGCAGGAGATGTAGCCCTTCTGCTTGATGCTGTTCAGCGTCCCTTGCGCCTGGGCGGCGCCCGCCAGCAGGGTGGCGCCGAGCCCGAAGGCCAGGGCGGCGACGATTCTCTTCATGGGGTCTTGCGTCTCCCGTTCCGGTTGCGGCGCCCGTCGGCCGCCGCCCGTCTGCTCAAGCACGGACACTGCCTAAGCAAGAGGCATTCCAGGCGAAGCGGGCTGCCCGGTCAAGGGGTTGGCTCGTGCGACGAACAGCCTAGGCGGCCCTGTCTCCGGGTTGCTGTGCGCGCAAGTCTCTCGTGCGAGGCACCCGACTCCCAGGGTTGACGGCGACGGGCGGCCCGGGATGTGCTCAAGCTCGGTTTCCACGCCCGATGTCGCCACGCCAGAGGCCCGATGAGCATCACCCCGCCCCGCGACAAGAGCCGCCTCGGCACCCGCACCCGCCTCGTCCATGCCGGCCGCGACCCGTCGCAGCAGCACGGCTTCGTCAACACCCCGATCTATCGCGGCTCGACGGTGCTCTACGAGAGCTACGACGCGCTCAAGAACCGGCGGGCGGAATACACCTACGGCACCACCGGCACGCCGACGGTCCGCGCCCTCGAATCCGCCTGGACCGAACTCGCGGGGGCGGCCGGCACGGTGCTGACGCCCTCGGGCCTCGCCGCCGTCACGGTCGGGCTCTTGTCCTGCCTCAAGGCCGGCGACCACCTGCTGGTGACCGATTCCGCCTACCGGCCGACCCGGGTCTTCTGCGACGGCTTCCTGACGCGCTTCGGGGTCGAGACCACCTATTACGATCCGACCATCGGGGCCGGCATCGCGGACCTCATGCGCGACAACACCGCTGCGGTGCTCACCGAGGCGCCGGGCTCGCAGAGCTTCGAGATGCAGGACATCCCGGCCATCGCCGAGGTCGCCCATGCGAGGGGCGCCTGCGTGCTGATGGACAATACCTGGGCGACGCCCCTGCTCTTCCCGCCGCACGAGCGCGGGGTCGACATCGCCATCGAGGCCGGCACCAAGTACCTGTCGGGCGGCTCGGACCTGCTGCTCGGCCTCACCTCGGCCAACGCGAAATACTGGCCGGCCCTGCGGCGGACCTTCGACCAATTCGCGATGTGTGCCGGCGCCGAGGACGTGTTCCTGGCTTTGCGCGGGTTGCGCACCCTGCCCCTGCGCCTGCGCGAGCACGGCGAGCAGGCGCTCAAGCTCGCCCGCTGGTTCCAGGGCCGGCCGGAGGTCGCCCGGGTGCTGCATCCGGCCCTGCCGGAGGATCCCGGCCACGCGATCTGGTCCCGCGACTTCCTGGGCGCCTCGGGCCTGTTCTCGATCATCCTCAAGCCCTGCCCCGAGGCGGCGGTGGCGGCGATGCTCGACGGGCTGGAGCTGTTCGGGATGGGCTTCTCCTGGGGCGGCTTCGAGAGCCTGGTGATCCCGTTCGACTGCGCGCCCTACCGCACCGCCAATCCCTGGGCGCCGGGTGGGCCGGGCCTGCGGTTCCAGGTCGGGCTGGAGGACCTGGAGGATCTGACGCGTGACTTGGAGGCGGGATTCGCGCGGCTGCGGGCGGCGGCGTGAGGGATCGGTCGAGAGCCGCGACTCGGAGCCTGTTTGATTGATCTCGACAGATCTCACATCCACCGTGTCATCCCGGCTCCGCCTCGCGGCACCGGGACGACGAGGAGGGTGTCATGCCAACGGTCGAAAGAAAACGACCTTTGGTTCCGTTCTCGAGTCTTCGCCAGGCCCGAGGTCCCGGACCTCTGGGCTTGGCGTCGAAAATTCGAGATGTGTCAGCATCTTAGGCCGTTGGTGTCGATCCTGTTCAACAAGTCAGACGGAACCTCGGCGTCCCTCTACGGCGCCAGCCACGTCGCCGTCTCGGCCTCCCCGTCCCAGGTGAACAGGGCCCGCCGGTGGCCCTGGCGGGCGAGGTACAGGAAGTCCAGCCGGGCCGCCGTGAGGACGACGACGCGGAATTCCGGAAAACCCGCCTCCACCGCCGCCTCGTCCTCCGGCAGCGCATAGGCGCCGCCCTCGGCCAAGGGCGTGCCGGGGCCCGGAATCGTGCCGTAGCAGACCCGGCTCATCGGCCGCGACGCGCCCCAGGCGGCGCGGGCGGCCGCGTCCATCCCGTGCAGGCGGGCCCGGCCCTCGATCCGGACCTGGAGCTTGGCCGCGGCGTCGTAGGCGTGGAGCGACACCCGGGGATCGGCGGCGATCTCGGCGGCCTTGTCGGAGCGGGCGTCGCAATGGATGCGCAAGGTGCGGGCCGCCCGGTCGACCCCGCGCAAAACCACCGTGCGCAGGCGCGGGGCGCCGTCGCGGCCGATCGTGGCCAGCGCGGGCGCGTGGAAGCCGCTCTGATGCGCCGCCCCCTCCTCCAGCCGGCGCCAAGCCTCGGCGAGGCAGCCCGCGAGGTCGTCGTAGAACGCAGGCAGCTCGGTCATCCGCGGCATCGGCTCCGGTTCGTTCACCAATCTAGGGCACGATCCGGGGAACCGGGATGCCCCGGTGAAGCTTGTCCGTAACACGGTTCCCCAGAGGGTCTTCACCATGACGCTCCGCACGACGCTGGCCTGGCTGCCCCTGGCGGCCGCCCTCGCCGCATCGCCGGCGATGGCCGCCGACATGCCCGCCGGGTATGCGGCGCGCGGCGGGGCGGAGTTCTCCGCCGGCTGGCAGGCACCGCCCCCGCCGCTGCCCCCGCCTCCCGCCATCGCCCTGGAGGCCGAGGTCATCGTGGCCGAGCCGCCGCCGCGCCCGCTCCTCGGCTTCGGCTACGCGCCGGTCCTGCCCTATTACGGCGTCTCGACAGGGCCCTACGGCTATCCGCCGCGGCGCGAGCCCGGCATCGGCGTCGGGCTGTTCTGAACCGTGGGGCCGTCGCAGGCGGCGAGCCGATCGGCGATCCGGTCCGCGACCAGGGCCTGCATCGCCCAGAGGTGCCGGTCGTGGATGCCCGTCGCCTCGCAGGCCGCCACCGTGTTGAGCAGGTACTCGGCGCTCGGGCCGGTGGGGCCGCAGGCGGCGGCGATGCGATCGGCGATCGCCGCATCGGTGAGCCGGCCGGCATAGCGCTCGCCCGTCCGGTCGGCCACGAAGGCGAGGGCCGGGACCGGGCCCTCCGCGGTCTCGGCCGTGAGCCAGCGGGCCTGGTAGCCGCGCCCGCGCATCTCCCGCCGCCAGACCGGCCGGACCTCGGCCCGCAGGTCGTCGCCGGCGAGCCGGTAGGCGAAGCCCCGGCACTGGCCTCCCCGGTCGAGGGCCAGCATCACCCCCGGGCAGTCCGGCGTGCCGCGAAAGCCCCGCTGCCACAGGCAGAACCGGCGGTGCCAGCCCCGCACCCTGGCCTCGCGCCGCTCCGAGAACCGGAATTCCGGCCGCCACATCAGGGCGCCGTAGGCGAACAGCCACAGGATGCTCGCGTCGCCCGGCTTCTCGGCCAGGGCCGCATCGAGGCGCGCATCGGCCTCCGCCTCGCCCATCAGCGCCATGTCGTAGCCCGGGCCGCGTCCGTCATGGGTCACGGGGTGCGGATGGGCCCGGGCGATCAGCGCGGCGTTAAGCGTGAGGGAGCGTTTGGGCATCGCAACCGTTAGTGAGGGGGTGCGGCAGCGCGGCAATGTCCCTCGCGGGTTTCCTGCCAAGCGTGGCCGCCCCATGTTAGTGCTGTGCTAAGTCGCACAGGTCCAGGTTGTCCGGGAATGGAGGACGCGTCATGGCCATCACGGGTCGCTTCAATTTCCGCAAGACCTTCACCGGCAAGCTCGTCCTGCAGGTCGAGACCGAGCGCCGCTCCTGGTGGCCCTTCGCCCGCACCGCCTCGCCCGGCCATGTCTGGCGCGACGCCACGCCGAAGGACCTGACCGCGGTGGAGCTGCAGCAACTGCTGAACCTTCGCCGCAACCCCGGCTACATGCCGCGCAGCCCGGTGATCTTCATGATGGGCCAGGGCCAGAAGGAGGCCCCCTCCGCCGAGGTCGTGACGCTCGCCGCCCACCGCGCCGCGGGCCAGCAGCAGGCGGGGTGACCCGGAGGCGGGCGGCACCGCTCCGTCCCCTCCGCGTTGTCCCGGTTCAGGGGGCAGGGCACCGCCCTGTCGAAGGGGAGAGCGCAGCATGGGCATGACCTCCGTGAACCAGGCCGTGATCGAGGCCCTGTCGGAGCAGATCGTCGCCGCCTATTGCGCCGCCGCCGGGCCCGCCGAGGAGCCGGCCCGCGCCCGGTTGATGGGCGAGATCATGCACGCCATCGAGGAGCCGGTGGGCACCCGCACCCTGGCCGAGGAGGGCCCCGAGCGGGTCAACGCCGTGCTCGCCGACTGGGAGGCGCAGGAGGGGCGCAGCTTCGGCCTGCGGCTGATCGAGATCGATCCGGGCCGCACCGTGGTGACGATGGGCTGACGGCCATCGCCGAGAGAGGGCGAGGCTCAGGGGGGCGAGGCTCGGCCTTGGCCGAGTTCGACCAGCAGGTCGGCGAGCGGGCCGGGCGCGCTCACCATGGCGTCGTGTCCGGTGGCGAGGTCGCGCCAGCCCCAGCCGGGCTGGCGCCGCACCCGATCCTTGACGCCGTCGAGGGTGGCGTAGGACGGCGCGGTGCAATCGACGTAAGTCCGCGGCAGGCCGTTGCCGACCGGGCCGCGGATCGGCAACGGGCTCTCGTAGGTGCTCAGGGGATGCGGCGTCAGGCGCCGCTCGACCCAGGCCGCATCCGCCGGGTCGAGCACCCCGAAGGCCTCCGCGGGAGGCGGCGGCAGGCTCAGGCCTCCGCTCGATTCCGCGGCGGCGCGGCGGCGGGCCGCCACGACCTCGGGCGGCAGCCCGTCGAAGGGCGCCCGGCCCGGCTCCGCGATCAGCGCATCGAGATAGACGAGGTGGCGCAGCCGCTCCGGCATCGCTTCGGCGACGCCGCTGATCGCCAGGCCCCCGAAGGAATGGCCGACCAGCACGACCTCCGTCAGCTCCTCGGCCGCGATCACCCCGGCGACGTCGCGCACGAAGGTGTCGAGGGTGAGGGTCCGGGAGAGGAGATGGGCCCGCTCGCCGAGGCCGGTGCAGGTCGGCGTGAAGACCCGGTGGCCTCGCGCCCGGAGGAGCGCGGCGACGCGCGCCCAGCACCAGCCGCCGTGCCAGGCGCCGTGCACCAGCACGAAGGTCAGACCATCCGGCATCCCGCCCCTCCCGTCATCGCCGGGGGAGCCAAGCGCGATCGGACGCGGCGCGCAAGGGGCTGTCTGCAGGGGAGCGCTTACTCCCCGGCCTCGTCCCGGTCCTGGCGGTTCGCGTCGAACCCGGCGATCATCCGCTCCAGGGACTGGAAGCTGCGGACCGCCTCCTGGGTGCGGCCGGCGGCGCATTTGCCTTCCGCCGAGCGGTACCACAGCAGCATGCTGTTGAAGGCGTGCTGGTGCGGCGCGATCGCGACGCGGGCGCGCCGCGCGGTCTCGGCGTCGAACCAGACCCGCACGGCGTGGCCGGCATTGGTGCAGACATCCGCCGAGGGCGGCAGGGCGGCGCGGGAGACGGTCGGGTCGCAGAGCATGGCGAACCAGATCGCCCCGGCCGCGAGGCCGGAGGCACCGAGCATGCCGGCGGCGCCACGCAGGCGCCGGCGCCAATCGGGCCGCACCGGCTCGGAGGCCGGCAGGGCCTCGACGGCCTCGGGCCAGCAATGGGTATAGTGCACCGAACCGTCGGTGTGGTGGTGGGGCCACGGATGGGTCATCGAGCACCCCCTTCAGGCAGGGTGGGACTCCGGAGCCTCGCGTGGACGGTCAAGGGGGCCGGGTCATCGGGGAAGGTCGCGGCAGGACGAAGAGCCGCGGCCGATCGCCGAACGATCTTGCGGCGGCATCGGGACCTCGCGAGGTAGTCGGAGGTTAGGCCCGGGCTGCCGCCCCCGGCGTGTTCCAGCGCACATTCCGCGCGCAGGGACGGATGATTCTCGCGGCGGCTTGCTCTGCCTGTCGGCAGGCGCGCGGCCTTCTCCCCTCGGGCCGGCTTCGCCGGGGGCTGGCTCGGCTCGACCGGTGACGGCCGAAGTGCCTGGGCCGAAGCGCCTGGGCCTAAGGGCCCGGGCGAAGCCTGGCCGGTCGCCCGGGACTTCCTGGCGCGAGCCCCGTCCCGACGTGACGTTACGCCCGCGCGTACAACCGGTCCGCCCGGCTCTCGAACGCGTCGGTGAACTTGCGGAACGCCCGGTCGAACATCTTGCCCATGAGCAGGCCGAGCGCCAGGCTCTTGAACTCGTAGGTGATGAAGAACTCGACCGTGCATCCGCCGTTCGGCGCTTCGCGAAACGTCCAGCGGTTCTCGAGGTGGCGGAACGGGCCGTCGATGTACTCGGCCAGGATCTTCAGATTCGGCCGGTCGAGGCGGACCCGGGTGGTGAAGTGCTCCGAGATCGCCTTGTAGCCGACGCCCATGTCGGCCACGAGGGTCTCGGTGCCGTCCTCGCCCTCCTGCCGGCGCAGCACCCGCAGGGAGTCGCAGAGCGGCAGGAATTCGGGGTAGCGCTCGACGTCGGCGACGAGGTCGAACATCTCCGTCGGGCTGTGGCGGACGGTGCGGGTGGTGCGGAAGCTCGGCATCGGGTCAGACGGTCCCCAGCCGGTCGAGCCGGGCCTGCTTGAGCCGGGCGAAATCCTCGCCGGCATGGTGGGAGGAGCGGGTGAGCGGCGTCGCCGAGACGAGCAGGAAGCCCTTGGCGTAGGCCGTGGTCTCGTAGGCCTTGAACGCGTCCGGCGTCACGAAGGAGAGCACCGGATGGTGCTTCTTGGTCGGCTGCAAATATTGCCCGATGGTCAGGAAGTCGACCTCGGCCGAGCGCAGGTCGTCCATCAGCTGGAGCACCTCGTTGCGCTCCTCGCCGAGGCCCACCATGATCCCCGACTTGGTGAAGATGGTGGGGTCGAGCTCCTTCACCCGCTGAAGCAGGCGGATGGAGTGGAAGTAGCGGGCGCCCGGGCGCACCGTCAGGTACTTCGACGGCACGGTCTCCAGGTTGTGGTTGAACACGTCGGGGCGGGCCGCCACCACGATCTCCAGGGCGCCGTCCTTGCGCAGGAAGTCGGGGGTCAGGATCTCGACCGTGGTGGTGGGGCTCAGGCGCCGGATCGCGCCGATGACGGCCGCGAAATGCGCCGCGCCCCCGTCCTTGAGGTCGTCGCGGTCGACCGAGGTGATGACGACGTGGTGCAGGCCGAGCTTGGCCACAGCCTCCGCCACCCGCTCGGGCTCGGCGGCGTCGAGGGCGTCCGGCATCCCGGTGCGCACGTTGCAGAACGCGCAGGCCCGGGTGCAGGTATCCCCCATGATCATGAAGGTGGCGTGCTTCTTCTCCCAGCACTCGCCGATATTGGGGCAGCCCGCCTCCTCGCACACCGTCACGAGCTTGTTCTCGCGCACGATGGCCTGGGTCTCGGCCCATTTCGGCGAGCCCGGCGCCTTGACGCGGATCCAGTCCGGCTTGCGCAGGATCGGCTGATCGGGCCGATGCGCCTTCTCCGGGTGACGCGGGCGCTGGTCGTTGCGCAGGAGATCGAGGACGACGGCCATGGGATCCGGGTCGGCAAGGGGTTTCGAGACGAAGAAGTGCCCGCGAACCCCTCGCGGCGCGGTTCTGACTTAAGATGTCCGGGCCGCCGGGGCAAATGGGGCGTGACGCGCCGCCGCGCGGCGCGCCGTCGATCCGTGCTCCCGCCGTCCTGCGGCGGCGCCCGCCCGGGCTTGCCGCCGCACGATGAGGCGGTTCCTGCCGCCGTGGCCCGACGGTCAGTAGCGCCGTTCGCCCCGGACCGCCCGCACCACCGCGATGATGATGACCGCCCCGATGGTGGCGGAGATCAGGTTGCGCCAGAACCCGAAGATCGGGATGTGGAGCTGGGCCGCCAGGAAGTTGCCGACCACGCCGCCGATGATGCCGAGCACGATGTTGCCGAGCAGGCCCATGTTGGAGTTCATGAAGCGCTCCGCCAGCCAGCCCGCCAGCGCACCGATGACGATGGCCATCAGGAGCCCGACGCCCGGCTGTCCGAGCGCTCCGTACACGTGACCGTCCATGCTGTTCCCCTGTGAGCCTCGGCTCTGATTCTCGGCTGTGGCACTCGGCTGTGGCACTTGGCTGTGGCTCTTGGCCGTGACCCGGCCGCAACCGCTGCGCCGCACCCGCATAGATGGGGCGGCGTGGCCGCGTTGCACCATGCGGTGGCCGATCGATCGCCGGAAAACTGACGATGCGGAACCCGGCCGGCCCCCGCCCGTTCTGCGCAAGGCCCGCGCCGCTCCAGGGCGCGCGCCTCCTCGGAGAACCCCATGACGCTGAAGACCGCCCTCGCGACGGCCGCCCTCCTCCTCGCCTGCGCGCCGGCCCTGGCCCAGACCGCGACGCAGCAGGACGCGACCGGCGCGATGACGACCCAGCAGGTCAAGACCGCCACGGTGCAGTTCGTCACCCTCGAGCCCACCGCCGCGGTGACCTCGCGCATCCTCGGCACCAAGGTCACCAACGCCCAGAACGAGTCCATCGGCGACATCGCCGACCTGGTGATCGTGGACGGCAAGACCGTGCAGGCGGTGATCCTCGGCGTCGGCGGCTTCCTCGGCATCGGCGAGCGCTACGTCGCGGTCGGCCCCGACAGCGTGACGCTGACCCGGGACGGCGACAGCTGGAAGGCGGTCGTGAACGCCACCAAGGACGAGCTGAACAAGGCCCCGGCCTTCGACTACAAGAAGAAGGGCTGACGGCCGGTCCGCCTCCGTCATGCGCCCCGGCTCGCCGGGGCGCCCCTTCAAGCGCCGGTGTTCCGCCGCTCGCGGAACACCAGGGCGAGGTTGCGCAGGTAGATCACCGTGCCGAGGCTCTGGCCGAGGATGAAGACCGGGTCGCGCCGGTAGAGCGCGTAGCCGAGCAGCACCGCCGAGCCGCCGAGGGACAGGAACCAGAACGAGAGCGGGATCACGCTGCGCCCGGCCCGCTCGCTGGCGACCCACTGGACCAGGAAGCGGGCGGTGAACAGCCCCTGCCCCACGAGGCCGACCAGCAGCACGAGATCGACCGGGCCGGTGAACAGCGACCAGAAATAGGCGCTGAGCCCGTGCATGATGTCGGCGACCATCGGGTTACTCCGTCTCTGCCGCCACGACCTCCGGCACCCGGCGCCGGCGGCGGATCAGCCACCACACCCCGGCGAGATCGAGGATGCCGACCCAGAGCCGGTCGAACAGGCCGTAATTCGAGCGGCCGGTGAAGCGCGGCCGGTCGACCACGTCGGCGTGGACGACCGCAAACCCCTCGCGGGCGACGAGGGCCGGCATGAAGCGGTGGAGCGCATCGAAATAGGGCAGGCGCAGGTACACCGCCCGGCGGAAGACCTTCAGGCCGCAGCCGGTATCCCGGGTCGCGTCCTTGAGGATGCGGCCGCGCACCCCGTTGGCGATGCGCGATTGGATCATCTTCAGCCGCCCGTCCTTGCGGCCGACCCGCTGGCCCTGGGCCAGCCCGGCACGCGGCCCCGCCGCGGCGAGCGCCGCCGCCAGGGCCGGGATGAAGGCCGGATCGTTCTGGCCGTCGCCGTCGAGGGTCGCCACCAGCTCGCCCCGCGCCGCCAGCACCCCGGTGCGCACCGCCGCGCTCTGGCCGCAGCTCTCGCGGTGGCGCAGCACCCGCAGCAGGCCCGGATGGCGCGCCCGCAGGTCCGCCAGGGCCTTCGGCGTGGCGTCGGTCGAGCCGTCGTCGACGTAGATGATCTCGAACGGGCTCAACGCCGCGCAGGACGCCGCGATCTCGGCGACCAGGGGGGCGATGTTGCCGGCCTCGTTCTTCACCGGCACCACGACGCTGAGGCGGATCGCCTCCCGATCGGCCATGGCGTTTGCGCTTTCTTGCAGGGGCTGGATCACGGCGTCACCGCATAGGCCGACAGGCCGACCGGCTTGCCGCCGTTGATGTTGAAGCCCGTCACGCGGCCGACCTGCCGGGGCGAAGGACCGGCCTGGCTCGCCGCGAAGGCCGTGGCGAAGCGGTCCTCGACATAGACGAGGCGGCAGCCGCCCCGGGCCAGGAAGGCGGCGGCCTCCTCGGCGGAATCGAGCATCGCGAGGTCGGTGCCGATCAGGAAGACCAGGCTCGGCTCGCGGTAGCCCAGCGTCCCGACCTTCGGGCTCGGGCAGGGCAGCGCGTCGCGCAGCGCGGCGAGCCGCGGCGAGACCTTGAGGGCGGCCAGCGCCGGCTGGGTGAGCCCGAACACCGCCGGCCCCAGCAGCGCCCCGGCGAGCACCGCGATCGCCAGCGCCCGCTCGGGCAAGCCGTCCACGAAGGCGCGCCAGGCGAGGAAGGCCACCGCGCTCGCGGCGAGAAGGAGCGGCAGCCCCGCCCACGGGATCACCCCGTCGAGGCGCCAGGCGGCGACGCCGAGGCCGATCGTCAGGCCGGCGGGGATGAACGGCACCAGGAGCGCCACCCACCGCGCGCCCGGCCGGTCGCGGTGGACCGCCCCGCGGGCGACCGCCATGACGGCGAGGATCGCGAGGGCGGTGCAGAGCGGCAGCACGTAATGCGGCAGCTTGGTCGGCACCGCCTCGAAGACCAGCCAGGACGGCAGCACCCAGGCGGCCAGGAAGGCGACCCCGTCCTCCCGGCGATGCGCCCAGGCGAACGGGACCGCCATCGCCGCGAAGGCGGCGGCGGGCCAGAAGGTGGCGAAGATGACGAGGAGATAGGTGCCCGGCGGCGCCCAGTGCTGGGTCTGCGCGGTGCCGACCTTGCCCAGCATGTCGTGGCCCACCGCCTCGCCGTAGAAGGCGCCGCCGCTCTTGACCGTGATGGCGACGAACCACGGCGCCACCAGGGCCAGCACCAGGACGAGGCCGAGGCCCGGCCGGAGCGCCTTGAGCCAGGCGCCGGAGCGGGCGGAGACCGAGAGGCACAGGGCCGCGAGGCCGGCGAAGAGCGGCACCATCGGCCCCTTGACCAGGATGCCGAGGGCGACCGCGAACCAGAAGGTCAGGACCGTGGTGGCCGGCAGCCGCATCGCGGCGGTGCGGCCGAGCCAGGCCCGGGCGAGAGCCCCCATGGCGGCGACCGCGCAGGCGGTCAGCAGCGCGTCGGTCTTGGCGAGCCGCGCCTCGGCCGACAGCATGACCGAGGCGCCGACGAGGGCGGCGGCGAGGAAGGCCTGGCGCCGCGGCAGGAAGGCGAGCGCGGCCCAGTAGCCGAGCAGCACCGTACCGAGCGCGCCGAGGAGCGAGGGGATGCGGTAGAGCCAGATGGCGGTGCGGGCGCCCGGCACGCCGAGCGCCTCGCCGGCGGCGACGACCGCGCTCTGGGCCCAGTAGATGCCGACCGGCTTCTTGTGCCGGGCCTCGCCCTGGAAGCGGATGTCGACGAGGTCGCCCGATTCCAGCATCTGCTTCGAGGCCTGGGCGAAGCGCGGCTCGTCCCGGTCCATCGGCTGGAGCGAGGCGAAGCCCGGCAGGAAGCAGGCCAGCGACAGCGCGACGAGCAGCGCGCAGGCCGCGCCGTGGCTGCGCGCCCCGAGATCGAGGAGGCGCTCCGCGAGGAGGCCCACGGAGGCGGCGCGGCCGGGGCGGCGCCCGGCGGCAAGGCTCGTCAATGCACTGCTCCGAACCGGGGATTCCCGACGCCCGCGGCGCCGGCCGGGCCACCCGACCGGCGCCGGTCGCGGCGGGCGCCCGTGTCGGTGATCCGGTTCGGAAAGTCAATTTTCGCGGGTGGGGCGCCCGTGCCTCGCTCGAGCGCGGCGGGCGCCCGGGGGGCGGGCGGGGGACTGTCTCTTTTATACCTCTCCCCGCCCCCGAGACCCGACCAGAGTTCGCTTTTCCTCTTTTTTTTTTAAAAAAAAAAAAAAAACTAATATGCATATTCTATGTTATATTTAGATGCGA
>NZ_LABZ01000379.1 GCF_001043955.1 Methylobacterium tarhaniae | reverse complement strand
TGCGCCGGGTCCATCTCGAGGTCGATGACGGCAATGCCCCGGCGCTCGCCCTCTACCGCCGCCTCGGCTTCACCGAGACCGGTCGCCGGGCGAGCTACTATGCCCGGCCCGACGGCAGCCGCGCCAACGCGATCATGATGCAGGCGGCTTTGGGCTGACGCAGCGCCCGACGCCGCCCATCTCAGTTCTGACGCAAGGGCAGGTCAGGTCCCGGCTGGAATCGGTCGCCGGGCGCTGCGTCAGCCCAAAGCCGCCTGCATCATGATCGCGTTGGCGCGGCTGCCGTCGGGCCGGGCATAGTAGCTCGCCCGGCGACCGGTCTCGGTGAAGCCGAGGCGGCGGTAGAGGGCGAGCGCCGGGGCATTGCCGTCATCGACCTCGAGATGGACCCGGCGCACGCCCGCATCCTCCAGGGCGACGAGGTGCGACCGGAGGAGCTGGCGGCTCAGGCCCGCGCCGCGGGAGGCGGGGCCGAGCACGATGGTGAGGATCTCCGCCTCGTCGAGCACCTGGCGCGAGAGCACGAAGCCGCCGATCACCGTGCCGAGCATCAGGGCATGGGCCATGTGGCCGCGCTCGCACAGCATCCGCTCGAACTCGTCGGCTTCCCAGGGGCGCGCGAAGGCGGTGGCGTGGAGCGCCGCGAGCTCCCCGGCCCGGTCGGCCGAGATCAGGGGCGCGACATGGGCGGTCGGGGGAGAGCGGAACGGCATCCACTTCATCGGGCGAGAACTCCGTCAGCGGCGGGCGAGGCGCGCGTGGTCCTGCGGCTGGGCGTCCGGCCCGCGCAGGTAGAGGGGGCGGGCCGGCCGCCCCAGCCGCAGGACCACGCGCGCCTCGCCCGCCGCTGACGGAGTTCTCGCCCGATGAAGTGGATGCCGTTCCGCTCTCCCCCGACCGCCCATGTCGCGCCCCTGATCTCGGCCGACC
>NZ_LABZ01000378.1 GCF_001043955.1 Methylobacterium tarhaniae | reverse complement strand
TCAGACCCAGGAGCGTGCCCGTCAGGTACCAGGCGTCGGCGCGATGGATCGGCAACACGGTCTTCAGCGGCAGGTCGCACAAGGGGGTCATCGCGACGGCGAGACGCGGCGCGCCTGATCGAGGCCGTGAAGGTGCCCTACGAGCTCGGGCCGGACGGTTTCGGGGTCGGCATCGGCCTCAGCATCGGGATCGGCTGGGCGATGCCGGGGATGGGGCCGGAGGCGCTCCTCGCCGAGGCCGATGCGGCGCTCTACCGCGCCAAGGCCGACGGGAAGGGCCGCTACGCGACGACGCCCGAGCCGCGCGCCGCCGCGACCCGGGTGGGGTGGGCGTGAGGCGGATCTCGGCTTCGCCCAAGTGCCGCAGCCCAAGTGCCGCAGCCCAAGTGCCGCAGCCGAGATGCTGCACGAGCCCAAGTGCCGCGCGGGCGCAAGTGCCGCGCGGCACTTGGGCTCGTGCAGCATCTCGGCTGCGGCACTTGGGCTGCGGCACTTGGGCTGCGGCACTTGGGCGAAGCCGAGATCCGCCTCACGCCCACCCCACCCGGGTCGCGACGACGCCCGAGCTCG
>NZ_LABZ01000377.1 GCF_001043955.1 Methylobacterium tarhaniae | reverse complement strand
CCCCTACCGCATCGCACGGTTCGCCACCGACGGGCGCGACCAACAATTGTTTATGACATGCCGTCGTGATTAGGGACTGGCCCGGCCAGATTGAACGGCCAAGCTTCTTCTCCCCACGGGACAGATCGATCCATGGCCGACCTCTTCAAACCCGTCGCCCTGACGGGGAATGCCGTCGTGGACAGCCTTATCATCGGCGGGGCCTGGAACGCCGCGACCCTGACCTACGGGTTCAAGGCGCAGGATATCGATGCGAACGGGATCGATGATTTCGACGAAGGCGATTGGAAGGCGTTCTACAAAGAGATCTACGACAGCGTCAGTAACTTCGCGGCGGTCGATTTCGTCGAGGGGACGGTGGAGCAGGCTCAGCTGATCCAGCGGCTCGATGTGGGCGGAGGCGGCGAATCCGGTACGCCCTCCCCGGGCGTGACCTCGCTGGAAACCGCGGTGGGTATCAACCCGGACAGTGTGAAAGGGGCCGCCGACGTGGTTCGCCTCGGCACCTATTCCGAAACCTGGATCCACGAGATCGGTCACAGCCTGGGCCTCGGCCACCCCCATGACGGAGAGAACGGCAAGCTGCCGGGCGTCGTCAAGCCTGGTGATTTCGGCACCGGCAACCTCAATTCCCAGATCTATACGGTGATGGGCTACACTTTCGCATTCTGGGGCGAGGACAACCCGTTCACCCCCGAGCCCACGAGAC
>NZ_LABZ01000376.1 GCF_001043955.1 Methylobacterium tarhaniae | reverse complement strand
CCGGCCGCGAGGCGCCCGGCGCCGCGGTGCCCGACCTGACCTTGCGCGAGCGGCAGATCCTGAACCTGATCTGCTCGGGCCTCGACGACGACGGCATCGCCCGCAAGCTCGGCCTGTCGCGCAACACCGTCCGCAACCACGGCGCCGCGCTCTACCGCAAGCTCGGCGTGCATCGCCGCACGGAGGTGATCCTGTGGGGGCGGGAGCACGGCTTCCCGCTCCAGGCCTCTGGTAGCTGACGTTTACGCTACCAGTATTTCCTTACCATTGAACGCGCGCGACGGACGCACATCTGCGGTCCGGTCGGAGCTTTCTCAGTCTCTACGGGGTGCTCATGACCAAGCGCGCACCAACGACTTCCGCCGAGCAGATCAAAGGCTCGGTGAAGGAGGCCATCGGCAAGCTCACCGGCGATGTCCGGATCGAGGCCGAGGGCCGGCGTCAGAAGGACGAGGTGAGGTCCCCGCGGGAGACCGGGCCTCGCAAGGACTGACGCCAGACGTCACCCGGCGCCCTCGGTGGCGCCGCCCCTCCCGAACGAAACCCAAGGAGTCATCCCATGGTCGATACGGACCGCATCACCGGTGCCGCCCAGGAACTCGGCGGCAAGATCCAGGGCGC
>NZ_LABZ01000375.1 GCF_001043955.1 Methylobacterium tarhaniae | reverse complement strand
CGCGGGCGATGGCGTCACCGACGAAGTCGAGGAAGGCACGCACCCGGGCGGCGCGGCGCAGGTCCGGATGGGTGAGAAGCCAGAGCCCGGCATCGAGCGCGGGCTCGGGGTCCGAGAGCCGCACCAGACCGGGCCGGCGGTCGCCGATCACGCAGGGCAGGGGACCGATGCCGATTCCGGCCTCCACCGCGTCGGCAAGACCCTGGACCGTATCGAGGCGCAGGACCACGTGCTCGGGCGCGGTGCGCTCCTGGACGTAGCGCGCCGCCGCGGCGGCACCGAGCCGGGGCGCCGGGGAGACCCAGCGCTGCCCGCTCAGGGGCACGCTCCGGTCGAGGTCGGTCCGGCCGTAGAGGGCCCAGGCGATGGTGGCGAGGCGCCGCCCCACCAGGGTGTCGGGCGGATCGTTGGTGGCACGCAGGGCCACGTCGGCGTCGCGCTTGGCGAGGTTGAGCGCCTGCTCCGACACCACCACGTCGAGGCGCACCTCCGGGCAGCGGGCGCAGAACGCGGCGAGGATCGGGGTCAGCAGGCCGGTGAGGAGCGAGGCTGCGGTGGTGACGCGCAGCTCCCCGGCGGGGCTCAACCCCTG
>NZ_LABZ01000374.1 GCF_001043955.1 Methylobacterium tarhaniae | reverse complement strand
TTGACGCTCGTCCCAGTGGCGTCGCGCGCGACCGTCACCACCCCGTCGCCGTTCTCCGCCCGCACCAGCAGGCCGCGCGCGTCGTAGGCGAAACGCTCCTCCACCTCCGCGGGGCCGGTGCGCGGGTCGATCCCGGCCGCGTAGCCGCGCCGCGCGACCAGCAGGCCCGAGCGGTCGTAGGCGTAAGTCACGCGCGCGCCGTCGCCGTTCTCCTGCTCGACCACGCGGCCGGCCGCGTCGCGGGTGTAGCGCAGGGTGCGGCCGTCGAAGTCGGTCTCGGCCACCACGCGGCCGGCGCCGTCGCGGTCGTAGCGGTAGGTCCGGCCGTGGGCGTTGGTGACGGCGACGAGGAGCCCGCGCACGTCGTAGGCCAGGGTGAGGACGCCGCCGCCGGGATCGGTGACCGAGAGGAGTTCGTCGAACGGGCCATAGGCGTAGCGGGTGACGCGGCCCTCGCCGTCGACGACCTCGGCGACCTGGCCCTCGCCGTCGAAGCGGCGCCGGATCGTCACCCCGTCCGGGCGGATCACCGCCGAGGGCGTGTCGAGCGGAACGCCCTTGGCGTCGTCGTAGACGGTGCGGGTCTGCGCCCCGAGCGGGTCGGTGACGGCGGTCACCCGGCCGAACGGGTCGTCGCGCGACAGGCGCGTCACGCCGCCCTTCGGGTCGGTCACGGCGATCAGGCGGTGCTGCGCGTCGTAGTCGCGCCGCTCGACGGTGCCGTCGGGATGGTGGATCGCCGCGAGCCGGCCGGCCGGCGTCCAGTCGAAGCGGGTCTCGGCGCCGAGCGGGTCGCGCGCCGCGACCACGTTGCCGTGGCGGTCGCGCTCGTAGCGCCAGGCGCCGCCGCCCGTTTGCAGCACGAGGTCGAGCTGGCCCGGGCCGCTCCAGCGCAACCGCGTGCGCCGCCCCTCGGCATCGACGACCTCGGTGACGTTGCCGTCGGCGTCGTAGGCGAAGCGCGTGACGTGGCCGAGGGGGTCGATGCTGCGGGTGCGGTAGCCGTCCTCGTAGGCGTGCCGGGTCTCGGCGCCGAGGCCGTCGGTCTCGGCCAGCACGTTCTCGTCGGCGTCGTA
This sequence comes from Methylobacterium tarhaniae, assembly GCF_001043955.1. Classification (GTDB taxonomy): domain Bacteria; phylum Pseudomonadota; class Alphaproteobacteria; order Rhizobiales; family Beijerinckiaceae; genus Methylobacterium; species Methylobacterium tarhaniae. The sequence continues at coordinate 3,937 of NZ_LABZ01000374.1, read as the reverse complement.
GTCGGTGCGCTCGACCGCCTCGCCGCCGCCGGGCCGGTAGAGGGTGCGCCGGGCCTGCGCGTCGTACGCGAAGGTGTCGCCGTTCCACGGCCCGCTCGTGCCGGTGGCGACGACCCGGTCGTGCTCGTCGTAGGCGTAGGTGCACCAGGTGCGGCCGACGGCGTCCTGCCAGCGGACGAGCCGGCCGCGGGCATCGTAGGCGTAGGTGAGGCTGAAGGCGGTGGCGCAGTCGGCGCTCAGCATGTTGCCGGCGGCGTCGTAGGCGTAGTCCACCAGGCGGCGCTCGGCCCCGCCCATCGCCAGGGTCACCGAGCGGCGGCGCCCCTGCGCGTCGTTGGCGAAGACGAGCGCGTAGCCGTCGCTGTGCTCGGCGCGCAGGAGCAGGCCCTGGTCGTCGCGGACGAGGGCGATGCGGTTGCCGTGCGGGTCCTCGATCGCGGTCAGCCGGTAGACCCGGTCCTTGCCCTGCGCGAAGCAGCGGGTCAGGCGCCCGTCGGACAGGCGCAGCTGCTTGAGCCAGGGCGCCGTCAGGGCGAGGTGGCGGTAGCGGGCGTTGCGCGAGGGCTCGAACCCGAACGGCCGCGCGAACACGACGCGGCGGCCCTCCTCGTCGCGGTAGAGGAGCTTGTTGTCGGCCCGCACCTCCACGGTGACGTCGAGCAGCGAGGTGCGGTTGCGCCCGAGCGGGCCGTCGGTGCCGCGCTGGTGGCCGTAGCTGCGGCGCAGCTCGAGCGGGATGGTGCCGTCGAGGCGGACCTCCTCCCAGGTCTCGATATACTCGCCGCGGCTGACCACGACCGGCTCGCCGTTGGCCTTGGGGTCCTTCTTGTCGGCCTCGGTCTCGGCGTCGTCCTTCTCGCCCTTGGTGCGGTCGCCGTCGGCCCTGGCCTTGCGGGCCCGGGCCGCCTCGGCCTTGCTGATCGCCCCGCTCTTCTCGAGGGCGTCGATCTCCTCCGGCGTCGCCTTCTTCAGGAAATCGTCGAGGGCGCCGCCCTCGCGCATGCCCTTGACGACGTCGCCCCACTTCCCGCTGCTGCGGGCGGCGTCGAGGCTGGCCTCGGCGACCTTGCCGGCCTGCCCGAGCTCGCCCATCTTGCGCGCCGCGCCGCGCCGCGCCGCGCCGCGCCGCGCCGCGCCGGCGATCGTGCCGAGCTGGCCGGCGAGCTTGGCGCCCGCCGCCTCCGGCGCGCCGACCAGCGAGCCGATGCGGCCGGTGGCGGTGCCGATCGCCTCGCCGTACTCGCCCCGCTCCCATTGCTGCGCGATGTCCTGCCAGGCCAGGCTCGGATCGCGCGCGAGCACGTAGAAACCCACGCCGACATCGACGATGCGCTGTACGCCGCGGCCGTAATTGGGGAGGTAATCGGGAGCGGTGCCGCCGGTCGCCCACTCCCAGGCGCTGACGCCGATGCCGATCGGGTTCGAGTCGTAGAGCTGCTTGCCGATGAACTCGACGCCCTCGACCATTCCGCCGACGACCTCCGTCGTGACGCCCTTGGCGAAGCCCCAGACCTGGTGTCCGAGGCCGCCGGCGCCCGACGATCCCCCGGCCCCGGACGCTCCGCCAGCGTCGGTGCGGCCGGCCGTGCCGGAGCCTCCCCCGGAACCGGTGCCGGCGGACTCGCCGGGGGCGGACGTTCCGCCGCCCGCGGACCCGGGAGAGCCGGAACCGGACCCGTCCGGCGAGCCCGGGGACGCCGCGGGGCCCGGTCCCCGGTCCGGGCCGCCCGGCGCTCCCTCCGCCCCGCCGTCGCGTCCCTCGTAGCCCGGCGGCGGTTCGGTCGGCTCGTCGGTGCCGTCCCCTTCCGGCTCCTCGCCGTTCACGCCCCACGCCCGGCCGTCGCGCGGCTTGCCGACCGGGGCGATATGCGTGCGACCGCGGGCATTGCCGGCCCAGACGGTCTTGTGCGGCTTGCCGCCCTTGCGCCGACGGACCTTGCGGCGCTTCTTTTTCTTCGTCTTCGCCGTGACGATGATCTCGTCGAGGGCGATCTCCGGCTGTTCCGGCGTGCCGCCCCCGGGTTGGTTCACGCCGGCCATGGATCGCCCTCCGTCCCTCGAACCACGCTCAGGCCTCGTCCCAGACCGAGGGGATCTCGTGCTCCTCCACCTCGCGCCGCGGCTCCTGCGGACCGGGCGTCGGGTGGTTGAGCCAGGCCGGGTCGCGGTCGCGCACCACTGCGAAGCCTTCCGAGAACACCGACGAGGACGCGGTCTCGACATGCGAGTAGGCGAGGTAGCCCGGCACCTTCACGCCCTTGCCCGTCCCGGGCTCGTGCCCGGTGATGCGGGCCGAGCGGGTGTTGAGCTGGAAGTCGAGGCGCTTGTTGTTGCGCACGCTCGACGACAGCCGCTCCGCCGGCTCCAGGAACGCCACGCAGCTATAGGCCACCGGCACCATCGCCCCGCCCATCGGCGTCAGGCAGACGTCCGGGCCGGTGGTGATCAGCAGGTTGGTGGCGTTGCGCCGGCCCGAGACCTTGTCGCTCACGTCGTGGCTCCTCTCTCGTGGGTCGCGTCCCGGCCTTCCGCCGCAGTGCCTCCGGGCCGCGGCGCGAACCCGAAGGCGAGGCCGTCCGGCACCTGCGGGTCGAACGTGGCCCGCCAGGTCAGGAAGGCGCGATGCTCGGCCGGATCCGGGTCGGCGATGTCCAGGACCAGGGTGTCGAGCGCCATCGGCACGGGCCGGGCGACCCGGCCGGCGGCGCGCAGCTGCATCAGCACGCGGTCGCCCGGCAGGCGCAGCTCCGTCCTGCCGGCCGCGTGCAGGCCGTCCAGGATCACCGCCTCGTCGCCGCGCAGCAGGCCGGGATAGACGAGGTCCGGATGCGCGCTGTTGTGGTAGGCGAAGTCGTAGTCGGCCGGCCAGTTCGGCCAGACCTGCTCCAGCCAATGCGCGTCGTAGGTGCCCCCGAGCGGCCGGCGCGGCAGCCAGGCCGGCGGGATCGGCCCGAGCCCGGCCGGGGCATTGCGGACATGCGGCTCCCGGATCGGTGCGTCCGCCGCCTCGATCCGCGGCGCCGGCACGGGCGCCTCGATCGGCGTCAGTTCGGGATCGATCCAGCCGCAGCCGATCGGGTTGCGCTCGTCGGCCTCGAGGTAGAGCTCGCCCGAGCCCTCCTGTGGGCGCGCCAGCAGCCCGCCAGAGGCGAGCTCGTAGCGGATCGGCACCTCGCTCACCGGCTCCGGTTCGGTCAGGCGCCAGCCGCCGAACACCCGCCGCTTCTCGGCCCCGCTCATCGTGGCCCGCGCCCGCTCCGACACACCCCAGACCGGCTCCCACACCCGCGGGCCTGTCACCCGCAGGCGGCTTTCCAGCACGTGCTCGCCCTCGATCCGCACGCCGCAGGTCCAGGACGGCCGGGCGAGGCCGCCGGGCGCCCGCGCCACCGCGTTCAGGACGATGTCCGTGCGGGGCTTCCTCGGGACGAGGTCGGAGGGCAGCCACAGCGACGAGGTGTTGAGCGCCCCGTGGTAGGTGTCGGTCAGCACCAGCGGGGCCTGCTCGTCGGCGATCGCAAGGCCGCCGCCGGCCTCGATCCGGTAGGTGCCCTTGACCACGAGCACCCCGAACTCGGACCCGTCCTTGTCCAGCGCGCTGAACCGCAGGTTCGGGAACGGCGTGTAGTTGCGCATCTCCACGGCGCATCGCCTCAGTTGTTGTCGACGATCTCGGCGTTGATCTGCACGTGCTCGGAGCCGTCGACGTAGACGGTCACGCCCTTGAGCAGGATGGTGCCGTCCTTCTTCATCAGCAGCGAGGCCTGGCCGACCTGGACCAGCAGCTCCTCGCCGACCACGACCTTCTTGGCCTTGCCGACATTCTCGATCGCGGTCTGGCCGACATTGACCACCTTGGACTGCCCGACCTGCTCGGTGGCAGCGATCCCGGTGCTGTCGTGGCGCATGTTGGACACCATCGTGTTCATCACGCCGC
>NZ_LABZ01000373.1 GCF_001043955.1 Methylobacterium tarhaniae | reverse complement strand
GCAAAACTACGATCAGCTCGAAATTCAGATCGGCGACGCCGGCGAATTGCTTCAAGGCCGGGGAATGCCACAATTCGCTGATCGTACTGCAGAACAGCACAATTCCAACGGTCGCACGAGCCGGTTTTGTGCTCGCCACATATCCCAAATGCTCGAGAGTTTCCGGACGATCCATAAAGTCGCCGCGAGCTTCATTCCTTAATAGTGAACAATGAAAAAGATCTGCGACAGCTTTGAATTCTGTTTCGGCGTAGATGTATGGCCTGCGCGCAATCTTAGAACGCTGGTCCGTGCCGGCAGGCTCATCGGATTTGCGAAACTTGATAGTGGCTAAAATCTGCCGGGAGTTTCGCTCCAAGATCGAGATGTCATGCTCGACCCCATCGTAGAGTGATGCTGGTAACGCGATGCGCTGCTCTCCAGCTGGCACATCTTCTGTTCCATGGACTTGCCGTGAGCCGATGATTTCGCTATCTATTTTAATAATAACGTCGATTGGCTGCTGTGGTGCAAGCGGCGTCAAAACAACATGGTTGCCGACCAGCGCGACCGATAGTTCGCGACTATCCGTATTGATAGTGACGGGTTGCTCAATCGTCGGAGAGGTCGCATTATTATCCGTGTCGTCTGCGGCATCTGCCCGGCTAGGATCTTTCTCAGCAGTTTTATATGTTACGATACGGTCATCGAGCCGACTTTTTCCTTGGGATTTGCGCGGACCCTTCATATGATCGATGTATAGGCCAAGCTCGGTATTCAGAAATACGTGATCAAGATCATCTACGTACCTGGCGATATTAAAATTGCGAACGCCGAAATAACGCTCAAAATAAAGGCGCACTACATCGAAGACGTAACTGTCGTGCCATTCCTTCAAAGAAAAAACTGCACCAGATGTGTACATTTGGACGATGGTCTCGGCGAACGCGGCCGTCAGAGGATGCCGCATGTTATAGCCGACATACCCGCACTCTGTATACCGCCACGAGCGTCCGAGATAAGAGACCATCGCGTATTCAGGAATGCTGCGGGCGATGACATCGTAATCGATGCGATCGACGATGTTCGAGTCGGCGTCGAGCCAGA
>NZ_LABZ01000372.1 GCF_001043955.1 Methylobacterium tarhaniae | reverse complement strand
CCGGCGCCGCGGCCGAGCCGACGATCCGGCCCGTCTCCCGCCCCTGGCCCGATGGCCGCGCCAGACAATCCGCCGCCAATCCGCCGCCACGTCCTCGAGGAGATCGCGAAAACGCTGCGCCACCCCGGCCACCGCCGCCCGCCCGTCGCCGCGGCCGAGCCCGTGGGCGATGCCGGCGAATCCCGGTCCTCGGCCAGGACCTGGCGCAGGAACCGCGTGCCCACATTGCCGACCGCCTCGCGCAGCCGGTCGAGCAACCCCTCGACCACCCGTTCGTCATCGATGGCCAGCAGGATCGCCAGCTCATGCGCCACGGTGTGGTCGACCCGGTCGCCGCCCTCCGGCGAGCCCGACCCGCGCAGTTCGCTCCGGCGCTCGAAGGCCACCTGCAGCACGCGCCCGACCAGGTCGGCCTCGGCCGAGAGGCGACCGTGGCTGGCCTCGCGCTCCAGGAGATCGGTGCAGCGGTGGACGGTGACGGGCAGCCGCTCCGGCTCACCGAGGGGATCGCGCGCCGGGTCGGGCCAGGGATCGGTGACGGCCGCGATAGCGGTGCGGAGTGTGGGGGAGGGATGCGGCCGAGCGGAGCCGGGCCGGGTGAAGGGCGGGGCCGCCGTCGCAGCGGTGGCGCCGCGCGGTGTGCGACGGCGTCCGGCGCACCAGATGGTCGGCACTCCCTCGGCGCGGCACAGAAAGGCGTCGAACCTCAGTCGTGCCAGGGGATCGACGGCCTCGCTCCCGGCGAGGACAGCCAGGAGACCGGGGGCACGGCAGCGCATTCCTCGCGGGAGGCCGACCTGGAGCCGAAGCTGCGCGGGGTGGTGACCAAGCTGGATGAGGAGGACAGGAAGCGCGAGGGGAGTGTCTAACCGGGCGGGCGGGTTTGTCTGACCGCTTGCCACGCCGGTTAACGATCTGGCGCCAAACACCTGAAGAATAAGGTGGCTGGGGGACGTGGATTCGAACCACGACTAACGGAGTCAGAGTCCGCTGTTCTACCGTTAAACTATCCCCCAACGAAGCGTTACGCGCAGTGGATCAGAGGAGGCTTCCGTCTGTCCGGGGTGGCGCGTCACCGCCTCGGGTGCGGTGCTGATAGGCCGGTTCGCCGGGCCGGTCAAGGCCTTCTTGCGCGACCTCCGCGCGGGGTGGGCCAGGGCCCGATCGCCGGCCGAGGCGCGATCAATCCGGGCCTGCGCCGGCCTGTCCGAAAGGTTTCGGGTCAGAGGCCGGCCGGCCGACGCGGTCTCGCTGTCCGGGCATGAAGGCTGAGGCGGCGACGGGGGCGGTGCAGGAGGCGGAGCGCGCGGTGCCTGACCAACGGCGGGACCAGCGGGCGCCGGGCGAAGACCGATCGGAAAAAATCAGAGACCGGTCGCGATACACAGATTTTCCTTGGAAGCGGCATGGTTTCACTTGATGAGCACGCACTCTGCCCGATATGCCTGGACGACTCGGAACGAACCGGGTTGCTCAGATCGGGATGGAACCTCGTGTCGGACGTCAACCTGGAGCAGCAGTCTGAGTTCGTCGGCCTCGCGGCCGACATTGTCTCGTCCTATGTCGCGAACAACAATCTTCAGGTTGCGGAGCTACCGGGATTGATCGCGTCGGTGCATGCCTCGCTGACGGCGCTCGGCCAGCCGGCGGCCGCGCCGATCGAGGACACCCGGGCGACCCCGGCGCAGATCCGCAAGTCGATCACGCCCGACCACCTGATCAGCTTCCTGGACGGCAAGCCGTATCGCTCGCTCAAGCGGCACCTGACCTCGCAGGGCCTGACGCCGGCCGATTATCGCCAGAAGTTCGGCCTGCCGCACGATTACCCGATGGTCGCGGCGAGCTACGCCGCCCAGCGCTCGGCGCTGGCCAAGAGCCTCGGCCTCGGGCAGCGCCGGCGCGATGCCGCGGCGGCAGCCCAGGCGGCCGTCGAGGAACCGGCTCCCGCGGCGCCCGAGGTTCCGGCGGAGAAGCCCGCGCCGCGCCGCCGCCCGCGCAAAGCCGCGGCCGAGTAGGATGGGCCTCACCAATCCCTGGCGGCAGGCGCGGGGACGCCGCCTGCCGTCGCGCGAGCAGGTGTTGCTGCTCCTGACCGGAGCGGCCATCACGGCGGTCGGCGTCGCGCTGGCCGGCGGCGACTGGCTGGGGCATTGGTTCGGATGAGGCACGACCTGTGCGCGGCGGGCCTCGTGCTCGCCCTGGCGGCAGCGTCCGCGGCGCCCGCCGCGGCCGCGCCGGCGGACAAGCCCGTCTCCGCGGCGGCGACCATCCGCGCCTGCGCCGGCAAGGCGCAGCCGGAATACCGGAAGGGGGCGTGCCTCGACGAGGCCGCCAAGGCGCTGCGGGAGCGGCTCGGGACCCTGGTGGAGCGCAAGCTCGCCGCCATCGCGGCCGTCGCCACCCGGCCGGCGAGCCCCGGCAGCCTGGCCGGACGCGACGATGCGGAGAACTGGCGCAAGGCCTTCCTCGCCGCGCAAGGCGCATGGGAAGAGTACTTCCGGCGCCACTGCGACAGCCTCTACGACTTCGACTACCATGGCGGCTCGGCGGCGGGGCAGCTCGCCTCGTCGTGCAAGATCCGGCTCCTCGCCGCGCGGATCGACGAGATCCGGGAGTGAGGCCGTGAGCCACCGGGGGGATGATCGATGAGCGCGCCGCTCACCTTCGAGGACGACGTCGAGGCACGCCTGGGCGCCCTCGAGCTGATCGTGTCTGCCCTCTTGCGCGAGCGGGTGCAGCGGGACCCGAACGCCCGGGAGGCGGTGCTGGAGGCGCTGCGGCAGGAAGCCCAGCTGCCGGCTCCGCCGACGCCGAAGACCGAGGCGGCCATGGCCAAGGCTCTGGCGCTGGCGGAGATCATCCTGGCGCCCTGAGGCCGGGCGAGGATCGCGGCCCGTCCTCGCCTCAGGCCCCGCCGATCGGCTCGGTCACCGTGCCGGTGCCGGCGCAGTCCGGGCAGGGCTCGCCCTGGATCCGGCCGGTGCCGGCGCAATGCGGGCAGAGATTCTCGCCGGTGCCGGGCGTGCCGGGATCCGCCTTGTCCCCGGGCTTGGGTGAATCGGCCATGGCGCTCCTCCGTCGGACCTGGATCGGAGGCCGGGCGGGACCCGCCCGGCCGCGTCTCATGAAGCGGACGCTCCGCGATGCGCGTCAGTAGCCGTATCCGTACGAGATGCAGGTCCCGTACACGTCGTCGTAGTACGCGTAGGGGCCGCAGCCGCCATACGTCGCGCCATATCCGCCATAATAGCCGACATTGGAGAGGCCGTAGCCGAGCCCGAGCCCGAGGCCGACCCCGGCGAGACCGTAGCCGAGCCCGCGCCCGTAGCCACCGCGATAGCCGTAGCCGCGATA
>NZ_LABZ01000371.1 GCF_001043955.1 Methylobacterium tarhaniae | reverse complement strand
GCCCCGGCCGCTCCCGCCGCCCCGCCACGCCGGCAGGAGGCCTCGCCCGGCCCCGACCTGCTGCCGCCGGGCGAGATCCCGGAGGATTGACGCGAGCCGAGGTTTCGGGATCCCGAGACGATTCCACCGGCGGATGTGGGCGAGGATCCGGGATGCCGAGTGTCATGCTCGGCCGTGCTCGGCCCGCGCTAGATGGAAACAGGCTCTACGGGCTCAATACCAACGGCCCCGGAGTTTGACCTGTGCCCAATGACGCGAGGTGATGGACGCGACGAGGTCTGGATCGTTGGCAAAGAAGTTCCAAGCGTCGCAGCAGGCGTTGACGATCTGCCGGTCGTCGCGGAACACCCGATTGGCGAGCGTGTTCTGGCGCAGGGACTGCCAGACCAGTTCCATCGGGTTCAACTCGGGAGACGATGCCGGCAGATGCAGCAACGTGATGGTGTCCGGCACCACCAGGCCGCGCGGGCGGCGTGTCTTGGCTGTGCCGTGATAGCCGGCGCCGTCCAGAACCAGGATCGCGTGCGCGCCCTCGGCGACCTGCTGGCTGATCTCGGCCAGATGCAGCGACATCATCGCGGTGTTGACCGTCGGCAGCACCAAGCGACTGGAGATCGATCTCGACGACGTCGACGACATCATCGCCGCCCCGCAGGCGATTAAGTTCGCCAAGTTCATCCTCCTTGAGGATTTTTACTGCTTATCGGCCGGTACGCAGCGATCGTTTGCGTCTTCGCTCAAGGATTTCCATGAGAAATCGCCGTCCTGCTTCATCGTTGTCGGTGTTTGGCGGGAGCAGAGCCGAATCATCTACTGCAATCCGGGCCGAACTTCTCGCGGAACTCGGGATCGAGTGAACGTTCCTCAGAACGCAGGGTGCCGTGACCCAACGCGCTTGGAGTTGTCAACGCGGGGTGAGACGGTGGATCCGTGACCGTTCCGGAAGGGGCCGCGAGCCCCGATCCCGCGTCGCCGACCACTCCGCCGGATGGCATTTCGGGCGGGGTTTTGGCGCGTTTCTCGTCCCCATAACTGTCCCCGTATATTTCGGGGAAGGGGGCGGTCTATCGCTCCACAGAGAGGGAGGGATGGTGGGCCCGGCAGGACTCGAACCTGCAACCAGACCGTTATGAGCGG
>NZ_LABZ01000370.1 GCF_001043955.1 Methylobacterium tarhaniae | reverse complement strand
TGATTGAACCCGGCCCGTCGGTCGTCTTACCCAAGGGCCGCCTTCCCCCCCCCGAGGACCGCCCGCCCTATGAGAACCCTGCTCGCCGCGGCCCTGCTCGCCGGCCTCTCCGCCTGTCCCGCCGCGGCGCAGTGGAGCGACGACGATCGCCCGCCGACCCGGCGCAGCTCCGGTGACGATTTCGGCCGGCGCGACGGCGACCGCCCGCGCTTCGGCGACGACGACGGTCCGCGGGATCTCGACCGCCGCGACCGGGCCCGGCGGGACTTCGATCGCCCCGACCCGGACGAGATCCTGCCCCGGCGCCGCGACCGCGACCGCGACTGGAGCGAGCGCGACCGCCGCGACGCCGAGGGCCGCTGGCGGGACGACCGGTTCCGGGACCGGGACGACCGCTACGGCTACAATCCCTACAATCCCTACGGGCCGGGCATCGTCCCGCCTGCCGCGCCCGGCGGGGTCTTCGTCGTTCCGCCGCCGATCCCGGGCGCACGCCGCTCCTATTGATTCGTCAACCCCCAAGGGATCTTGTCCCGAGGGATCCTGCCCCAAAGGATCCTGCCCCGAGAGATCCTGCCCCGAGAGATCCCGATGATCCCAGCATCCAGCCCTCCCGCTCCCCGCGGCGAGCCCGCCCGCC
>NZ_LABZ01000037.1 GCF_001043955.1 Methylobacterium tarhaniae | reverse complement strand
CGGGATAGCCTGCCCCGAAGGCGAGATCGTGATGGGTGAGCCAGATCGTGTGGTCGGCCCCCGGGAAGAGCCCGCGCGCGTCGGACGGGATCGCCTGCCCGAAGGGCGTGGCGCCGAGGCCGATCAGGCGCTCCTGCACGGCGTAATGCGCCGCCGGGCCGGATTCCGGCACGGCGTCGAGGACGTCGCTCACCGCCAGCATCGCCAGGCTGTCGCCGTCGGAGAGGCGGGTGTGGCGGATGTCGTGGTTGCCGACATTGGCGAGCGGCCGGTGCCGGAACCCCTTGAGGATCCGGATCAGGCGCGACTTCAGGCTCTCGTCCGGCTCCACCGGCCGCTCGAACAGGTCGCCGAGGAGCAGGGGCGCGAGGTCGCGGCCGTTGGCGAGCGCCACGCAATGCTCGAGCTTGGCCAGAACCGGCGCCGGCCAGTCGGGATCCTTGCGCCGGCCCGGCCGGCGGGACGAGACGTGGGGGTCGCCGATGACGAGGAGGCCGGCGCACGACACCGGCGCGGCGTCGAGCCGCTCGCGTCCGAGGATCATGCCGCCTCCCCCGCCCGGGCGTGGCGGTGGCCGGCGAGGAGGGCGGCGGGCGCGGCGGGCGTGCCGCAGGCGGGGCAGCGTCCGCCGGTCGAGGCCAGAACCTCCGCCATCTCGGCCTCCGCGGCGGCAAGGCCGTCCCGGGCCGCCGCCTTCCGGTCTTCCGCCTCGGCGAGGCGGCGACCGATCTCGGCGAGGCGCTGGCGCGTCGCCGCGGCGTCCGGCCGGAGCGCGGGCGGTGCCGGGAGGTCGCGCAGGGCCGCCGCCCGCTCTTCCGCCTCCGCGAGGCCGGCTCTCAGGCGGCGCAGCCGGGCGACGTGGGCGGCGGCCTGCGCCGAGTCCTGAGGGGACGGCGCCTCCGGCGGCAGGTCCGCCAGCGCCGCCACCCTGCCCCGTGCCACGGCGAGATCCGTGGCGGCGGCGAGCACCCGTCGGCCCAGGGCCTCGCGGTTGCGCGCCTCGGCGAGGCTGCGCCCCAGCTCGGCCCCGACCTCCGGCCCCGGCAGGTCCGCCAAGGCGCGCGCCCGGGCGGCGGCGCCGGCCGCGAGGCGGGAGGCGCGGGCGAGGCGCTCGGCCAGGGCCGACCGGTCGCGCAGGCGCGCCGCCTCGGCCGCGAGGGCGCCGGCCTGGTCGTGCAGCCCGTGCAGCGTCTCCGCCAGGGCGTCGAGCCCGTCGAGGGCGGCCAGGGTCTCGCGCAGGCGGGCGATCTCGCGCTCGCCCTCGCGGATCGTGCGCTGGTCCTCGGTGACCCGCTCGCGCTGCAACGCCTGCATGTCGCGGATCAGCCCGGCCTCGCGGCCGATCGACAGCACCGCCGAGCGCCGCGCCGGCTTCTCGCCGAGGAGGAAGACCGGGAATTTCTGGTGCGCGACGTGGACGTCGAGCTCCTCGACCCGGGTGATGCCGTAGAGCCGCTCGACCCATGCCGGCACGTCGCGGCCGCCGGTCTCGAAGGTCGTGCCGTTCTCCTGTACCAGCGACCCGTCCGCCTCGTGCAGCGACCACAGGTTGACCGGCGTGCGCTTCGGCTGGCGCACGTAGCGGAGCACCCGGCCCCCGGCGACGCCGATCTCGACCCGGCCCGCGCTCGCCCCCGCCCGCACCAGGCTGTCGCGCACCTCGCCGTAGAACACCGCCCGCAAGGCCCGGATCACCGTCGACTTGCCGTGGTTGTTCGGCCCGACCAGGGCGTTGACCCCGGGCGAGAGCGGCAGGGTCGCGTCGGCGAAGCCCTGGACGTCGATGAGGCGGATGAAGCGGAAGCCCGGCATCTCAGGGCGCCACTGCGCCGCGCAGGACGCCGCCGGCCCCTCGATCGCGACCCCGGTCCCGGGCCGCCCGGCGATCCGGCTGACCGTCAGGCCGGCATCGAACCCGGCCACGTCGTGGTGGGAGATCGCCAGGCACTGCACACCGAGCCGGGCGGCGCCGTCGTCGAGCACCCGGTAGAAGGCCGGCACGCGGTCCGGCGCGATCCAGCAATCGGCCTCGTCGAGGGCGAGGAAGCGGCCGACGCCGGCCTTCACCACCGCGATCAGGCGGAGCGCCATGCCGACCACGTTGGTCATCGCGCCGCCATTGTCCTCCAGCACGTCCTCGCGGCCGCCATCCGGGCGCTCGACCGCGATGTCGAGGGCCGGCAGGCCGCGCTCGGTGGTCAGGTCCAGGCGCACCGGCTTCTCGCCGGGCAACACCTCCTGGACGAGGGCGGTGAGCAGGGTCTCGAAGGTCGCGACGCTGCGCCGGTTGGCGTCCTGCTGCAACTCGCGCAGGTAGGTGTCGACGGCGTCGCGCTGGGCGAGCCGTCCCTTGGCGGCGGCCACCGCCCTGGTCTTCGTCGCGAGGGCCTTGCGGTCGCCGTCGCGGGTCGCCTCCAGGCGGGAGAGCAGGCGGTCGGCGCGGGTCAGCGCGTCCTGGATGTCGGCCGGGGTCACGGGCGCGTCTCAGCGGCCCGCATCGAGGGCGTCGAGGCGGACCTGGACCGATCGCAGGGCCTGCGCGAAGGCCTCGACCCGGCGGGCATTCTCGGCCCTGGCCTCATCGATCATCCGGCGGATCTCGGCCTCGTCGTCGGTGCCCAGCTCCTCGCGGGCCTGGGCCCGGGCGGCGGCCAGCTCGGCGGTCAGGCGCTCGACGTCGCTCTCGGCCCGGATCCGGTCGGCGCGCAGGCGCTCATAGGCCGGCTGCAGCGCCTCGAGGCGGCGCAGGGCCTCGAGGTCGGGCCCCGGCTCCTGTCCCTTGCGGCTGCGCTCCATCTGGCTCCTCGCGTTCATCTCCGGACGGCCGCAGCTGCATGCGGACGCCCGGCAGGCCCGGCCGGGCGCCGGCGCGCATGCGCCGGATCGTCCAGAGAGCGAGGTGGCATTCCGCCCCCGCTTTGGCAACGCGCCGGCCTTCGAGAAATGTTCATCGATCCCTGTTGACGACCTGTGCAAATCAGCCCAGTGTTCCGGAAATGTTCCACACGACGAGCCGGTCCGGGAGGCGGCGCGGCGTCGCGGCGGAACCTTGGGAGACCCGCATGGAGACCACCCGCCTGGACGACGAAGCGGCCGAGGCTGCCCCGCTGTTCGAGAACCGGGACTGGCGCCTCCACGCGGACGGCCTGGAGCACCGGGAGACCGGCTACTTCATCGACCGCGACAGCCTGAACGCCCGGCGGCCGGACGGCTACTGGGAATGGCCGCTCCACCTCTCGGAGAAGAGCTGGTGCGGCGTGCGCAGCTTCCGCGAGGCGTTCTCCGCCGCCCTCGACGCCTTCGGCATCGCGCCCGACCGCAAGCTCACCCTCTCCTTCGCGCTGGGCTTCGGCACCCGGGTCGGCGGCGCCGCGCCGGACGCCTTCGTGCCGCTCGGCGAGCTCGTGCGCTTCCGGGCGCCCGCGCCGCGCACGAGCGTCTCGGTCCGCCCGCTGGTGGCGGCGAGCGCCTGACGGCTCTTCCCCGCGAACACTCTCCCCTGGCGCCCGGAAATGCTCTAGAGCCCGCCTCCACGGGTATGCGGGGAGTGGACGGTCGTGAGCGGGCACCGCAGCGTGGAGATCATCGTCTGGGGCCGGGTCCAGGGCGTCGGCTACCGGGCCTGGACCAAGGGCGTCGCGGAGGCGCGCGGCCTCTCCGGCACCGTGCGCAACCGGCACGACGGCAGCGTGGAAGCCGTCCTCGCGGGGCCGGAGGAGGCTGTCGCGGCGGTGATCGAGGCCTGTCGCCAGGGCCCGCCCGGGGCGCGGGTGCAGGATCTCGCGGTCCGTGATCGCGACGCCGAGCCGCAGCCCGCGCCGATGCGCGGCGTTCAGATCCTGCCGACCGCCTGACGAGGTCCGGCATGCACCCGGATCTGGGCTTCAGCAGCTTCTCGCTCCTCGACCTCGCGGCCCTCCTCTGCTTCCTCTCGGCCTGGTGGGGCTATTCCTACGCGGTCGAGCATCTGTCCGGCGGCAAGCGCAGCCTCAACGGCATGATGAACCGCTACCGCCACGCCTGGGCCGACCAGCAGATCGTGCGCGAGAACCGGGTGGTCGACACCACCATCAACGCCTCGCTCCAGAACGGCACCGCCTTCTTCGCCTCGACGGCGCTGATCGCCTTGGGCAGCGCCCTCACCCTGTCGCGCTCCGCCGACGACGCCCTGACCCTGTTCTCCACCCTGCCCTTCGGCGCGCCGATGACCCGGACGGTGTGGGAGATCAAGGTGGCGGGCCTCGCCCTGATCTTCGTCTACGCCTTCTTCAAGTTCGCCTGGGCCTACCGGCTGTTCAATTACGGCGCCATCCTGATCGGCGCGGTGCCGCCGCGGGAGGGCGACCCGGTCCGGATCGAGCGCGCGGCGCGGCGGGCGGCGGCCATGAACGTGGTGGCGGGCGGCCATTTCAACCGCGGGCAGCGTGCGTTCTTCTTCGCGCTGGCCTATCTCGGGTGGTTCGTCAGCGCCACCGTGCTGTTCGCCACCACCGCGATGGTGCTCACCGTGATGTGGCAGCGCCAGTTCGCCTCCGACGCCCGCCGGGCCCTGCAGGATTACGATGATCCCTGACGATTACGAGATCGAACTCACCCTGGTGCGCCTCGTCACCGATCGCGGGCCCGACAAGACGGTCTGCCCCTCCGAGGTCGCCCGGGCCCTGGGAGGCCCCCACCCGGACGGCTGGGGCCCCCTGATGCAGCCGGTCCGGCGCCAGGCGGTGCGGCTGATGAAGCAGGGCCGCATCGCGATCCTGCGCAAGGGCAAGGTGGTGGCGGATCCGGACGACTTTCGCGGCGTCTACCGGCTCTCGTTGCCGCGCTCCGCCGATCATGGTCCCGGAAACACCGATTCCGTGTAGCCCGAGGCCCGGTAGGCCAGGAGGCCGAGCCATTCGCGCGCCGCGACGTCCAGCTCGAACAGGCCGTCCCCGGCCGTCGAATGGAGCGCGACGGCGCCGGGGCCGGTGCGGTAATCGACCGGATAGGCCGTGACCGTGAAGCCGGCGCGCCGGAAGCAGCCCATCGCCCGCGGCATGTGCCAGGCCGAGGTGACGAGGAGCCAGCGCTCGCCCGGCTTCGGCTTGACCAGTTCGGCGCTGAAGGCGGCGTTCTCGTGGGTGTTGCGGGAGCGGTCGTCGTAGGTGATCCGCTCCGGCGGGACGCCGAGCGACGCGGCGTGGCGGCGCAGAACCGCGGATTCGGACACCGCGCCGTCGCCGGTGAGCCGGCCGGAGCCCCCGGCGAAGACGAGCGTGGCCTTAGGGTAGCGCCGCGCGAGGTCGCCGAGCGCGATCATGCGCTCGCCGGCATCGTTGACGACGAGCTGGTCGCGGGCGGATGACAGCCCGGTCTCGACTGCGCCGCCCAGAACCACGATGCCGGTGACCGGCACGCCGTCGTCGCGGAATTCCGGGAAGCGGTTCTCGAGCGGGCCGAAGACCAGGGAGGCCAGCGGCGAGACGCCGCCGACCAGGAGAATGAGGCCGGCGGTGGCGACGAGGCCGAGGCCGAGGCGCCGCCAGCGCAAGGAGAGTCTTGAACCCGCGAGCCCTGCCCCGGCGAGAACCAGGAGCAGGAGCAGGTTCGACGGTGCCGTGAGGAACCACAGCACCTTCGAGAGCACGAAGAACACCGGGAGGATCCCGGCTCAGGCGAGGGTTCAGGCCTTAGCCGTCTCCGCCTCGTAGCGGGCGCGGGTCTCGGCGTTCGGCGGGTAGAGGCCCGGCAGGGGCAGACCCTTGTCGACCTCGCGCATGATCCAGAGTTCGAGGCGCTCCTGCTCGACGGCGGCGAGCGCCACCTCCTCGGCCAAAGCCGCCGGGATCAGCACCGCGCCGTCGCCATCGGCCACCACGATGTCGTCGGGATAGACCGCGACGCCGCCGCAGCCGACCGGCTCGCCCCAGCCGACGAAGGTCAGGCCCGACACCGAGGCCGGGGCCGCGACGCCGGAGCACCAGACGGGCAGGCCGGTGCCGTCGACGCCCTCGCCGTCGCGCACGACGCCGTCGGTGACGAGCGCCGCGACGCCGCGCTTCTTCATCCGGGCGCACAGGATGTCGCCGAAGATGCCGGCATCCTGCACCCCCATCGCATCGACCACCGCGATGCAGCCCTCGGGCATCGCCTCGATCGCCGCGCGGGTCGAGGTCGGGCTCGACCAGGATTCGGGGGTCGCCAGGTCCTCGCGGGCCGGCACGAAGCGCAGGGTGAAGGCCGGGCCGACCACCCGCTGCCCGGCGGCGAAGCGCGGCATCGGCCCGCGCATCCAGCAGCGGCGGATGCCCTTCTTCAGGAGCACGGTGGTGAGGGTGGCGGTGGTGACGGCCTGCAGGGCGTCGAGGAGCGTCTTGTCGAGCGGCATCGGGCCTTCGGGGGCATGGGAAAATCGGACGAATCGAGACCTAGCCGATCCGGGGCCGGGCGGCCACGCCGCCAGCGCATGGCCCTGCGGCTCAGCTCAGGGCCGGCAGCGCCACCGCGGCCGCCGGCCGCGCCCCGAGCCGGTCGTACCAGGCCCGCAGGGCCGGCCGCTCGATGCGGGGCACGTCGAGGTGGAGCCAGCGGTGGGTGGCGGCGCCGAGGGCGATGTCGGCGGCGGTGAAGCGGTCGCCGACCGCGTAGGCGCGGCCCATCAGATGCGCGTCGAGGATCGCCGCGCATTCCTCCGAGGCCGCGACCGACCGGTCGATCACCGCCTGGTCGCGTTGCTCCGGCGGGGTGCGGACGGTCTGCCAGAACGCGTCCCGGGTCGCGGGCGTGAAGCGGGTCGCCTGCCAGTCGAGCCACTGGTCGACCAGGGCCGCCTCGCGCGGATCCTCCGGCCATAGGCCGCCCGCCCCATGGCCGCGGGCGAGGTAGCGCAGGATCGCGTTGGATTCCCAGAGGACGAAGCCGTCCTCCTCCATCACCGGCACGAGGCCGTTGGGGTTGAGAACCAGGTAATCCGGCTCGCGTACCCGCCCGAAGGCGCCGCCGGCCTCGACCCGCTCGTAAGGCAGGTCCAGTTCCTCCAGGCCCCACACCGCCTTCTGCACGTTGACGGAACTCAGCCGTCCCCAGAGCCTGCGCATGGCGTGTCCTCCTGTTTCGGCGGGTAGGCGTGGGTCGCGCCCTGCGGGTCGGTGACGGTCCAGCCCGCGGGCCCGCCCGCCAGGTAGCCGGGTCCCACCGGCACCTTGCCGTATCCGCCCGGGATGTCGAGGACGTAGGTCGGCTGCGCCAGGCCGGACACCCGGCCGCGCAACCCGCGCATCAGGTCCTGGCCGTGATCGAGGGTGGTGCGCAGGTGGCCGGTGCCCGGGGCGAGGTCGCCGTGATGCAGGTAATAGGGCTTGATCCGGTTCTCGACGAAGGCCCGCATCAGGGCGGCGAGGGTCTCGGGATCGTCGTTGATTCCGGCCAGCAGCACCGACTGGCTCACCATCGGGATGCCGGCATCGACGAGGCGCGCGATCGCCGCGCGGGCGCTTCCAGAGAATTCCCGCGGATGGTTGGCGTGGAGCGCCACGAACACCGCGCCCTCGAAGCTTTTCAGCGCCGCGACCAGCGCGGCATCGACTCGGCCCGGATCGACCACCGGCACGCGGGTATGGAGCCGCAGCACCCGCACATGCGGGATGTCCTTCAGCGCGGCGGCGATGCGGCCGAGGCGCCGGGGCGAGAGCACCAGCGGATCGCCGCCGGTGACCACCACCTCCCAGATCTCCGGATGGCCGGCGATGTAGGCGAGGGCCGCGTCGAGTTCGGACTCCGTGAGGCTGCCCTGCCCGTCCGGCCCCACCACCTCGCGGCGGAAGCAGAAGCGGCAATAGACCGGGCAGACGTGGAGGGGCTTCAGCAGCACCCGGTCGGGGTAGCGGTGGACGATGCCGGGGACCGGCGCGTGCGCCTCGTCGCCGATCGGGTCGGCCCGCTCTTCCGGGCTGGTGACCAGCTCCTCGGCCCGCGGCACGAATTGCCGGCCAATGGCGTCATCCGGATCGGCGATCAGCTCGGCGATGTCCGGGGTGATCGCGACGGCGTAGCGCGCCGCCACCCGTTCGAGGGCCGGCAGCCGCTCCGCCGGCACGAGCCTGCGCGCCGCGAGATCGCCCGCATTGCGGATCGCCCCGCTCACCGCATTCCCTCGCCACGGGGATACTCGGCGACGGGCGTCCAGATCACGTCCTCGATCCGCCGGGCGCCGGTCGCCAGCACGACGAGGCGGTCGAAGCCGAGGGCGATGCCGCTCGCCTCGGGCATCTGCCCGAGGGCGCTCAAGAAATCCTCGTCGAGGGGGTAGCGCTCGCCGTAGACGCGCTCCTTCTCGTCCATCTCGGCGGAGAAGCGGCGGCGCTGCTCGGCCGGATCGGTCAGTTCGCCGAAGGCGTTGGCGAGCTCGACGCCGCAGCAATAGAACTCGAACCGCTCCGCCACCCGCGGATCGGCGGGGCTCGGCCGGGCCAAGGCGGCTTCCGGGATCGGGTACTCGCACAGGATCGTCGCCCGGCCGCGGCCGAGGGCCGGCTCGACCCGCTCGACCATGACCCGGCTGAACAGGTCGGCCCAGGTGTCGTCCGGCGCGGTGCGGATGCCGGCCTCGCTCAGCGCGGCGGCGAGCCCCGCCCGGTCCGTGCCCGCGTCCGGCGCCACCGTCGCCAGGAGGTCGATGCCGGCATGGCGCTGGAAGGCCTCCGCCACGGTCAGCCGCTCCGGCTCGGCGAAGGGGTCGGCCTCGATCCCGCGCCAGGTGAAGGTCTTGGTGCCGGCCGTCTCGGCGGCGAGCGCCAGGAAGGCGGCGCAGTCCCGCATCAGGCTGTCATAGGTCTCCCCCGCCCGGTACCATTCGAGCATGGTGAATTCCGGGTGGTGCAGCGCGCCGCGCTCGCGGTTGCGGTAGACCGGCCCGAGGCTGAACAGCCGCGTCTCGCCCGCCGCGAGCAGCTTCTTGCAGGCGAATTCCGGCGAGGTGTGCAGGTAGAGCGGGTGTTCCGCCCCGTCCGGCCCGATCGCCGTGGTGGCGAAGGCCGAGAGATGCGCCTCGTTGCCGGGCGAGACCTGGAGGATGGCGGCCCCGACCTCGACGAAATCGCGGGCGGCGAACCAGCCGCGCAGGGCGGCGGCGATGCGGTTGCGGACGATCAGCCGCGGCCGGCGGTCGGCATGGACGTGGGGGGCCCACCAGGGCGAGGCAGAGGTCATGGGTCGAGTGTCATCGGGTGGCGGGCGACTGGCGGTCGCGCCTGAGATGCGATAGGGCGGGCCGAAGGCATCCTCTGCCGGCGCGGCGCGCGACGCCCGCGGCTTGGCGGACGCCGCCGCTCTCTGTCAACGCTTCCAGTCCAGGATTCGCCCCGTGCCGAAGGTCATCGCCAGTTCTCTCCGCAAAGGCAACGTCGTCGACAAGGACGGCCGGCTCTACGTGATCCTCTCCGCCGAGAACATCCATCCCGGCAAGGGCACCCCGGTCACCCAGCTCGACATGCGCCGGATCACCGACGGCGTGAAGGTCTCGGAGCGCTACCGCACCACCGAGCAGGTCGAGCGCGCCTATGTCGAGGACCGGGAGCACACCTTCCTGTACAGCGACGGCGAAGGGTTCCACTTCATGAACCCGGAATCCTACGAGCAGCTCGCCGTGCCGGAGGACGTGATCGGCGACATGGCGCCCTATCTCCAGGAGGGTATGGCCGTGATGCTCTCGACCCATAACGGCGTGCCGCTGGCGCTCGAGCTGCCCCAGCGCGTCACCCTCGAAGTGACGGATACCGAGCCGGTCACCAAGGGCCAGACCGCCTCGTCGTCCTACAAGCCCGCCACGCTCTCGAACGGCGTGCGCACCCTGGTCCCGCCGCATATCGGCACCGGCACCCGCATCGTCGTGATGACGGCGGACGGCTCCTACGTCGAGCGCGCCAAGGACTGATCTGACGGGTCGAGGCCGGGGCCCTCACCGATGGCCGCCGGCTTCCCGCATTCCTTGTGCCCTATCCACGGCCTCAGGATGAGGTCGTGGATAGGACAGAGACGGTGAACGGCTCACCGGCCTTGCTCGCCGAGAGCAGCCTTCAAGCATTCTTGGTAGATGCCGGTCGCCGTGGCTTGGTCTGGCAGAGTCAAGGATCCGCGCAGGTTCCGCTGCCACAGCCCTTGGTCGTGCAACCGCACGAGAGAACAGCGCGCCGCGATGCGGCAAATTGCAGGCTGCATTGCATAAGACTCGCAATTCGCCCGATACTCGCGCAGGAACTGCCCCTCCCCCGCCCGCGGATGCGGCCCTGTGACGGCCGCCACCCCGTAGAGCAGCCCGAGCAGCAGCGGCTGATGCAGGAGGTAGACCGCGAGGCTGTGCCGCCCGGCCGCCGTCGCGAGCCGCCCGGCACCACCGCGCGGCGCCCAGGCGCCCGCCCGCGAGGCCGCGAGACGCGGCAGCCCGATCCGGCCGAGCCCTATTCCCGCGAGCACGAAGCCGAACCAGGGAAAGAGCGGCACATAGTCGTTCGTCGTCGGCACGGTCGCGCCGAGCCCGAGGAAGAGCAGCCCCGGCGCATCGAGGAAACCCGGCGATCCCGCGCGGGCGGCCAGGGTCGGCCCGGCGAGGACGAGGGCGGCGGCGAGGCCCACCAGCGGCAGGGGCGCCTTCAGCGCCGGCAGCGCCAGCACGCTCGACAAGGCGATGCAGTGCAGGATGCCGAAGAAGATCCACGAATCGGGGAACAGCCAGGAGGTGGCGAGCGAGATCGCCCCCGCCGCCAGGGCGATGCGCCCGAGCCGGGCCAGGTAGGAACGCCACCACCCCGACTTCCGGCCCTGCGCCAGGACGAGGCTCACCCCGACCAGCATCAGGAAGCTCGCCGCGATGCCGTGCGCCGCGGCCCGGCCCAGGGGCGACAGGGCGGCGTTCTCGGGCGTCAGACGCAGGAAGCCGAGGTCCCAGGTCAGGTGATAGAGCGCCATCGCCAGGAGCGCGACGCCGCGGGCGAGATCGATGACCGCGAGGCGCCGGGCCGGCGCGGTGGGAGGGGGCGGGTTCTGAATCGCGGGATCTCCGGAGCGGTGCTGAGGCGCCGTCATAGCCGAGCCCGGCGCCCATGCCCGCATCTGCGGCGAAAACGCGCAGAGGCGAGAAGGATCGCCGTCGAAGCTGCAACCCTCGGCGGTTTTCCTCGATGGATGCCTCTCCGGATTGCAGAATGCGCGCCGAACCGGCGAAATCGGCCAGGACAGGCGGGTCGACCGTCTCAACTCGGCCGATTTGGGCTTCCCCGAAGTCATGACTTTGTTAATCTGCCGGTGAAGCGCGCGACGCGATTCGAGTGGGTTGCTTACGATGTCGGACGAGTTCGGTTCAGGCCTCGCCGGGGAACGACCGGTGGGCGCGTTCGTGGAGAGCGCGCGCGACTCCCGGCCCGGGCTCGACGCGGCGGCGGAACGCCCGACCGAGCTCGTCGAGGTCAGCGGCCGGATCAAGTGGTTCGACGTCGCGAAGGGCTTCGGCTTCATCGTGCCGGATAGCGGCGCGCCCGACGTGCTGCTTCATGTCACCTGCCTGCGCCGCGACGGTCACCAGAGCGCCAGCGAGGGTGCCCGGATCGTGGTCGAGGCGGTGCAGCGTCCGCGCGGCTGGCAGGCCTTCCGGGTGATCTCCCTCGACCAATCGACCGCGACCCATCCGGCCGAGCTGCCGATGCCGCGCACCCATGTCACCGTGGTGCCGACCAGCGGGCTCGAGACTGCGGTGGTGAAGTGGTTCAACCGCCTGCGCGGCTTCGGCTTCCTGAGCCGCGGCGACGGCACGCCGGACATCTTCGTCCACATGGAGACGCTGCGGCGCTACGGCATCGCCGAGCTGAAGCCCGGCGAGCACGTCATGGTGCGCTACGGCGACGGCTCCAAGGGCCTGATGGCGGCCGAGGTGCGCCTCCTGACCGAGGCGAGCGTCGGCGCGGGACCGCCCTCCTCCCACTAGAAGCCCGCCGCCGGGGGCGGCGCGCCCCGGTGTTCGGCGCGCCGCGGCATTTTCGATTCGCCTGTGTTTCCGGCGGCGGCGCCCCCATCCCTTTCGCCGCAGAATGCGCTAGCTCAGCCTCATGTCGCTCCGCTTCGCACGGCCCCTTGCGGCCCCATCCCGCCGGCTCCTCGCCGCGCTCGTCGTCCTGATCCTGCCGGCGCTGGCGTCCTCGCCCGCTTTCGCCGACGGCCCGTTCGAACCGCTGACCATCGCCTCGCGCTCCGGCCGCCACACCTTCCAGGTCGAGGTGATGCGCGACGATGCCGGGCGCGCCCAAGGCCTGATGTTCCGCCGCAAGATGGCGCCGGATCGCGGTATGCTGTTCGACTTCGAGCGCACCGCCCCGGTGGCGATGTGGATGAAGAACACCTACCTGCCGCTCGACATGCTGTTCATCCGTGCCGACGGCACGGTGGCGCGCATCGCCACGGATACCGAGCCGCTCTCGACCCGCACCATCCCGTCCGGGGAGCCGGTGCTCGGCGTGCTCGAACTCAATGCCGGCACGGCCGCGCGCCTGGGGCTGCATCCGGGCGACAAGGTCGAGCACCCGCTGTTCCGCGGGCGCTGAAGGCCCGGCGGCGCACGCCGCCGGGACACCGCCTCAGAAGCCGCGATTCGAGATGCTCGGGATCGACGGCTGGGTGAAGGCGCGGTTCACGTCGGGCCGGCGCTGCGTCCCGTTGGTGTCGTTCGAGCGCACGTAGTTCTTGGTGTCGAAGGTCTCGGCGAGGCCGCTGCCGCGCGGGTCGTTGCTGCTGGTGCAGGCGGCGGCGAGGCCCGCGAGGGTGAGCGCCGCGGCGACACGAAGGAGACGCATGGGGAGATCCTGGCTCTGACAATCGAGCCGGGGTGCCCGGCTCCCACCCGCCCGTCAAGGCGGTGACGCCGCCGCCGGTCGGTTCCCGGCCAAGTGTGTCCTGGGAGGCGTGTCCTGGGAGGCGTGTCCTGGGACGGGCGCCCTGCCGTGAAGACCCCGTCCCTGTGCCTCCCGCGCCGCGCCGTGCGGAATGTGTGGAGGGCTGCGATTCTCCGGCTGGCGGAGTCCCGAGCTTTGCGCGACAGTCCGGGCCGATGAGCAACGTCGTTCCCCTGCTGCGCCCGCGCCCGGCGCCCGATGCCGCCGCCCGCGCCACCGCGGCGGTCGTCTCCGACCTGGTGACGATCGCCGAGCAGCTGCACGACATCGGCGCCCGCGCCGCCGCCCTCGGCCGGCCGCGCACGGAGGCCGAGCGCACGGTGCAGATGGTTCTGGATGCCGTGACGTCGATCGAGCGGGCGCTGGACACCATCACGGATGGCGGGGATTATACGCCGTTCTGACCTGCGCCGCCGTCGATGGCCGTCTCCGTTCGCCGCCTCGCCCCCGCCGACATCGCCCTGCTGCGTGACCTCAACCGGCTGTTCGGCCGGGCCTTCGGGGATCCCGGCACCTATGGCGATGCGCCGCCCGGCGACGCGTACCTGGCGGACCTGCTGGCGAAGGAGCACGTCTTCGTGCTGGCCGCCCTCGCGGAGGAGGCGGTTTTGGGCGGTCTCGTGGCCTATGCCCTCGACAAGATCGAGCAGGCGCGCCGCGAGGTGTACATCTACGACCTCGCCGTCGATGCGCCGCACCGGCGCCAGGGCATCGCCACGGCTCTGATCGCGCATCTCGGGACCATCTGCGGCGGATCCGTGATCTTCGTCCAGGCCGATCCGGGCGACGAGGCCGCCCTCGCGCTCTATGCCGGGCTCGGCATGCGCGAGGACGTGCACACTTCGATATCCCGGTGCCGCCGGGAGGCTGATCGCTCGGGCCCCCTTACCGTCATGCCCCCACGTCGAGCACGCTGCGGAACACCGCGCCGTAATGGCAGGCGGCGGCGGCCAGCACGAAGCCGTGCCAGATCGCGTTCTGGAACGGGAGTTGCCGCCAGACGTGGAAGATGACACCCAGCGAGTAGAGCAGGCCGCCGGCGCCGAGCAGCCACAGGGCCGGCGGCGACAGGGCGGCGATGACCGACTCGTAGGCCATGATGCCGCTCCAGCCCAGCGCGAGGTAGAGCGCGATCGCCAGCCGGTCGAAGCGCCCGGGGAGCGTCAGCTTCACGGCGGCGCCCGCCACCGCCACGAGCCAGATCCCGGCGAGGAGCCCGAAGGCGAAGCTGTCGGTGCCGACGAGGGTGACGAGCGGCGTGTAGGTGCCGGCGATCATCAGGAAGATGGTGGCGTGGTCGGCCCGGCGCAGGCGCCATTTCAGCCGGCCGACCGGCCACATGTTGTAGGCCGCCGACGTGCTCAGCATCGCCACGAGGCCGGCGGCGTAGACGCCGACCGCGACCTTCTCGGCGACGGCGAGGTTCGAGAGGGCGGCGCTGATCGTCAGCGCCAGGGCGCCAACCACGCCCAGGCTCACGCCGACCACGTGGACGACGCCGTCCGCCATCAATTCTCGGGGCGTGTAGGTCCAGGCGAGGCTCAAGGGACGCCCGTCGGGCGCGAACTGCGCGTTCAGGGCTGAGGGCACGTCCAGGGCCGGCTCCTGCACAGACATCGGGCCTCCGCTCCGCGACTCCGGGAGACGGCCTCCCGGTTGATCGAGGTTAAAGCGGAAGCATGAACGTGGGACGAACGTTCCCGCGACACTCAGGTCGCCCGTAAACCCGCCCGAGCGGGCGCCCGGCAGAGCCGGGCATGGGCGCTCGCCATGCCGAGCACCAGCATGGCGGCGACCTGATGGGCGAGACCGGCCCAGAGCGGCACCACCAGCAACAGCGTGACGATGCCGAGCGCCGCCTGGGCGGCGACGAGGCCGAGGAGCGCGGTGGCCCGCCGCGCCGCGCCGGTGCCCGGCAGGGTGCGACGCGCATCGACGGCGTGGAACGCCGCGAGCGCCAGGAGCGCGTAGGCGGTCAGCCTGTGGTTGAACTGCACCAGGGCGACGTTGTCGACGAAGTTCTCGATCCAGGGCGTGCCGGCGAACAGCCCGCCGGGAACGAGTCCACCATCCATCAGCGGCCAGGTGTTGTAGGTCAGCCCCGCCTTCGAGCCGGCGACGAGGCCGCCCAGCGCGATCTGCACCAGCACCAGGGCCATCAGGACGAGGGCGGTCCGCGAGAGCCGCGCCGGCACGATCTCGTCGCGCTTGCGATCGAGGCCGGTGGCGAGCCAGACGAGGCCCGCATAGATCGCGCTCGCCAGCGTCAGGTGCAGGGCGAGCTTGACCGGCGCCACCGCGGTCATGCCGGGCTGGAGGCCGGAGGCGACCATGATCCAGCCCACCGCCCCCTGCAGCCCACCGAGCACGCCGAGGCCGAGGAGGCTCAGGGACAGGCGCCGGTCGAGCTGGCCGCGCCACCAGAAGACCAGCAGCGGCAGGAAGAACGCCAGGCCGATCAGCCGGCCGAGCAGGCGATGGCCCCATTCCCAAGCATAGATGAACTGGAACTCCGACAGGGTCATGCCCTGGTTGAGCAGCTTGTATTGCGGCGTCGCCTGGTACTTGGCGAATTCCTGCGCCCAGGCTTGACCTGAGAGCGGCGGGATCGCGCCGGTCACCGGCTTCCATTCGGTGATCGACAGTCCGGAGCCGGTCAGCCGGGTCGCACCGCCGACCGCCACCATCGCCACCACCAGGGCGGCCATGACGAAGAGCCAGGTCCGCACGGCGCGGCGGGACCGGGACGCCGCGGTGGTGGGCGCCGTGGCGGGGGCGAGGCTGAGGGTGGACGTGCTGCTCATGGCGCCCGCTTAGCGGCGGTGGCAGGCGTCATGCAACGCCCTGCGGTGCCGCACCGGCCCGTTGGGCCGGCATCCTCCGCCCTGCTGGCGCCCGTTCGGGCTTGCCTTCGCGTCACGCGGCGCTGCGGAAGTCACTCCCCCGGATGCGCCAGCACGCCGCCGCTGATCGCCTGGCTCACGCCCGTTGTCGACGGGAAGGTGATCGGCAGGCCCTCCAGTGAGCGCACCGCCAGGTAGGCGAAGGCCTGCGCCTCCAGGAAGGCGGAGGACCAGCCGATCGCGTCGGCGGTCGTGATCTCGGCGCGCAGATGGTAGTTGAGCTGGCGCAGCAACTCGCCGTTGCGGGCCCCGCCCCCGGCGACGATCCAGCGGGTCGGCGGGTCGGAGGCGTGGTCGAGGGCGCGGGCGACGGCCCGGGCGGTGAAGGCGGTGAGGGTCGCGGCGCCGTCCTCGGTCGAGAGCTGGCCGGCGAGCTTGTGCGAGAACCAGTTCCGGTCGAGCGATTTCGGCGGTCGGCGCGAGAAGAACGGGTGGATCAGCAGCCAGGCCAGCAGCGGCTCGTCGGGCCGGCCGCGGGCCGCGGTGCGGCCGTTATCGTCGAGGGCGTGGCCGGTGCGCTCGCGCATCCAGTCGTCGATCAGCGCGTTGCCGGGCCCGGTATCGAAGGCGAGGATCCGGCCGTCGCGGGCGATCAGCGTGGCGTTGGCCACGCCCCCGATATTGAGGATGCCGAGGCTGTCGGCGAAGCCCGAGGCCTGGGCCAGCGCCCGGTGGAAGACCGGCACCAGCGGCGCCCC
This sequence comes from Methylobacterium tarhaniae, assembly GCF_001043955.1. Taxonomy (GTDB): domain Bacteria; phylum Pseudomonadota; class Alphaproteobacteria; order Rhizobiales; family Beijerinckiaceae; genus Methylobacterium; species Methylobacterium tarhaniae. The sequence goes on along the minus strand of NZ_LABZ01000037.1, from coordinate 82,484 downwards.
CTGCCCGCCCGCCTCGATGTCGGCGTGGCGCAGGTCCGACACGACCTTGATGCCGAGGCGGCGACTGAGCGCCCGGCCGTCGCCGATCTGCACGCTCATCTTCTGGTCGGGTCGGTGCACCACGGTCTGGCCGTGGAAGCCGATCACGTCGATATCGGCGGCGGTCAGGCCGTTCTCGGAGAGGAAGTTCTCGACCGCCTCGGCGTGGAGCCGGGTCACCAGCTCCTCGGCCTCCCTCAAGCAGCCCGGGCGCTCGCTGCGCTCGGTCACCGCCTCGGCATCGATCAGGGCCTGGCGCAGCAGCGCCCGGTCGTCGTCGGAATAGGCGCGGTAGCCCGTCGGCCCCAGCGGCTCGAGGTAGCCGTTATGGCTGCGCTCGACCCGGATCGTCTCGCCGTCGGTCTCGATCAAGGCGACATCGACGCCGTCGAGGGAGGTGCCGCTCATCAGCCCGATCGCCCGCCGCATCGTCATCCCGAATCGCCCCCGTGCCTTTCGGGGCCGGCTTTGCTATGGACCGACCCGTTCCGAATCCGACGGAGCTAGCATGGCGGCGCCGCGCTGTCGCGCTGTCGCCCACCCGCGAGACTGATCGAGAGTTCCATGGCCGCGCCCACCGACTTCGCGCCGCGTTCCGACTTCCTCCGCGTCCTCATCGAGCGCGGCTACGTCCATCAATGCTCCGATTTCGCGGGCGTGGACGAGGCCGCCCGCGAGGGCCGGCTGACGGCCTATGTCGGCTACGATTGCACGGCGCCGTCGCTGCATATCGGCCACCTGCTCTCGATCATGATGCTGCACTGGCTCCAGGCGACCGGCGGCAAGCCGGTGGCGCTGATGGGCGGCGGCACCACCCGGGTCGGCGATCCGTCGGGCCGCGACGAGAGCCGCAAGATCCTGACGCTCGACCAGATCGAGGCCAACAAGACCGAGATCGGCAAGACGTTCTCGCGCTTCCTCGACTTCGGCACGGGCGCCAACGCCGCGCTGATGGCCGACAACGCCGAGTGGCTGACCACGCTCAACTACATCGAGATGCTGCGTGAGATCGGCCGGCACTTCTCGGTCAACCGGATGCTGTCGATGGACAGCGTGCGGCTGCGGCTGGAGCGCGACCAGGAGTTGTCGTTCCTGGAATTCAACTACATGATCCTGCAGGCCTACGACTTCGTCGAGCTGAACCGCCGCTACGGCGTGACGCTGCAGATGGGCGGCTCGGACCAGTGGGGCAACATCGTCACCGGCATCGATCTCGGCCGGCGCCTCGGCACGCCGCAGCTCCACGCCCTGACCTGCCCGCTGATGACCACGGCGTCCGGCGCCAAGATGGGCAAGACCGCCTCGGGCGCGGTCTGGCTCAACCCGGACATGCTCAGCCCCTACGATTACTGGCAGTTCTGGCGCAACACCGAGGATGCGGATGTCGGCCGCTTCCTGCGCCTGTTCACCCTGATGCCCCTCGACGAGGTGGCGCGGCTCGAAGCCTTGGGCGGCCAGGAGATCAACGAGGCCAAGAAGGTGCTGGCGACGGAGGCCACCGCCCTGCTGCACGGCCGCGAGGCGGCTTCGGGCGCCGCCGAGACGGCGCGGCGCACCTTCGAGGAGGGGGCGCTCGCCCAGAGCCTGCCGAGCGTCGAGGTCCCGCGCGCGGTGATCGAGTCCGGCCTCGGCGTGCTCTCGGCCTTCGGGCCCGATCATGCCGCGCTCGTCCCCTCGACCAGCGAGGCGCGGCGCCAGGTGAAGAGCGGAGGCCTCAAGGTCAACGACGCGCCCGTCACCGACGAGCGCGCGGTGATCGGCACCGGCGACGTGACGCCGGAGGGCGTGGTGAAGCTGTCCTTCGGCCGCAAGAAGCACGTGCTGCTGCGGGTGGTGTAGGGAAGTCCTACCGCTCGCTTCGGAGGGCGGCGCGACGGCGCCGGACGTGGCGCCCTTTCAGAAGGGTCGCGACCTCTCCGGACGCGGCGCCCCTCTCCCGGCCTGCTCCGCAGGCCGCCCTCCCCCGCAGAGGGGGAGGGTTGGGAGGTGCCCACGAGAGAAGCCCCGCCGCGGCGGGGGCCGGGCGGGGCGCGAAGTCGAGGTCCAGAGATCCGGAGCCTACAACCGCCCCGGAGGGCGGCGCATCCTCCATTTGCGGGAAAGATCAGGCGTGCGGCCGGGGCCGGCGCCGCGGCATTGCCCGCGCCGTCGCGGTGGGGGCGCAGCGCTGCCAGCCCCAATGCTCGTAGGCGCCCCCGGCGCGCGACTCGCACCAGCCCTGGCGGCTCAGGGCCGTGGCGTAGCGGGCGCGGTCCTCGCAGGCCTGGTCGGCGAGCGGCGAAGCCGGAAGGGCGCAGGCCGCATCGGCCCGCTGCCAGCGCGCGACGAGGTCGTCCGCGGCGGCCGGGGCGGTACCGGCGAGCAGCAGGGCGAGGATGAAGGACGAATGCAGGGGCGACATCACGCGGGGCCTCGGTGGAATGCGGTTCGAATCATGATCGGCAATCGTGGCGCGGATCGGACGGAACCGGGCAGTGTCGTCAAGCAGAAACCCGTCTCGGTGATGAGGCTTAATCCTTTCGGCCGGGTTTCTCCTCTCATCCGGACTATGCACCCAGACCGGGATGAGGCGGATCGGCCGAGATCTCTGCGTCGTGCATGATCCCGGCGACGGAGCCTCCAGCCCTTCGGCGCTGTGCCGTCGGCGCCCTCGCCAGCGCCGCAATCCTGTGCTCAAAGGGCGCGGACCTCATCCCAGACGGGCTCTCCCAGACCAATGCTGCGCCGCCTCTACGAGTGGATCCTCGCGCTCGCCGCGCGCCCCTCGGCCCCCTACGCGCTCGGCGCGGTCTCCTTCGCGGAGAGTTCCTTCTTCCCCATCCCGCCGGACGTGATGCTGGTGCCGATGGCGGTGACCCGGCCCGAGAAGGCCTGGACCTACGCCCTCATCGCGACGCTGACCTCGGTGGCGGGCGGCATCGCCGGCTACGCCATCGGGGCGTTGCTGTACGATTCGGTCGGCGCCTGGCTGTTCCACCTCTACGGGCTCGACAAGGGGGCCGACGCCTTCCGGGAGGCCTATGCGCATTACGGCCACTGGGTGATCCTGCTGAAGGGCCTCACCCCGATCCCCTACAAGCTCGTCACCATCACGTCGGGCTTCGCCGGCTACGACCTGTTCTGGTTCATCGTGCTGTCGCTGATCACCCGCGGCGCCCGGTTCTTCATCCTGGCCGGGCTCGTCGGCCGCTACGGTGTCGGCATCCGCACCGTCCTCGACCGGCACCTGAACGCGGTGGCGGCGGTCTTCGTGGCGGTCGGCGTGCTCGGCTTCGTCGGCTTCCGCTACCTGTTCTGAAGGCATGACCATGGCTCACGCCCTCGCCGCACGGCTCACGGCGCCTCGGCCGGCCGCCCTGCTGGCGCTCGTCGGGGCGGCCGCCACGGTGGGCGGTGCGCTGATCTTCCAGCACGTCTTCGGCTACGTGCCGTGCAAGCTCTGCCTGACCGAGCGCCAGCCCTACTACCTCGCCCTTCCGCTGCTCGCCGCCGCCTTGCTGCTGCCGCGCCGCCTCGCGGGCGGGCTGCTGGGGCTGGTGGCGCTGATCTTCCTGGTCGGAGCCGGGCTCGGTGCCTACCATGCCGGGGCCGAATGGGGCTTCTGGCCCGGCCCGAGCGATTGCGGCGGTGGCGCCGGTCCGGCGCCGGCCGGCGTCAACGACTTCCTCAAGTCCCTCGAGACCACCCGCCCGGTGGATTGCACCGCGGCGGCCTGGCGCTTCCTCGGGATCTCGCTCGCCGGCTACAACGCCTTGATCGCCCTCGCGCTCGCGGGCCTCGCCGGCACCGCCGCCGTGCGGGCGCTGCGCCGCGTCGCGAGCCCGCGCGGCGCCTGAGTCGAGCCGGTTCCCGAGCGGTCGTTCGGACACCGCACGACGGATCAGCGCTTCGGCTTCAGCACCGTCGGCTCGGCGAGCAGCGCGGCCAGGCGCTCGGAATCGAGGGCCGGATCGGCCTTCTTCGCCTTCGCTTCCTTCTTCGGCTCGGGCTTGGGCTCGACCTTCGCCAGCCGGGCGACCTTCGCGGCGGGCGGCGTCGGTACGATCGAGCCGGTGGTGACCGGCTCGTCGAGGGGCGCGGGCTTCGCCGCGGCGACGAGGACCTGCGGGCGGGGCGGCTCGCGCTCGAGCTGCGCCGAGCAGACGGCGCACACCGTGGCGAAGCCGAGGGCACCGATCGTCGCGAGGGTGAGATGGGAACGCAGGGACACGGTCGGATACTCAGGAACGGTTGACCATCGCGGAGCCTAGGCGCCGATCCCTTAATGATCCCCTCGGCTTTTCGATGATGCCGTTCAGGATCTGCACACCAAACCCGCCGAGCGGCGCGAACCTGGCAGGGCTTGACGACTTCCCCCCGGCACGCGGGAGACGATGGATGTTCTTGACCATGACGGCGGCGATCGGCGGGGCGATGATGGCGGGGATCTGGCTCAGCCAGGCCGGCATCGCGGCGGCGGGGCTCGCCGCGATGATCGTCGGCCTGACGAGCGCCGGGGTGGCGGCGCAAGTCGTGGTCCGGCTCGATCGCCGGACGCGGGCGGCCGGCCCGGAGGTCGAGGCGGAGCCCGTCATCGACGAGCGGCCGCGCCTGCCGCGCCGACGGAGCGCCGGATCCTGTCCGCCCCTTCGCCGCCGCCGGCCCGGACGCCCGCTCGCCCCCGCTCTGTGATCGTTCCGATCTTCGACCGTTTCAAGCGCCCGGCATGCGAAAATCCGGCGCGCAGGAACCCGACCAGCGCCCCCCGGTTGTCGCTCGCACGCAGCGAGAGGATCCGATACCCGCGCCATGGCGCCCTCCCCCCAGGACCGGTCCGGCGGGCCCATCGCGTGAGGCCCGCGCTCATCGCCCTGGCGCTCCTCGCCGCCGGCGCCGCGCAGGCCGCCGGGATCGGTTCCGGCGGAGGCCCGTCCGAGGTCGTGCTCCTCGTCCAGATCGTGCTGCTTCTCGCCGTCGGGCGCCTGCTCGGCGAGGCCATGCTGCGGATCGGGCAGCCCGCGGTGATGGGCCAGCTTCTCGCCGGCATCCTGCTCGGACCCTCCTTCCTCGGCGCGCTGTGGCCTGAGGCACAGCATTGGCTGTTCCCGCCCGGGCGCGATCAGAAGGCGCTGCTCGACGGCATCGCCCAGCTCGGCATCCTGCTCCTCCTGCTGATGACCGGGATGGAGACCGACCTCGCCCTGGTGCGCAAGGTCCGGCGCGCGGCGCTCAGTGTCTCGGTCACCGGCGTCGCGGTGCCGTTCGCCTGCGGCTTCCTCCTCGGCGAGTTCCTGCCCGATGCGATGCTGCCGCGGCCGGACCTGCGCCTCGTCACCTCGCTCTTCCTCGGCACGGCGCTGGCGATCTCCTCGGTCAAGATCGTCGCAATGGTGGTGCGCGAGATGAATTTCCTGCGCCGCAATGTCGGCCAGGTGATCGTCGCTTCGGCGATCATCGACGACACGATCGGCTGGGTGATCATCGCGGTCATCCTCAGCCTCGCGCAGGCCGGCACCATCGACCCCTGGGAACTCGGCCGCAGCCTCGCCGGCACCCTGGTCTTCCTGGGCGTCAGCCTCACGGTCGGACGCCGCCTCGTCTTCTGGCTGATCCGCTGGGCCAACGACTCGCTGCGCAGCGAGGCCGCGGTGATCACCGCGATCCTGGTGCTGATGGGCGTGCTGGCGCTGATCACGCAGGGTATCGGCGTGCACACGGTGCTCGGCGCCTTCGTGGCCGGCCTTCTCGTCGGCCAGTCGCCGATCCTGACGCGGCGCATCGACGAGCAGCTGCGCGGCGTCGTCACCGCGCTGTTCGCGCCGATCTTCTTCGGGCTCGCGGGTCTCAGCGCCGACCTCACCATCCTGCGCGACCCGCGCCTGCTGCTCCTCACCTTCGGGCTCATCGCCATCGCGAGCCTCGGCAAGTTCGCCGGCGCCTTCGCGGGCGGGCGGATCGGCGGCTTGCGGCGGGCGGAATCCCTGGCGCTCGCCTGCGGCATGAACGCCCGCGGCTCGACCGAGGTGATCGTCGCCTCGATCGGGCTCGGCATGGGGGCGCTGAGCCAGGACCTGTTCACCATGATCGTCGCGATGGCGCTGATCACCACCCTGGCGATGCCGCCGAGCTTGCGCTGGGCGCTGCACCGCCTGCCCCTGAAGGGCGAGGAGAAGGAGCGGCTGGAGCGCGAGGCGGCGGAGGAGCAGGGCTTCGTCGCCCATCTCGAGCGCCTGCTCGTCGCCGCCGATGACGGCCCGAAGGGTCGCTTCGCCGCCCGGATCGCCGGTCTCGTCGCCGGGTCGCGTGGCATGCCGGTGACGGTGGTCCGGCTCGGGCCGGCGACGGACGAGGCCGTGCTGTCGGGTGCGGTGACGGAGGCGGCGGAGGGCGCGCGGGCGGGAGAGGCCGGCGCCGTGGACGTCACCGAACTCGCCCGCGAGGCACCGGCCGCCGAGGCCGTGGGCGAGGAGGCCGCCAAGGGCTACGACCTCCTCATCGTCGGGATCGACCCCACCGTGGCGCCGGAGGGCGGCCTCGCCGACGCGGTGGCCGGTGCGGCGAAGCGGTTCGACGGGCCGCTCGCCATCGCGGCGGCGCGGGGCGCGCACCGCACAGACCCTGAGCGCGCCGCCCTCTCGGTCCTGGCGGTGGTCGACGGCACCCGGGCCGCCCGCCGCGGCGCCGAGGTCGCCGTCACCCTGGCCCGCGGCGCGGGTGCGCCGCTGACGGTGCTGTTCCTGGCCGAGACGGCGGTTACGCGGCACCGCCTCTCGGGCCTGCGCCAGGCCGATGCGAGCGCCCTGCGCGAGGTGCTCGACCTCGCCGAGCAGGCCGGGCTGCGGGTTCGGACGGAGGTGCGCGCCGCGCGGATGCCGGAGCGGGAAATCCTGCACCAGGCCCGGGCCGGCGACCACGACCTGATCGTGATGGGGGTCACCCGCCGCGCCGGCGGGGGCGCGGCGTTCGGGCCGCTGGCCGAGACGGTGCTGGAGGCCGCGGACCGCTCGGTGTTGTTCCTGGCGAGCTGACGATTTCTGGCGAGCTGACGATCAGTTGCGGTCGTCGGGCAAGGACGGCAGCGGCTGCACCGCGATGCCCTCCTCCAGGAGCGCGCGCGCGTCGTTGAGGCTCGCCTCGCCGTAGATCGCCCGCTGCTCGATCTCGCCGTAATGCATTCGCCGCGCTTCCGCCGCGAAGTTCTCGCCGACATGGTCGGCGGTTCGGGCGACGTGCTCGTGCAGGGCGCGGATCATCGCGCGCAGCTGCCGCTCGGGCTCGGAGACCAGGCTGACCGGCGCCTCGGCGGGAGCCGGTGCCGCGGGCGCCGGGGTGCCGGGCGCCTCGACCGGGGCCGGCAGGGCCGCGGTACGACCCAGCGACGGCGCCATGATCTGCTTGGCCACTTTCGGGCTGTTGCAGAACGGGCAGGTCACGAGCCCGGCCTTCGCCTGCTCGTCGTAGGAGTCGCTCGACGGGAACCAGCTCTCGAAGCTGTGGCCGGAATCGCAGGAGAGGGCGTAGCGGATCATGAGGATGGATATCGGTGGGCTCGGGCGCCGTTGCGAGAGGCTCCGACGCCGCGGACCCCGTTGTGACGGAAATTCTGACCTGCGGGAATGCCGCCCCTCAGGCGCGGGCGGCCTCGACCACCACCGGGCGGGCGTGGCGCAGGGCCGGGATGCGGGCCCGCGCATCGGTCACGAGGGCCATGTCGATCTCCGCCACGATCACCCCCGGCTCGTTGCCGTCGGCTTCGGCCAGCACCCGCCCCCAGGGATCGACGATGAGGGAATGGCCGTAGGTCTCGCGCCCGTCCTCGTGCCGGCCGCCCTGCGCGGCCGAGATCATGAACGAGCCGGTCTCGATCGCCCGGGCGCGCTGCAGCACGTGCCAATGCGCCTCGCCGGTCTGGCGGGTGAAGGCGGCGGGCGCCGACAGGATCTCGGCCCCGGCCTCGGCGAGAGCCCGGTAGAGGGCCGGGAAGCGCACGTCGTAGCAGATCGCGACGCCGAGCCGGCCCCAGGGCAGGTCGGTGACGACGGCCCGGGCGCCGCCCGTATAGGTGGCCGATTCCCGGTAGCTCTCGCCGTTCGGAAGATCCACGTCGTAGAGGTGGAGCTTGTCGTAGGCCGCCGTGATCGCGCCGTCGCGGTCGATCACGAAGGCGCGGTTGGCGACCTTGTCGCCGTTCTTCACGGCCAGCGACCCGACATGGACGACGACGCCGCGCTCGCGGGCGACGTCGCGCAGGGCGCCGAGGGTCGAATCGTCCTCGGGCGCGCGGATCTTCTCGAACAGGCTCGCCCGGTCGCGCTCGAGGAGCGAGGTCATCTCGGGCGTCTGGACGTAATGCGCCCCGCGTTCCGCCGCCTCGCGGATACCCGCCACGGCGGCGTCGCGGTTGCGCGCAGGGTCGCGGCCGGAGCGCATCTGCACGCAGGCGGCGACGAAGCGGGAGGCGGTCATGGGCGTCGGGACTCCGGGCGCGAACTCACGCGAGCTTACGCCGGAACGGCCGGGCCCCGCCAGAGGTCAGCCGGCCAGCAGCGGGTCGAGGCGGCCGGCGCGGTCGAGGGCGTAGAGGTCGTCGCAGCCGCCGACATGGGTCGCGCCGACGAAGATCTGCGGCACGCTGGTGCGCCCGCCGGCCTTGTCGATCATCTCGCGGCGCGCGCCCGCCTTGGCCTCGACGTCGATCTCGGTGAAGGCGGCGCCCTTCTCCTGCAGCAGCGACTTGGCCGCGGCGCAGTAGGGGCACCAGCTGGTGGTGTAGATCGTGACCGGCTGCATCCGTCGGCTCGCGCAACGCTCGGGAGGGCCCGATATAGGTGTCCGGAGGCGGTCGCGCCAGCGGCGGCCTTCAGGCCGCCATCAGCTTCTCGACTTCCGTGACGAGCTCACGCAGGTGGAACGGCTTCGACAGGACCTTGGCGTCCTTCGGGGCCTTCGAATCCGGGTTGAGCGCCACCGCGGCGAAGCCGGTGATGAACATCACCTTGATGTCGGGGTCGAGCTCGGTGGCGCGGCGCGCCAGCTCGATGCCGTCCATCTCGGGCATCACGATGTCGGTGAGGAGGAGCTCGAACGGCTCCTCGCGCAGGCGATTGTAGGCCGAAAGCCCGTTATCGAACGAGGCCACGTCGTAGCCCGCGTTCTGGAGCGCCTTGGCGAGGAAGCGACGCATGTCGTTGTCGTCTTCCGCGAGGAGGATCTTCATGAACGAAAGTCCCGGATATCGATTCGGAGCGTTCATTCCATAAAGCGGCCGCGTGGTAAACAGAGGGTTGACGCCGCCGGGGCCGGAGCGGTTTCCCCACGGGATTCCCGCTCCCCGGATTCTCGGGCGCGCCGACCCCCTCGCGGCAGTGGACAGGTCCGGGCCGGGGCGCCAGATTAGCCGGATGAAGGTGCGATCGCGTCCCGTTTCAGCTGCCGCCCCCCTTCCCCGGGCGACCGGATGAGCCAGGTTCCCCCCGCCAGCCTGTTCACGCCGCCCTTCCGGGTGGACGAGCCGGAGCGGCAGACCCTGCCGTTCGTCTACAACACCGGCCATTCGGGGGCGGTCTACCCGGCCTCGTTCGTCGCGGCCTCCCGGCTCGACGCGGTGGCCCTGCGCCGCTCGGAGGATGCCTTCGTCGACCGGCTCTACGCCCCGGTCGTCTCCCTGGGCGCGCCGCTGATGCAGGCCACCTTCCCGCGGGCCTATCTCGACGTGAACCGCGAGCCCTACGAGCTCGACCCGCGGATGTTCGACGGGCGCCTGCCGCCCTTCGCCAATGTCCGCTCGATGCGGGTCGCGGGCGGTCTCGGCACGGTGCCGCGGGTGGTCGCGGACGGCCAGGAGATCTATCGCACCCGCCTGCCCGTCGAGGAGGCGCTGGCGCGGGTCGAGGACCTGTACAAGCCCTACCACCGCACCCTGAAGGAGCTGGTGGCGCGCACCGCTCGGACCTTCGGCCACGCGGTCCTGATCGACTGCCACTCGATGCCATCGACCAGCCTCGCCCGGGACGACGGCCCGACCGTCGACGTGGTGCTCGGCGACCGCTTCGGCACCGCCTGCGGGCCGGACCTGATCGACTGCGCGGAAGCCGCGTTCCGCGGCCACGGCCTGCGGGTGGTGCGCAACAAGCCCTATGCGGGCGGCTTCATCACCGAGCATTACGGCGAGCCGGCGCTCGGCCGGCACGCCCTCCAGATCGAGGTCAACCGGGCCCTCTACATGGACGAGCGCAAGCTCCTGCCCCGGCCCGGCTTCGAGGCGTTGTCGCGCATCCTGACGGCGGTGGCGGAGACCCTCGGCCACGCCGCCCTCGACCTCGGCCCCCGGCGCATCGCCGCCGAGTAGGCCGCGGGACGCTCCCTCCCCCGGTCCGGGTCCGGACCGGGGAGAGCGGGGCCGGGACATCACGGCCCAAGCCTTTGCCCGACGCCTGCCGCTTCGTATGTTGCAACGCAATTGCGCGCTGCCGTAAGCAGGAGGCAACCGCAAGGGAACCCCGCGATGATCGACCTCCGCCTCCGCCGCAGCGTGCTCTACATGCCGGGCTCCAACCAGCGCGCCCTCGAGAAGGCGCGCACGCTCGCGGCGGACGCGCTGATCCTCGACCTCGAGGACGCGGTCGCCCCCGACGCCAAGGAGGTGGCGCGCGAGCAGGTCTGCGCCGCGGTGCGCCAGGGCGGTTACGGCGAGCGCGAGCTGATCATCCGGGTCAACGCCCCCCAGACGCCCTGGGGCGAGGCCGACCTGCGGGCGGCGATCGAGGCCCGGCCCGACGCGATCCTGATGCCGAAGGTCTCCTCCCCGGCGGTGCTCGAGAACATCGCCGACCGGCTGGAGGCCCTCGACGCGCCGCCGGAGATCAGGATCTGGGCGATGATCGAGACCCCGGCGGCGATCCTCAACATCCAGGCGATCGCCGCGGCCCGGCGCAACCCGGGCACCCGGCTCAGCTGCTTCGTGCTGGGCACCAACGACCTCGCCAAGGACACCTGGACGCAGATCGTGCCCGGCCGGGCCCCGATGATGCCCTGGCTGATGACAGCCCTCGCCGGGGCTCGCTCCGAGGGCCTGACGATCCTGGACGGCGTCTACAACAACTTCTCCGACCTCGACGGCTGCCGCCAGGAATGCGAGCAGGCCCGCATCCTCGGCTTCGACGGCAAGACGCTGATCCATCCGAGCCAGGTGCCGCTCGCCAACGCCGCCTTCGCGCCGACCGAGGACGAGGTCGCGGTCGCCCGCAGCGTGATCGAGGCCTTCGAGCGGCCCGAGAACGCCAAGCGCGGTGCGATCCAGATCAACGGCCGCATGTTCGAGCGCCAGCACATCCCGATGGCCCGCCGCTCCGTCGCCTGGGCCGAGGCGATCGCCGCCCGGGGTCAGTGATCGGCGCCGCCGGCCGACCGGAGCCGTCAATCCGCCTGGGGTCCTGCGCACCGCCCCGGGCTTGACCTCCGGGCGGTTGCAGCGCACAAATTGTATAGAAATAACCGTTGCGCGATCTCCGGGGACACTCTCCCGGATCGCGCCGGCCTCCGGCTCCGCCCGGCGACCTCGTTCTCGCGTCCTCGACTTGTTCGCGTCCTCGACTTGTTCGCGTCCTCGACTTGTTCGCGTCCTCGACTTGTTCGCGTCCTCGACTTGTTCGCGTCCTCGACTTGTTCGCGTCCTCGACTTGGCGCCCTCCCGCTTCTCGGCGCCACTCCCTCGACAGTCCCGCGATGGAGATCCCGATGCGTTGCGCGCCTCCTGCCTTCGAGACCATCTTCCGCATCCCGGGCGAGCACCGGCTGGAGAGCGCCGGCATGCTCGGCCGCGGCGGCCGGGTCTTCGGGATCTGCTGGTTCCACCGGGAATACGACCGGCTCGACCGCTTGGTGGCGCGCTACGAGACCTATGACGAGGTCGGGGCGGACGGCGCGCCGCGCTGCGGCTGGCGCCGCTACGACGAGGCAGGCCGCCTCACCCTCGGGCACGAGGTCGGCATGCGCTGGGCCGCCCTGGTCGAGAGCCTGTCGCGCCGCGAGGCCGAGTCGGCGCTGCAGCATCCGCGGCACGAGGCGGAACTCGTCCCGGCCTGAGCCTGCGTGGACGGGTCGCCCGTCTCAAGATCGGCCGGCCGGACCAAGACGCCTTCCTCGAAGGCCTGGAGGGCCTCGGTCGCCGTCATCTCCAGCATCTCAAGGAGAGATCGAGAGCGGCACGGGCACGCCGGCTCTGTGAGCGGACGTCCTCCAGAGCACTTCACGACCGCGTTGCCATCGCGAAGTGCTCTAGGCCTTCGATTGTGCCGCATTTCCTACGACGAACCGGTATCCACTTCGTCGGACGATGCTCTAGCGGGCGGGCTTCTTGGCCGCCTCGGCGGTGGCCGCCGGCGTGATGCTGCCGGTCTGGGTCACCTTGTCCTTCGCCTGGTCGAGGCGCTTGGTCAGGGAGGCGAGGTCGCGCTGCGTGGTGGCCAGCTGCGCCTTGGCCTTGTCGCGGGTCGCGCCGAGCTGGGCGATCTCGTCCCGTGCCGCGGCGATCTTGGCCTGGCGGTCGCGCAGCTCGGCCTCGACGTCCTGGAATTGCTTGAAGCGTGCGGCGAGCGCGTCGCGCTCGCCCTCGACCGCCGCCATCTGGGCCCGTAAGGCGGTCTTGTCCGAGGAGGAGACGGCGTAGGCGCCCCAGCCCGACAGGGTGCCGAGGCCGAGGATGCCGACCGCGAGGGCGGCGGGATGGGGGCGGAACCGCAGGGCGCGCATCGGCAGTCCTCGTCAGGTACTCGTAGGGCCGCTTCACGGGCGGCCGAGGATGTCCCGAACCCGGGAACACGACTGCCTGCGAGTATGCCGAGGCTTCGTTAACGCCTCCTTGCCGCGATTCGTCGCCGGAAACCTTAACGGATTGTGACCTGTCCGGCCGCACGGCGCGGGATGCAGGCGGCGAAGTCTTAACCTCCGCTTTGTTAAATCTTGCCCGTTAGAGCAAGCCGAGCGGCAAGGGATGGCGGACCTTCGATGACGCGGCTGTTCGACCGGTTCCGGCGCGACCGAAGCGGCAGCGTCGCGGTGATCCTGGCCCTGGCGATGATCCCCCTGACCTTCCTGGTGGGGGCCGGCGTGGATTACGCCCGCAGCGCCGGAATTCGGGCGAAGCTCCAGACCGCCACCGACGCGGCGGTGCTGGCGGTGATCCGCGAGTTGCCGGCTCTGAAGACCGACGCCGACTTCCGGCTCCGCGCCCGGGCCTTCTTCGACGCGAGCTTCCCGACCCAGAAGGGCGTCATCGTGACGAGCTTCACGCCGGTCCGTGCCGGCACGCAGGTGACGGTGAACGCGACCGCGCAGGTGGACATGACCCTCGGGCGCCTGATGCATCCGGGCCCCCTCCAGGTCAGCGGCTCGTCGCAGGCGATGTCCGGCGGCAAGCGGCTTGAGATCGCGCTGGTGCTCGACAATACCGGCTCGATGAACAGCTCCGGCAAGCTGCCGGCGCTGAAGCAGGCGGCGAAGGACTTTCTGAGCTATCTCGACAAGGTCGTGGTGAACCGCGACGACGCCAAGGTCGCCCTGATCCCCTTCTCGACCCAGGTCAACCTCGGCACCGACGTCACCGACGCGAGCTGGCTCAGCTACAAGGCGATCGGCACCGTCACGGAGAAGACGTGGAAGGGCTGCATCATCGATCGCGACCAGCCCTACGACGTCCAGCTGCCCAACGCCGAGCCCAGCGGCGCCGGCGCCTATCCGGCGGACAAGTGCGTCTCCGTATTGAACGGCAAGCCGACCCTGACGGCGATCCGCCCGCTCAGCACCAACTATCCCGCGCTCGCTTCCGCCATCGACAGCATGACGGCGGGCGGCGACACCAACGTCACCATCGGGGTGGCCTGGGGCATGGAGGCCCTCACGCCCTACGGTCCGCTCAAGGCCGCAGCGAGCCTCACGGATGACCGCGTCAGCAAGATCATGATCGTGCTGACCGACGGCTTGAATACGGACAACCGCTGGGACGGCGTCTGCATGGGCAAAGGGCGGCTCGAGCGCAGCTCCAGCTGCATCGATGCCCGCACGATCGCCGCCTGCAGTGCCGCCAAGAGTGCCGGGATCACCATCTATACGGTGCGCGTGATCGATGGGAATACAAGCATGCTGAAGTCGTGTGCGACGAAGGACGGCTTCTTCTACAATGTCATCTCGGCGAATGACCTCAAGCCGGCGTTCCAGAGCATCGGCAGCTCGATCGCCCAGTTCAGGCTCACGCAGTAGCCCTGCCCCGCTCGTCCGCAAGGCGGAGCCGGAGCCGGCGGTTGACTCGCGCGTTGCATTGCAGCATCGTGATTGCTGCGTCGCACAAATCATCGCGGGCGGCGCGCGTAGCGACGAGCCAGAGCCAACGCCCATGAGCAGCACCCAGAAGCCCTTCGAGATCCCGACCGAGATGCGCGACTTCGCCGAGAAGGGCGTCCAGAACGTCCGCACGGCGTTCGGCACCTTCCTGGGCTCCGCCCGCAAGCTCGCCGAGACCGTGCAGTCCTCGACCAGCACCTCGCAGACCGGCATGGGCGCGGCCGTGGCCCGCGGCTTCGACTATACCGAGCAGCACGCCAGCGCGACCTTCGACCTCGCCGAGAAGCTCGTGCGCACCCGCGACGTCAAGGAGGCGCTGGAGCTGCAGGGCGAGTACATGCGCAACCAGATGAGCGCGCTGCAGAGCCAGGCGAAGGAGTTCGCCACCCTGTCCGAGTCGATCAAGGCGGACCTCACCAAGGCGCAGGCCAAGGCCTGAGCCCGTGTCGTGGCGAGGCCTGCCTCGCCCTTGACCTGCAGGCGCCCTGACCCGGCCGGGCCATCTCGGCCCTGCCGGTCGGCGCCGCTCCGGCGCATTCCGCCCTGGGGGCAAGGCTCCCCATCTCCGCGGGCCGAGAGGACGAGACCGGCGGCGCGTCGCCTCGCGCCGCCGATGGCCGCGCGGCATCGCCCGCGCCGACCTGCCGGTGCCCCGGGCGAGCCTGCCGGCGCTCCGGCTCCGCGCGTCCGCCCCCGCATCGGGTGAGGGCGGTCGCCCGCCGGGTGACGCGCCAGGGACGCGCCGCCCGCTACTTCGAGGAGGCCGAGCCATGACCATCCGCCGCATCGACAAGACCCGCAAGCCGCCCCGTCGCCCCGCCGTCCGGACGGCAGCGCGGACCGATGGCCCCGCCAAATCCAGCGAGACGATGTCCGGCGGGACGGCGCCCGCCGAGGCGATCACCGCCGCGCCGGACGTGTTCGAGATCGCCGCGGCTGCGCCGCTTCTGACCGAGACCTCTCCGGCTGCGCTGCTGGCGGCCGAGTCCCCTGCGGCCGCGCCGGTCCTGGCCGAGGCCTCCGAGACTCCGGTCGTGCCGCAAGAGGGCGAGGCCGAGCAGCCCGTCACCGCGACGGCCGTCGAGGCCGAGGTCGCGCCGACGGATACCGCCGAGACGGAGCAGGCGCCCGTGATCGAGGAGCCGGCCCAGGAGCCGGCCGAGCCGCCGGCCGAGCCGCCGGTTGCCGCGACGGAGACGGCTGAGACCGAGGACGCCTCGACCGAGCCGTCCTCGACCGACGAGCCGATCGCCGGCGAGCCGGTCGTTCAAGAGGCGGTCGCCGAGGAGCCGCCGGCAGCCGAAGCCGCCACCGCCGCTGACACCCCGGCCGAAGCCGCCATCCCGGCGGCCGCCGCCGACGAGGCTCCCGAGGCCTCCCTCCCGGCGCCGGAGCAGCCCGACCCGACGGGCCGGGAGGACATCCCGCTCGCTGCCATGCAGGGCTTCATCGAGATCAACGGCCGGGTGGTGGCCTTCCTGCAGGGCGAGAGCCAGGCGGCCCTGGCATTCTGGAAGGCCGCGCTGACGGTCCGCTCGCCGGGCGACCTCGCGCAGCTTCAGGCCGCCGAGGTGACGCGGGCCCTCGACGCCGCCTTCGCGTGCTGGAGCGACCTCGCGAAGCGGATGGGACGCCTGCCGGCCTTCGTGCCGCCCCGGGCCCGCGCCGCCTGACCTCGCTCCCGGCCGGCATCCTCATCGGTGCCGGCCGCCCAACCCCGGGGTCCGCCGCCTCGGAACCGTCCATCGCACACGCAAAAGGAGACCGGGATGTTCGACGCTTGGTACGCGACGGCAATGCTCGCCATGGAGTCCCAAAAGGTCATCGAGCTGCGGATGGTCAAGCTCGCCTGGGGCGGGCTCGCCGGGCAGGTCGAGGCGCAGCGGATGGTCAGCGAGAAGATCGGCGCGGCCCTCGAGGCCACCGGCACCCTCCTGGCGGGCGGCACGCCCGAGGCCGTGATCGATCGCTACCGGGAGCACGTGCGCAACAACGTCGAGCGGCTGTCGGCCCCGCTCAGTTGAGCGCGCAGAAGCCCACACCGGTTCCGAAGATGCGGCCGGTGCACCAGGGTTTTGCCGCGGCCGGTACGGGCTTGGCCGCTCCGGGAACCGCACCGCGCGGCGCCGCCGGCGTGGTGCTCCCGGTCATCATCGGTTCGGGAGCGTCCTGAGCGGCCGACGAGGTCCGGATCTCAGGCCGGGCTTCGGCGTCGGTCACTGGAGCATCCGCGGCAGGCGCGACCGCCACGCGATCGGGCTTCGCCAGGCCAGGGGCGTCGCGCCCGCCTCCGGCCTCGGCCTGGCCCGCCGCGGCGATGGCCGCGATCCCGATGACAAGAACTGCCCGCATCACTCGCCCCCGTCGCCAGTCAGACGAGAGCCGGTTCGGCCGGCCGATGGCAAGCGGCTCGTCGCCGGTCGTTCAATCCAGGGTTAATCGTTCCTCATTGGCTGGCGGTGCATTCTTGCGAATGCTCAGACGGGGCTCCATTACCCCGTGGGTGATCGCCAGCCGCAAGTTCTCCGCCAGGAAATCGATTCCCTCCGGCACCATCAATGTGCCACCGAGGCGCGGATTGAATTCCAGGATGCGGATCGAGCCATCCGGCAATACCTTGAAATCGGCGTTGCACGGACCTGTATAGTTGAGTATTTCCATGAATTTGGCGATTTGAGCGATCTGTCGACTCCCAATAGTGCAGACCTCACCCATGGCTGTGACGATCCCGCGGATCCGCCAATCGGACGTGAGCGGGTATCGAAAGGCCTGATGCCATACAATCTTGCCTCTCGAGCAAAACATGTAGAGGCAGTAATCGTCGTCTTGATCAATAAATTCTTGGAGAATATATTTATTTTGCTTCCAGAGATAGGTATCTATAAATAATTCATATTGTTTCATGTTGCGCAGCAGAGCGATGCCGCAACCGGAGCCGCCGCCGACGGGCTTCGCGATCACGGGAAACACGGCGGCCTCGATCGTGTCGTAAGTGACGGGGCATGCTTCTGCCAGGCCGTGGCGAGTCACGAACCTCGAGAATCGGCCTTTGTCGCCGAGCACCGCCAGGGCCTTCAGGCTCGGGCAGGCGGTGACGTAGCCTCGCGGCCTGTCCCGGATATGCGGGACGAGGAGGGGGATGAGAACCGGGGATCCGCCGGTGCTGTCCGGCATGAGGCGTCCGAAGTCGCGCTGGGGATGAAGGACCCGCACGCTCCGCACGTTCGGGACGCGCGACCAAACGGGAGAGGCCGGCTCCAGCGCGCGCATCCATCCTTCAGTGTGATGACCGAAGATCGTGACTGCTACGGCGCCTGCCATCGTGCTTCCGAATTGATCGAGGTGGGCGTCAAGGGATTTCGCGCGTGAGCGCTCCTCGCCGAACTCCCGGTCGTCGTCAGAGCCCGCTCTCGCGGCGGCGCAGCGCGACTGTCGTGAGGTGCAGCAAGCGCGACCATGCTCCCGCAGGGAAGACGGGTGCGAGCCCGTTCGGTTATCATCACCTCTCCGCCCTGTCCAATGTCGCGCAACCGAAGATCCAACTCATGCAACATCAAGATCTGACTGACTCTGCCGGATCTTTCATCCGATAGGCTGAAATTCATACCGGCGAGAATCCCACCTGGGAGTGCGGCCGGGATTGCGGCAGGCGCCACGTGCGTCGTGCGGCCGATTTTCGGATCTCGGGTTTTCGACCCTGCCCCGCACCGGGGGGACGGGTCGCGCGACGCTCAGCGCTTGCGCAGCCACAGGCTGCTCTCGCGGGCCTCAGGCAGCAGGGGCAGGCGCGCCAGGATGCCGGCCGGCGGCCAGCCGGAGCAGGACGCGACGTAGTGGCTGGCGAAGAGCGGGGTGTAGCCGCTACCCTGGAGCAGCGCGCCGACAAGGAGCTGCTCGTTATAGCCGCGCCACGCCCAATCCGGCGGATAGGCGTCGGGCAGGAAGATGTCGTGCAGGTGCACCAGCACGCCGGGCTTCAGGCGCGGCATCACGTCGAGGAGCAGCCGGTCGACGTCGGTGCCCGGCATCGCGACGTGGCTCGAATCGATGAACAGCGCGTCGCCGGGTTCGAGAGTGGCCGCCCGCTCCGCGTCTTCGGGCCCGAACAGCCGCGCCTCGTGGTGCAGGCCGAGGCCTGACAAGGGCGCGCGGGGCGCCGGGTCGATGCAGGTGATCGCGGTCGCGAGCCCGCCATCGCGGACGGCCTGGGCGAGGAAGCGGGTCGAGTGGCCCGAGCCGATCTCGACGATGCGGCGGGGCCGCTCGCGTCGCACCAGGGCGTAGGCGGCGGCCGCGTCGAGGCGCGGGAACCAGTCCTGGGTGAAGCGCGCCGGCCGCTCGCCGACGAGGCCGGGGCCGCCGGCCAGGATACGGTCGAGCCCCGCGGCATGCGCCTCGATCGCCGCCAGGACCGCCCGGAACTCGGGCTCGGCGGCGGAAAAGATCGGGCGGAGGGCCGGGTAGCCCTCCGCCCGTGCCGAACCGGCATGCCGGTACGGGATCAGGAAGCCGCCCGGCCGGATGCCGAGCAGGGTGCTGAGACCGAGCCCGGCGCGGCGCAGGCGAGCCCGGTTCATACCGCCTTGCGCACCTTCACGTCGGTGAGGTTCGGGGTGATGCCGGGGCCGTCGACGGGCGGCGGCGGCACGTTGCCGGGGCTCTGCGCCTTGCCCCGCAGGGCGTCGGCCAGGCGGCCGCGCTCGAACAGCAGCACCACGCCGATCGCCAGGGCGAAGGGGATGAGCAGGTAGAACAGGCGGAAGATCAGCACGGCGGCGAGCACGTCGGTCTTCGGCAGGTCCGGCATCGCCGTGATGAAGACGAGCTCGAACACCCCGATGCCGCCGGGCGCGTTGGAGACCAGCGCCACCGAGAACGAGGCGAGGAACACCGCCAGCACGACGAGGAAGCCCGGGTTCCCGGCTTCCGGCAGGGCGAAGTAGATGATGCCGGCGGCGCCCAGGAGCTCGAGCGGAGCGGCGATCAGCTGGCGGCCCATGATATTGGGGCGCGGATACTCGATCTTGAACGAGCGGACGTGCAGCGGCCGGAAGTGCAGGATCGAGCCGACGACGTAGAGGGCGACGAAGCCGAGCAGGCCGAAGCCGACGAGGCGGGCGGTGGTCGGGCTCGCGAGCACCGGCGGCAGGAGGCTCGCCACGCGCTGCAGCAGCTCGGGCTCGAGCACCAGCACCAGGCCGCCGAGGAAGGCGGTGCCGAGGCCGAAGGTGAAGGAGCACAAAGCCACCAGCACCGCGACCTGCGGCGCGGTGAGGCCCTTGGAGGTGTAGGCGCGGTAGCGCACCACGGCGCCGGAGAACACCGAGGCGCCGATATTGTGCGACAGCGCGTAGGTGGTGAAGGAGCAGACCGAGACGAAGAGCCAGGAGATGCCCTTCACGCCCAGATGCAGCAGCGCGATCCGGTCGTACCAGGCGAGCGCGCCGTAGGCGACCAGGGTCGAGGCCACGGCGAGGGCGTAGCGGTGCGGCGGGATCGCCGCCAAGCTCGCCTTCACGTCGGCGAAGGACAGGCCCTTCAGCAGGTGCCACAGCAGGTAGACCGACACGACGACGGCCCCGAGGCCGATGACCGGCCAGATGAACTCTTTGATCTTCTTCATCGCGGTCCCGTCGTGTCCCCAATCTCGCGCGCGCTTCTGCCTGACCCTGCGGGCGACCGCAAGGACGGCCCCGCGCCGGCGGGCCCGTCCTTTCACGGGATCGTGACGCTTTCGTGCCGGTCGGGGGGACGGAGCCGGCTTCAGGCGCCGCGGGCGTCGAGCCAGTCGAGGAGCAGGCGGGTGACGCCCTCCGAGCCGAGGTCGAGCTGGAGGAAGTGGGCGATGCCCGGCACGGTGCGGTGCTCGGCGCCGTGATAGAGGGCCGTGCGCCACGTCGTCGCCGGCCAGATCATGCGGTCGTCGGCACCGCCGAGCACCAGGGCCGGCACGCCCGCGAAGGCCGCCGAGAGCGGCAGGGAAGGCCAATGGGCCTCGGCGAGCGCCACCGGGCTCTCCGCCGACATCCGGGCGGCGTAGGCTTGCGCCCGCTCCAGCGGCAGGCCTTCCGAGAACAGCCAGTGCCGGGCCAGCGCCACCGCCGGCTCACGGCCGGGCAGCAGCGAGCCCGCCAGGGCCTCGACCCAGAAGCCCGCATCGGTCATCGCGATGCGCGGGCCGACGACGCCGAGGCCTTCGGGCGGCAGGGAAGCCATGAGCACCAGGGCGCGCAGCGGCACCCGGCCGAGGATGCGCTGGGCCAGGAGCCCGCCGAGCGAGTGCCCGACCAGGACCGGCGGCTCGCCCCACTGGGCCAGGGCCAAAGCCACGTCGGCGAGGTAATCGCTCAGCGAGGCGGCGCGCAGGTCGCGCCCGCCCTCGCTGCGGCCGTGTCCGCGCAGGCTCACCGCCGCGGCGCGGCGGCCGCGCCGGGCGAGGTGGGGCAGGAAGATCTCCTCGAACATCCAGGCCCCCCCGAAGGCGCCGTGCACGAACAGGAGCGGCGCGCCGCGAGGCTCGCCGGCGGGCTCCGCCTCGATCCATTCGAGGGCCGGGCCGTCGCGGCGCTCGATCATGCGGCGCGACACCTGGGCGCGGGGCTCGGTGACGACGGTGAAGCGGCGCCGGTCCCGCGCGTGGGCGTCATGCATGGGGTCGTGCCTCTCGAACGGTCTGGCGGGTCACGCGGGGAATCTAACGGCCACGCCCCGTCCGCCCAGTCGTCCGAACGGCGGAGATCCCGCATCGCGGCAGCGTCGCACGGGAAAGCTTGACAGAGGGGAAACGGGTCGGCCCCCTCCCGGCCCGCCTGTCCGCGAGGAGACGAAGCCACCGTGAGCGATCACCCGACCGACGAACCGCGCCTGTGCCTCGACGGCTACACCCCGATCCCGCCGACCCACGTCGCCGCCGTGGTGACCTACCTGGAGATGCGGGAGCCCCCTCCCCCGCGGCCGCGGGACACGGAGCCTCTGCCGCTCGCCGCCATCGGGACGGACATCGCCCGCTACCGGGCGCTCTACGCCGCCATCGGGACGTCCTGGCTGTGGTTCGGCCGCGCGCGGATGAGCGACGACGCGCTCCTGGCCATCCTGGGCGATCCGGAGGTCGAGGCGCTGGCTCTCACCGAGGACGGGCGCGACATCGGCCTCCTCGAGCTCGACCGGCGGCAGCCGGGCGAGGTGGAGCTCGGCTATTTCGGCCTCGTGCCGGAGGCGGTCGGGCGGGGCCGCGGGCGGCGTCTGATGGACGAGGCCCTGCGCCGGGCCTTCGCGCGCCCGATCCGGCGGTTCTGGGTGCATACCTGCACCTTCGATCATCCGGGTGCGGTCGATTTCTACCGGCGCTCGGGCTTCCGGCCTTACGCCCGGGCGATCGAGGTCACGCCGGATCCGCGGCTCGCCGGGGACATGCCCCGCGACGCGGCCGGGCAGATCCCGCTCCTGGGAGAGTGATGCCGACGGTCGGACGACGACGGCCCTTGGTTCCATTCTGGAATGGTCGCCAGGCCCGAGGTCCCGGACCTCCGGTCCCGGCACCGACGAGTCGAGATGGGTCGACGGCCTCGTCGATCGATATCGATGCGTCGGCGTCCTGGGCCGTGGATACGACTCGTCAGGCGCGGGCGCGGCCGAGGCCGATCGCGTCCATGCTGGCCTGGTCGCGGGCATTCTCGGCGGCGCGCTCGCCCGACCGCTCGCGGTCGTCGAGGATCTCGACCTTCTTCAGCTCCTCGAAGGCTTCGGCGAGGGCCGCCTTGGCCGCGGCGAGCTGGACGTCGAGGTCCTCGACCGAGCGGCGGATGTTGTCGCGGCGTTGCGCCGCGGCGCGGGCGTAGGTCGGGTAGGCGAAATGGGCCGGATCGGAGATCCCGGCCCGCTGCTCCTCCTGGCCGATCTCACGGTCGAGATCGGCGGCCATACGCGCGAAATCGGCGATCATCGCTTCGATTTGCGCGACTTTGCGGCGCTTCTCGTCGGCCTGGAAACGGCGCAGCCGGATGAGCGTGTCCCGCGACTTCATTGTTACTCCACTCCCGCCAGCGGCTTGCGGCCGAGCTCAGAGCCCGCCACGCGCCGTCACGCGGCCGCGTCGGCGGGCCGCGCGACCGGCCCTCACGGCTCGCCGACGATCGCGGCGAGGCGTTCGTAACCCTCGCGGATGGAGGTTGCTTCTTCCTTACCCTGCCCCAGAAAAGCCTCCAGATCCGGCATCAGGCCGATCGCCTCGTCGACCTCCGGCGAGCTGCCGGGGCGGTAGGCGCCGAGGCGAATCAGCTCCTCCATGTCGGCATAGGTCGAGAGCACCCGGCGGGCGCGGCGCACCACCGGCAGATAGGCCGGGTCGCAGGAGCGCGGCATGGTGCGCGAGACCGAGCGCAGGACGTTGATCGCCGGGTAGCGCCCGCGCTCGGCGATGGCGCGCTCCATCACGATGTGCCCGTCGAGGATGCCCCGCACCGCGTCGGCGACGGGCTCGTTGTGGTCGTCGCCCTCGACCAGCACGGTGAACAGGCCGGTGATCGCCCCCTCCCCGGTCCCCGGCCCGGCCCGTTCGAGGAGGCGCGGCAACTCGGAGAAGACGGTGGGCGTGTAGCCCTTGGCGGTCGGCGGCTCGCCGGCGGCGAGCCCGATGTCGCGCTGGGCCATGGCGAAGCGGGTGATCGAATCGACCATGCACAGCACCTGCGCGCCCTGGTCGCGAAAGTACTCGGCGAGCGCGAAGGTGACGTAGGCGGCGTTGCGGCGCATGAGCGCCGGCTCGTCGGAGGTCGCCACCACCACCACCGAGCGGGCGAGGCCCTCCGGCCCGAGATCGTCCTGGAGGAATTCCTGCACCTCGCGGCCGCGCTCGCCGACGAGGCCGATCACCGCGACGTCGGCGGCGGTGTAGCGCGCCAGCATCGACAGGAGCACCGACTTGCCGACGCCGGACCCGGCGAAGATGCCCATGCGCTGGCCGGCGCACATCGTCAGGAAGGTGTTGATGCAGCGCACCCCGAGGTCGAGCGGCGGGCCGACCCGGCGCCTGGCATGGGCGGAGGGCGGATCGGCCTGGAGGCCGTACGGGACGGGCCCGGGCGGCAGCGGGCCCAGGCCGTCGATCGGGCGGCCCAGCGCGTCGACGACCCGGCCGAGCCAGGCCCGGCTCGGGCGGATCGCGCCCGCCCCCTCCGCCCGCACCCGGGCCGGGCAACCCCGGCGCACCCCCTGGAGCGAGCCGAACGGCATCGCCAGCGCGTGGGGGCCGGAGAAGCCGATGATCTCGCACGGGACGGCGGTGCCGGCGGCCTCGTTCACCACCACGTCGAGGCGGCCGCCGAGGCGCATCGCCGCCACCGGGCCGGCGACCTCGATCAGGAGGCCGCGCACCGCCACGACCCGGCCGAAGGTCTCGACCTCCTCCACGCCGGCGAGCGCGGCCCGGGCGGCCTCGAAGCGCCCTGCCCCGGTCACGGCAGCATCCTGTTGATACGCGGTGGTTTCCCGAACCGTGAAGCTGCCATTGCCGGATTCCATCAACGATCCATTTACCCCTCTCCTTAACACTGAGGCAGATGGGATCCGCGGCGGGTTCCCGGAGGTTCTCCGGGGGCGTGGCGCGGGCGCAACATCTCGGGCAGGCCTCAATGATGCGAGTCATTTAGGCAGGCGCGGCACGGGCGGGATGCAGGTATGCTACTGCGATTCGGCCGGAACGGAAGGCCAACCCGCAAGGGGCCGGCCCGAAGGCGGTTTTCTAACCGCTTGCGGGACCGGAGCAGGGTTTGTTAACCGTTCGGGCATAGCGTCGCGGTTCGGAAGATAACGGGCGTCCCCCACGGGCCGGTGGGAGACGGGCGGCGGGGGCTTGCCTTAACCCTTGAGGGCCAGGGCTTGGGGACCTGAGATGCGGGTACTTCTGATCGAGGACGATAGCGCGACGGCGCAGAGCATCGAGCTGATGCTCAAGTCCGAGAACTTCAACACCTACACGACCGACCTCGGCGAGGAGGGTGTCGATCTCGGCAAGCTGTACGACTACGACATCATCCTGCTCGACCTGAACCTGCCCGACATGTCGGGCTACGAGGTTCTGCGTTCGCTGCGGGTGGCGAAGGTCAAGACCCCGATCCTGATCCTCTCCGGCATGGCCGGGATCGAGGACAAGGTGAAGGGCCTCGGCTTCGGAGCCGATGATTACCTCACCAAACCTTTCCACAAAGATGAACTGGTCGCGAGAATCCACGCGATCGTGCGCCGGTCGAAGGGCCACGCGCAGTCGGTGATCACCACCGGCGACTTGATCGTGAACCTCGACCAGAAGACCGTCGAGGTGTCGGGCGCCCGGGTGCACCTCACCGGCAAGGAGTACCAGATGCTGGAGCTCCTCAGCCTGCGCAAGGGCACCACGCTGACCAAGGAGATGTTCCTGAACCATCTCTACGGCGGCATGGACGAGCCCGAGCTGAAGATCATCGACGTGTTCATCTGCAAGCTCCGCAAGAAGCTCGCGAATGCCAGCCAGGGCAAGAACTACATCGAGACGGTCTGGGGCCGCGGCTACGTGCTGCGCGAGCCGACCGAGGACGAGGACCGCATCGCGGTCTGACGACCGGCCCCTCTCGGGTCCGGACGGACGAAAGAACCCCGCTTCGGCGGGGTTTTTTCGTTGGCGGCCGTGACCGAGGATTGGTCGAGCCGGCTTGGCGGTGATTGTGGTCCCCGGGATCGTGGCGGGGCGCTCGGCGGCCCGGATTCTACCCGGCTCTCGGGATGGCCGAGGCCGAGGCTCGCAAGGGCCGTAATGCCGGGACCAGCGGCGGGGCGTCCGAGTGGGATCGGGCACGGCCGGTCTCGCGCGACTGTCCGATCCGCCCGTCGGGCTCGAACCCGGCGCCGAGGATGCAGGCATGCCGCGTCGCCCGGTGCCGGGCTCCTACGGGCCCAGGCGTCGCCCGGCAGCCACGGAACGGCTGGAACGACGTCGACCGGGTCGACGCGGATCAGGCGGGCGCTGAGCTTGGCGGGATGTCAGGGGTCCCGAGCACCGGGGCGCAGCCCGGGACCGGCAGCATCCTCCCTCGCCCGCCTTGCGCGGGGCTGTGCAACCCGGGGAACGGCGCGCAGCTTCGCCGCCGCTCGGACGGGGCATGCCCCGGACGGTAAGCCCGGGACGGCCGGCCGAGCGGGGCTCGGTACGATCGTCGGCTCAGGGCCTCAGCGCGTGGCCCATCGCAGGCCGGCCACCGACGCGGCGGCGGCCGGGGTTGCGGGCGTCCCGGTGCTCGGCGCCGCGAAGCCCGGTGTCGTCAAGGCCGGGTTCGCGCCCGCCTTGGCGTGGCGGTAGAGGCCACGATGCTCGGGGTCCGGCATCAGCGACTCGGTGATGCCGATCACCGTCTCGGCGGCGCCGAGCAGCACCGCGCCGTCCGGGGCGAGCTGGTCGGCGATGCGGCGCAGCACGTCGGCTTTGGTCACCGTGTCGAAGTAGATCAGCACGTTGCGGCAATAGACGATGTCGAAGGTGCCGAGCTGCTCGAACGGCTGCAGCAGGTTGAGCGGCCGGAAATCGACCATCTGGCGCAAGGCTTCCGCGATGCGCCACTGCTCGCCCACCTGGGTGAAGTGCTTGAGCATCAGCTGGACGGGCAGGCCGCGCTGGACCTCGAACTGGTTGTAGAGGCCGAGCTTGGCCTTCTCCAGCACCTCGGTCGAGAGATCGGTGGCGACGATCTCGATCCGCCAGCCGGCGAGCCGCGGCGCGGCTTCCGCCAGCAGCATCGCCAGCGAGTACGGCTCCTGGCCGGTCGAGGCGGCGGCGCACCAGATCCGCAGGCGGCGCTGGTTCGCCCGCGCCGCCAGCGCCCCGGGCAGCAGCACGTCGCGGAAGAGGTCGAACGGCGTGCGGTCGCGGAAGAAGAAGGTCTCGTTGGTGGTCATCGCCTCGACCACGGCACGCTCGATCGCGCTGTCGCGGGCGAGCCGCAGGCAGCCGATCAGCTCGGTGAGCCCGGCGAGGTTGAAGCGCCGGCAGACCGGCGACAGGCGGCTCTCGACCAGGTAGCGCTTCTCCGCCGTCAGGGCGAGGCCGGAGCGCTGCTTGAGGTAGAGGCGGAGGAAATCGAACTCGGTCTCGGTCATCGACGCGGCATCCTCCCCGGGATCCGTGGCAGGGCGCGCATCAGTGACCGCTCAGGCCGGCATTCGGGCCGCCGATGGCGGTGCGCAGGGCCGGGCCGATCGCTGAGAGCGGCAGGATCTCGTGGGCATAGCCGGCCCGTACCAGGCTGCCGGGCATGCCCCAGACGGTCGAGCTCGCCTCGTCCTGGGCGAGCATGGTGCCGCCGGCCTCGACCAGGGCCTTGGCGCCCTTGGTGCCGTCCGAGCCCATGCCGGTGAGCACCACCGACAGGGTGGCCGCACCATAGACCTCGGCCGCGTCGCGGAACATCACGTCCACCGCAGGCCGGCAGAAATTGACCGGCGGGCCGTCGTTGAGCTGGATCACGGCCTCCGTCGCGGTGCCCGAGAGGCCCATATGGCGCCCGCCCGGGGCGACGTAGACGATGCCGGGGCGCACCGGCTCGCCGTGCTTGGCCTCGGCCGCCGGCAGGCCGATCCGGGCGCCGAGATGCTCGGCGAAGACGGCGGTGAAGACCGGCGGCATGTGCTGGACGATCAGGATCGGCAGGCGCCGCAGGGTCGCGGCACCGATGCCTTCGAGCACCTCCCCCACCGCGCGGGGGCCGCCGGTCGAGGCGCCGACGAGCAGGCAGCGCGGCGGTGCGGTGCGCAGCGGGCGCGGGCGCACGCTCACCGGGGCGGCGGCCGGGCGCGGTGCCGGGGCTGGCGCAGCGGCCGCGGCCGGGCGCTCCGGCAGGCCGGCCGGGCCGGGCCGCTCGGGGAGCCCGATCGGGCGCGCCCGCGGCCGGTTGCGCAGGTCGGCCCCGAGCATCCTGATCTTCTGGACCAGGTCCTCGCGGAAGCTTGCCTGGGTGGTGACCCCGCGGTTGCCCTCGGGCTTGGGCAGGTAGTCGATGGCGCCGAGCGCCAGGCAGCGGAGCGAGATCTCCGCATTGCGCTGGGTCAGGGTCGACATCATCACGACCTGGAGCCCGGGGCGCTTGGCCAGCATCTTGGGCAGCGCCTGGGTGCCGTCGAGCTCCGGCATCTCGATGTCGAGGAGCACGATGTCGGGCTGCACCCGGTCGAGGGCGTCGAGCGCGATGCGGCCGTTCGCGGCGGTTCCGACGATCTCGCAGCCGGCCTCTTCGAGCCAGCGCGAGACCAGCCCGCGCACCACGACGGAATCGTCGGCGACGAGGACGCGGATGCGCGGACCGGCGCTCGGGGATGGGATGGAGGGCGCGGCGGATGCGGCCATGGCGTATCTCGGTCGGCGCGCCGCGGGGCGGGCCAGGGGAATCGGGCCCCGGTACAAAGCCGGGACGTCTCGGGGCGTCGGATCGATGGCGCGGCGGACCTCGGGCGAGGCCCACGGTGCCGTCGGCCTCAGGCGAGGTCGACGGCGCGGTCGGTCTCAGGCGAGACCGACCGCCTGCAGCTTGGCGGTCATGATGTCCTTGTCGAAGGGCTTCATGATGTACTCGTCGGCGCCGGCATGCAGGGCCCGGGCGATCGACGCGACGTCGTTCTCGATGGTGCAGAACAGCACCTTGGGATGGCTGCCCTCCGGTAGCCGCCGCAGGGCCCGCAGGAAGTCGTAGCCGTCCATGTGGGGCATGTTCCAGTCGAGCAGGATGGCGTCCGGCATCGCCGACCGGCACTGCTCGACCGCCTGGCGGCCGTCCTCGGCCTCCGCCACCCGGAAGCCGAGGCCCTCGATGATCCGGCGGGCCACCTTGCGGATCACCGCCGAGTCGTCGACGATCAGGAAGGTTCTCATCCAGCGGTCCTTAGGCTCACGCCGCGCTGGCCGCTTGGCGCTCGTCGCCGAAGGCGAGGACCGCCTCGACGTCGAGGATGATCAGCAGGCGGCCGTCGAGGCGGTGCACCCCGCGCGAGACCGCCCGCCAGCGATTGTCGAGGTGGACCGGGTTCGGCTCGTAGGTGTCGGTCGCGAGCTTCATCACCTCGCCGACCTGGTCGACGAGCAGCCCGTAGGCCTCGCCGCCATGCTCCAGGCCCACCGCCATGTTGCGGCCGTCGCCGGTGCGGTCGGGCAGGCCGAGGCGGCGGCGCAGGCACAGCGCCGTGACCACCCGGCCGCGCAGGTTGAGCAGGCCCTTGATCTCCGGCGGCGCCAGCGGGACGTCGGTCAGGTTGGTGGCGATGAAGACGTCGTGCACGCGGTCGATCGGCAGGCCGAACAGCTCGTCGCCGAGGAGCACGGTCACGTAGTCGGTGGTCTCGCCGGTGGACGGCGCAGAGGTGCCGGCGGTGTTGGTGTTGGCGGCCATCATGGGCGGGACTCGAAGACGTGTGAGGGCGTGACGGGCGGTTGTCCGGCTCCGGACGCCGAAGCGCCCGGGGCCTTGGCGGCTCGGCTCAGGCCGCCGCGTCGAGGGGGGCGCTGGTGATCTCGTTCACGGCCGCCACCAGGCCGGAGCGGTCGAACTTCGCCACGCAATCGGCGACGCCGAGCGCCCGGGCGCGGGCGAGCGAGTCCGGCGCCATCGTGCCGGCGAGCGCCACCACCGGCATCGTGGCGAGCCGTCCGCCGACCTTGCGCATCGCCTCGATCAGGTCGAACCCCGAGCGGCCCGGCATCTCGAGGTCACAGACCACGAGGTCGAAGCGGGCCTCGCCGCCGAGATGGCGCAGGGCCTCCTCCGCATCGCCGGCCTGGGTGACGCGGAAGCCCGCCGCCTTCAGCACCGGGGTGAGCATCTCGCGGAAGAAGGCCGAGTCGTCGACGAGGAGCAGGCTCGGCGCCTTCGGCACCGCGCGGTGCGTCGTCTGGCCCCAATCGTCGTGGGCGAGCGGCAGGTAATGGGCGATGTTGACGATCTCGGTCGCCCGGTTGCGCACCACCGCCGAGCCGATCAGGTCGGAGCGCTCGGTCACCAGCTCGACGTCCAGCACCTCGTCGACGATGTCGACGATCTCGTCGACCACGAGACCCATCGAGCGCTCGCCGTCCGAGAACACCACCAGGGCCTGGGCGCCCTCGCGCTTCATCGCCTGGGCGGGGTCGGCCGGCACGAGCGGCATCAGCCTGCCGCGGTACTGGATCAGCGGGCGCCCGCCGACCCACTCGATCTTCGCCGCGTCGATCTCCTCCAGGCGCGTGACCAGCGAGAGGGGAACCGCCTTGAGCGAATCGCCGCCGCCCTTGAACACCAGGAGCGTCACCGCCTGGTCGGCACCGTTCTCCTCGCTCTCCGCCTCGGCCTCGACCTCGCCGGGCTGGCCGCTCGCCGTGCCGGAGCCGACCATCCGGGCGACGCCGTTCGGGTCGATGATCAGCACCACCGCCCCGTCGCCCAGGATGGTGTTGCCCGAGAAGAGCGGGATGTGCCGCAGCTTCGAGGACATCGGCTTCACGACGATCTCCTCCGTGTGGAAGACGCCGTCGACCAGGATGCCGAAGCGCTGGCGCCCGACCTGGCTCACCACGACGAAGCCCTCGTCGCTCGAGGCCGGGGCGTCCGGCGCGTCGAGGCCGAGCATCGCCGCCACCGGCACGATCGGCAGCAGGCGGTCGCGCAGGCGCAGGACCGGCGAGCCGTTGATGCGCTCGACGGCGTGGTCGGTGCCGGGCTGCACCCGCACCAGTTCGAGGACCGAGACCTGCGGGATCGCGAAGCGGTGCTCGCGGGCCGAGACGATCAGCGCCGCGACGATCGCGAGCGTCAGCGGGATCTTGATCGTGAAGGTGGTGCCGCGGCCGAGCTGGGTCTGGATGTCGATCGTGCCGCCGATCAGCTCGATATTGGTCTTCACCACGTCCATGCCGACGCCGCGGCCAGAGACCGAGGTGACCGCCTTGGCGGTGGAGAAGCCGGCGTGGAAGATGAACTTCGCCACCTGGGCGTCGGTCATCCGCTCGACCTCGGCCTCCGTGGCGACGCCGCGCTCGACCGCCTTGCGGCGGATCGCCTGCAGGTCGAGGCCCTTGCCGTCGTCGGCGATCTCGATCGTGATCGTGCCGCCCTCGTGGAAGGCGTTGAGGCGGATCGTCCCCTTCTCCGGCTTGCCGGCGGCCTTGCGGTCCGCGCCCGCCTCGATGCCGTGATCGGCCGAGTTGCGCACCATGTGGGTGAGCGGGTCCTTGATGACCTCGAGGACCTGGCGGTCCAGCTCGGTCTCGGCGCCCTGCATCACCAGGTCGATCTTCTTGCCGAGTTCCGACGAGAGGTCGCGCACCACCCGCGGCAGCTTCTGCCAGGCCGAGCCGATCGGCTGCATGCGGGTCTTCATCACCCCTTCCTGCAACTCGGCGGTGACGTGGGAGAGGCGCTGCAGCGGCACCTTGTAGTTGCCGTCCTCGTGCCGGCGGGCGATCTCGAGGAGCTGGTTGCGGGTCAGCACCAGCTCCGAGACCATCGTCATCAGGTGCTCGAGGGTGTCGACGTTCACCCGGATCGTCTGCGCCTTGCTGACCGGCGTGCCCTCGGCCTCGGCGGCGGGCTGCTCGGCCCGGCGCGCCTCGACCGGGGCCGCCTCCTGGCGGACGGGCTCCTGACGCACCGGCTCCTGACGTGCCGGCTCTTGGCGCACCGGCTCTTGGCGCACCGGCACAGGCTCGGCCGCCGGCATTGCGCCCGGCATCTCGAATTCGGCTTCGGGGCCGGGAGTGTCGCGGAAGGCCCGCTCGAGGTCGTCGAGGGAGACCTCGCCGGGCTTCAGCGCCCGCTCGAGCACCTGCAGCACCAGACTGCCGGCGGTCATCGGGGCCGCGGCGGGCGCCGGCGCGGCGACGGGCTCGGGTGCCGCCACCGGCTCCTCGGACATGCGGTCGAGGGCGCCGATCAGATCGTCGTCGATCCCGGCCGGCTCGGCGGCGGTGCGCTCCAGCTCGGCCACGATCAGCTTGATCCGGTCGAGGGTCTGCAGGATCAGGCTGACGGCGGGGCTCGTCACCGGCATGCCGTCGCGGAACTTGCCCATCAGGGTCTCGGCGGCGTGCGCCAGCGCCTCCAGGCGCGGCAGGCCGAGGAACCCGCAGGTTCCCTTGATGGTGTGAACCAGCCGGAAGATATTCCGCAGGATCGTCTGGTTGTTCGGATCCTGCTCGAACCGGACGAGCTCGAGGTCGACAGTGTCCAGGTGCTCGCCGGTCTCTGTCAGGAACTCACGCAACAAATCGTCCATCGCAGCCACTCGTCGATCCACGCAGGATCTCTGCGCAGAGTCAGGCTGCCATGGGAGCCTTTATGATCCGTTGCCGGAAATCCTCACACTCGGGTTAGCCTGGTCATAATGTGCCCGGCCCCTGGAAAAACCGCGGGCTGAGGCGGACGATCCGGTCCGCCCCGGGGCCGTGCCGCAGGGTTAAGTGTCTCTCGCGAAACTCCCGATCGCTGTCGTGGCTCGCTCTGGCCGCGTCGGCGCAGCGGGAGTTTCGTGAGGTGCACTAAATGCCGTGATCGCCTGCCACGTCCTGCTCCCGGCCGGCGGCGGCCGGCTCGGCCCGAATCGTGACGGTGTCGCCCTCGATCGAGAATGTCACGCCCATCTCGGCGGCCCGGGCGACCAGGCCGGCATAGAACGGCTGGATCGCGTGGGCGTCGACCGTGCCGCTGTCCGGCGTGCCGGCGATCAGCTTCTCGACATGGGGCGGGATGCGCGCATAGGCGCCCTTGGCGGTGAGGACGAAGACCGGCGCCTCGGCCTCGCCGGTGACCGCGACGTCGATCACGCCGCCGCGGGGGATCGCCGTCACGGCGATGACCACCAGGTTCAGGAGCAGCTTGACCTTGTTCTTGGGAAACAGCGCCCGCGGTGCGCTCCAGGTCAGCTGGGTCTTGTCGTCGCCGAACATGCCGCGGGCGACGTTCTCGGCATCGGCGAGGTCGATGCTGGCTCCGGCCGAGCCCGCCGCCCCGAAGGCGATGCGGGCGAATTGCAGCCGGGCCGAGGCTTGCCTGGCGCTCTTGCGGATCAGGTCGAGGGCGAAGTCGCGCATCTCGGCGCTGTCCTCGTCCTCGAGCACCTCGAGGCCGTTCACGATGGCACCGACCGGGCTGATGACGTCGTGGCAGACCCGCGAGCAGAGCAGCGCCGAGAGGTCGAGGGCGTCGAGGGTGACGGTGGTCATGGGTGCGCTCCGCGGGGCCGAAGGAAGAGTCGCGGCGGCTCCCGCCACGGTTTGCCGGCACGGATAGCTGCCGCGCGCCGGTTTGAAAAGGCGATCGCGCGTGTCGGCGGCCCGCTGCGGTCGAGGCCGGGGAAGGCTGCCGCAACGGCAAGGCACTCCACCCGATCGACAAACCCGGTCGCGCCGGGCATGACGGAGTCATGACACCGATCCTGGCACCCGATACCGTGCCCACGCCGCCCGAGCGCGACGCCATCGCGCTCCGGCTCGCCGAGATCGCCGCGTCCGCGGGCGTGATCCTGCGCCGCTTCGAGCTCGGCGGCTGCCGCCACCACCTCAAGGCCGACGGGTCGCCGACGAGCCAGGCCGATCTCGCCGCCGAGGCGCAGATCGTCGCCGACCTCGCGCAGGCCTGGCCCGGCATCCCGGTGATCGCCGAGGAGACCGCGGCCGAGGCCGCCCCGGGCCCCCTCTTCTTCCTGGTCGACCCCCTCGACGGAACCAAGGACTTCCTCAAGGGCACCGGCGAGTACTCGGTCAACATCGCGCTGGTCGCCGGCGAGCGGCCGGTCGCGGCGGCGCTCGCCGCGCCCGCCCTCGGCCGCGTCTGGGCCGCCGGCATGCATGCCGTGGAGGCGCCGATCGTCGAGGGACAGCCGGGCGCCTTCGGGAGGGTCGCGGCGCGGCCCGTCCCGCCGGAGGGAATGACGGCCCTGGTCAGCCGCAGCCACGGCGAGGCGGCGGACGAGGCCTGCCTGGCGGGCCTGCCCATCGGGCGCAGGCGCGGGGTGTCCTCGGCGCTCAAGTTCGGGCTGATCGCCTGCGGCGAGGGCGATGTCTACGTCCGCTGCGGCCCGACGATGGAGTGGGACACGGCCGCCGGCGACCACATCCTCACCCAGGCCGGCGGCTGCCTCGTCGGTCCCGACGGCCGGCCCTTCGGCTACGGCCGCCGGCCCGGCCATTACCGCAACGGCCCCTTCGCGGCCTTCGGCGACCCGTCCCAGGCCCGCCGCGCCGTACTGCCGCAGGCGAGCCCGGCCCGGGCCTGAGCGGGATCAGCCGCCGATCGCCGCGATGCCCTTGAGCTGCGGCCAGCGCGCCTCGGCGGCGTCGATCAGCGCGGTTCCTGCCTGCGCGCGGCGCTCCGGGTCGCGGAACAGGTAGAGCCGGCCGTCGTCGCGCAGCGCCGTCACCAGGGGATCGGCCTCGACGAGGCGGCCGGCGGCGACGCCCTCCGGGTCGTAGCCGCCGAGGCGTGGAGCATAGGCCTCCGGCGCCCGCGCGAAGGCGCCGCGATTGGCCGCCCCGGTGAAGCGCCAGACTAGGCCCGACCAGGTGAATTCGTGCTCGCCCGAGCCGGGCAGCGGCGCGGGTCCGAGCCGGTAGGAGACCGGGTCGAAGCCGCGCAGCGCGAGCCCGGTCAGGGGATCGGCGGCGTAGAGCTCCGGCACCCCGAGCGGCGTCTCGCCGCGGGCCGGCCGGACCATCGCCGCGGGCAGGAGCGACAGCGCGCCGCGCCGCGTTAACCAGATCTTACCCATATCCGCAGCATCTGTGGCATCCCGCCGCCCGTCCGCGCCGGCTCCCCCGGTCCGGGCCGGGGAGAGCCGGCCACGACCTCCTTAAGCCGGGACGCCTAACGAATGCTGTCAGCCTCCTCCGCCTCCGCGGCTCAGCGGACCTCCGCCTCCTCGGCTCGGCAGGCCTCCGGAGTGTCGCGCCGGCGCGCCCTCGCGGCCATTCTGGCCGCCGCACCCTTGGCGCTCGCCGCACCCCTGGGGCTCGCCGCCCTCTCCGGCCCTGCCGCGGCGCAAGCGCGCGGGCCCGGCGACCCGGGCACCTTCCAGCCGCGGGAGATCGTCGATTCGGGCCACCAGTTCTTCGGCTCGGTGTCGCGCGGCCTCGCCCTGACGGTGCAGGAGGCGACGCGCCGATGGGGCGAGCCCAACGGCTACATCCTCGGCCAGGAGGCCTCCGGCGCCATCTTCGGCGGCCTGCGCTTCGGCGAGGGCACGCTGTTCACCCGCAACGCCGGCCAGCGCAAGGTCTTCTGGCAGGGCCCGTCCCTCGGCTTCGACGTCGGCGGCGACGGCGCCCGCACGATGATGCTGATCTACAACCTGCCGCGGGTCGACGCGCTCTATAACCGCTTCGTCGGCATGGACGGCTCGGCCTACGTCGTCGGCGGCTTCGGCATGTCGGCGGTCACCGCCGACAACATCGTGGTGGTGCCGATCCGCGCCGGCGTCGGCGCGCGTGTCGGGATCAATGTCGGCTACCTGAAGTTCACCGATTCGCCGACCTGGAACCCGTTCTGAGGGAACCGGCCCCGCGCGGCCGCGCTGGTCCTGACGGCATTCCCGTGGCAGGGTCCGGCCGCGCCGCCCGCGCCCGGATACCCAGCCCGGGCGGGCATGCCGACCGTATCAACCGTCCGTGCGGGAGCGTCCGCCCGGCCGCCGAGAGAGTATCGCCCGGGTGATCGAGTCCCTGATGTTCGCGGCGCTGGGGTTCCTCGCCGCCAGCTTGTGCGCCCTTCTGATCCTGCCGGCGCTCAATGCCCGGGCCGAGCGCCTGACGCGCCGCCGGCTCGAGGCGCTCTACCCGATGTCGATCGTCGAGCTGACCGCCGAGAAGGACCATCTGCGGGCCGAGTTCGCGGTGCGCGAGCGTCAGCTCGAGCGCCGGGTCGAGGAGGCGCAGGCCACCCGCCAGGCCGAGATGGAGGAGATGGGCCGGCGTGCCGTGCGCATCGGGGCGCTCACCCAGGAGATCGAGCGCCGGGACGCCCGCCTCGCCGAGATCGAGCGTGACCTCGCCGAGGCCCGCGGCGGCCTCGCCCAGGTTCAGGGCGAGCTGGCCGAGGCTCGTACCGCCCGGGCCGCGGCCGAGGAGGCGATGCGGGCGCTGGAGGGACCCTACCAGCGGGCTCTGGCCGAGCTTGCCGCCCTGCGCGGCGAGGTCGAGGCGAGCCGGAGCGGCCGGGCCGAGGCCGAGGCGGCGCGTGGCGTCGCCGAGGAGCAGGCGCGGGCGGCCCGCGGCCGCGTGGCCGAGGCGGGCGAGAGCGTCGCCAGCGCCGCTCGCGAGCAGATCCAGGTCCTCGAAGACGCGCTCGCCGACCTCAATGTCCGCCACGCCGCCGAGATCGAGGCGGCGCGGGCGGAGATCGCCCGGCTGCAGGAGGCAGCCCGGCATGGTGCGCCCCCTCCTCCCGAGCGCATCGCCGCCGAGAACGCGGCCCTGGAGCGCCGGATCGCCGAGGTGGCCGACGCCCTGATGCAGGCACAGGGCCGGCCCGAGCCGCGCATGCCGCAGGCCACGCCGCTGCCGACCCCCGCCGCGGCCGGTTGACCGGGGGGCGCGGTGTGCTCTGCGGCACATCGCTACCGGCGCCCCCGCCCGCGGATGCGACGCGCCGGACGGGAAACAATTCGGAAACGTGGCCCAAGGGCTTGCCGGCGCTCGGCTTTCTCACGCCCGAGGGCGCCTTCGGTCGATTCCGGCCGGTTCGCCGCCCGATCCGGCATCGCCCCGCAGCCCTTGTCAGGCTGCGGGTTTCGGGCCATGTCGCTGCGACTTCCACGCTCTGCAAGGCTTTGACAGATATGACGCTCAGGCCGATGTCGCTCGCCCTCCTGACCGCCGGCAGCCTGATGCTGCTCGCCGGACCGGCCCTCGCCCAGCGAGACGACCCCAACCTGAAGAAGTACTGCACCGGCGACTACATGACCTATTGCGGTAACCTGCCGCCGGAAAGCCCCGAGGTCGATCGCTGCTTCGAGAAGAACATGAAGAAGATCTCGGTCAACTGCAAGCGGGCGATCGACTACTACGAGCAGACGCACAAGAAGTAAGCCTTCCGCAGAAGGCGGGGCCCACGGGCCCCGTTCACGCCGAGGCTTCGGCGCGGCTCGCAGCCTCGAGGGCCTCGGCCAGGGCCTCGATGGTGAAAGGCTTGCGCAACACCGTCTCGCCGGGGGCCGGGCGCGGGCCCTCCTGCGCATCGTCCCGCGGGTGGCCGGTGGCGAAGATCACCCGCAGATCGGGCCGCCGCCGCCGTGCCTCCGCCGCGAGCGTCGGCCCGTCGATGCCCGGCATCACCACGTCGGTGAACAGCACGGCGACGTCCCGCTCGGTGTCGAGGGCCGCGAGCGCCGCCGCCCCGTCCGGCGCCGTCAGGGTGCGATAGCCGAGCTCGCCGATCGTCTCGGCGCTGGCCAGCCGCACGGCGGCGTCGTCCTCCACCACCAGCACCGTCTGCCGGGCCCGTCCGGGCGCCGCCGTCGCGAGGCGCGACCGCCCGGCGGTCTCGGCCGGCACGCCGTCCGCGCTCACCGGCAGCGTCAGCTCGATGGCGGTGCCCCGCCCCGGCTGGCTATCGATGCGAACGCGCCCGCCCGACTGGGTGACGAAGCCGTAGACC
This sequence comes from Methylobacterium tarhaniae, assembly GCF_001043955.1. Taxonomy (GTDB): domain Bacteria; phylum Pseudomonadota; class Alphaproteobacteria; order Rhizobiales; family Beijerinckiaceae; genus Methylobacterium; species Methylobacterium tarhaniae. Next base: position 45,498 of record NZ_LABZ01000037.1, on the reverse strand, counting down.
TGGCTCAGGCCCAGGCCCGTGCCTCTCCCTTGCGGCTTGGTGGTGAAGAACGGCTCGAAGGCCCGGGCCACCACGTCGGGCGGCATGCCGGTGCCGGTATCGCGCACCGTGACCGAAACCGCCTTCGTGCCGTCGTCGAGGGCGCCGTGGGCGGTCTCCAGCGCCAGCGTCCCGCCGCCCGGCATCGCGTCGCGGGCATTCACCGCGAGGTTCAGGATCGCGTTCTCAAGCTGGTTCTGGTCGACGAAGATCGCCGGGGGATCGGCCATCAGGCGGGTCTCGACCCGGACGGTCTCGCCGAGGGTGCGCCGCAGCAGGTCGATCATGCCGCCGACGAGGCGGTTCGGATCGGTCGGGCGCGGTTCCAGGGGCTGCTGGCGGGCGAAGGCGAGGAGCCGGTGGGTGAGCTTCGCCGCCCGGTCGGTGCCGTCGAGGGCGCCGGCGATGAAGCGGCCGACATCGGTGTCGCCCCGGGCGATGCGGCGCTGCACCAGTTCGAGGGAGCCGGTGATCACCGCCAGGAGGTTGTTGAAGTCGTGGGCGATGCCTCCCGTCAGCTGGCCCACCGCCTCCATCTTCTGCGACTGGCGCAGCTGGTTCTCGGCGGAGAGCCGCTGCGCGTGCTCGCGCTTGAGATCGGACAAGGCCTGCTGCTCGGCCCGGGCCCGGGCGAGCGCCAGCCAGGCCATCAGCACCAGGGTGAGGGCCGAGACGGTGGCGACGAGGCCGTAGACCCGCAGGTTGTCGTACCAGCGGTCGAGAGCGACCGCGGTCTCGACCGAGAACGCCACCTCGACCGGATAGTCGCCGATGCGGCGCCAGGCATAGAGCCGCTCGGCCTCGGCGGGCGGGGTGCCGGTGGCCGCGCCCCCCTGCGGCCGCGCGCGGATCGCCCGCAGCAGGGGATCGCCCGGGGCCAGACGCTCGTCGACCTCGGGGCCCGGCGGCTCGCGCACCAGCACCGCGCCGTCGGCGCGCAGGAGCATCGCCCGGTGGTCGGTCGGGGCGGCGATCTCGGCGTAGAAGCGGGCGAAGTACTCGGTGCCGAGGGCGATCACGATCACGCCGTCGAAGCGCCCGTCATCGGTCGAGCGCCGGCGGCTGACCATGAAGGCGGTGGCCCCGTCCGCCTCGCGCACGGCGGGGCTGACATAGATGCCGATGTCCCGCGGGCGATGGACCGAGAAGACGTCCCGCTCCGCGACCTCGCGGCCGAGATCGCCCTCGCGGCTCGAGGCCTGGATCCGCCCCTGCGGGTCGACCACCCAGACCGCCCGGGCCTGGGCGAGCGGCGCCTTCAGGCTCGCCAGGAATCCGCCGGTGGCGGGGGCGGCGATCTGGCTCCAGCTGCGATCGAAGATGTAGTCGTCGACCCGGTCCATCGCCAGCTCGGCGGTGTCGAACACCTTCGAGGCGTGCTCGTGCATCACCGCCGCGGTCCGCACCACGGCGCTGTCCTCTTCGCGCAGGACCTCGGCCCGGTTCCACCACGCCGCGCCCACCAGGACGACGCACGGCACCAGGAAAGCCGCGGCGACGAGGAGCTGGTGCAGCCGCACCGTCGAAAGGCTCACGGGACACTCACAAACGCGACGGAAGCCGACGCGGCGATCGGCTGAAAGCTTAACCGTTCGTTAACGGATTGGCGAGCGAAACGATCACCTCTTCGTCGCTCCCGCGCCGCCTTTGTGCGGGCAGTGTGTCGCGCGGGCATCGGCGGGACCTCGGAGGCTGTTAGCGCACTCTTCGGGGCCCCGCTCCAATACCTCCTTAACGGCCACGCTCGAATGCCGCGCATCCGGCGCACAAGGGCCGCGAGGGCCGGGCTCGCCTCGCGGGTTCCGGGCCGCTATGGTGCCGCCGCCACGCTTGTGCCTGGATCTCGCCCGTGTTCCGTACCCGTACCCTCGTCCTCCTCGGCCTGATCGCCCTTTCGGCCGCCGCCTGCGGCCGGCGCGGGCCCCTCGAGCCGCCATCCGCGGCGGCACCGGCGGTGCAGCCGCAAGCGAACGGACCTGCGGGTGTGGGACCTGCGGGTACGAGCACCGCGCGGCCGCTCACCGGGGCGGCCGCGGTCAACACGCTGCCGGCCGGGGTCGGGCTCTCGGCGGGCGGATCCGCCCCGGACGACGGTGACGAGTTGCCGGCCTCGGCGGTCGCGGCGCCGACGGGGATCCCGGCCCCGACCGAATCCTCCTCCCGGCGGCGCAAGGGCTACGTGATCCCCAAGGAGCCCTTTCCCCTCGACCCGCTGCTCTGAGCAGACTTGCGTTGGCAGGCCGACGCTTCGTCCGCTCAGGGTCTCGATTCGACGCAGATTTTCGCCGCGAAACCGGCGGCCCCTGTCGCGAGATCGGCTTGGCTGAGCCCGCGAGGGTGCAAAGGCTGATCGGTTTCGTGTAGAGGCGCGTCTCGCGCCCGAGCCGCGCGCGGCCAGCGCCCGGACGTCGGTCACCTCCCAGGTCACCTTGCCATGCACCACTTCACCTATCGCGACGGCGTGCTCCACGCCGAGGACGTCGACCTGGCACGGCTCGCGGACGCGGTCGGCACCCCGTTCTACTGCTACGCCTCCGCCACCCTGGAGCGGCACTACCGGGTCTTCGCGGAGGCGTTCTCGGGCGACGACGCCCTCGTCTGCTACGCCATGAAGGCGAATTCCAACCAGGCGGTGCTCGCCACCCTGGCGCGCCTCGGCGCCGGCATGGACATCGTCTCGGAGGGCGAACTGCGCCGGGCGCTCGCCGCCGGGGTGCCGGGCGAGCGGATCGTCTTCTCCGGCGTCGGCAAGACCGAGGGCGAGATGGCGGCGGCGCTCGACGCCGGCATCCTGTGCTTCAACGTCGAGAGCGAGCCGGAGCTGGAGCAGCTCTCCCGCGTCGCGGCCGCCAGGGGCGCGACGGCACCGGTCTCGATCCGGGTCAACCCGGACGTCGATGCCCGCACCCACGCCAAGATCTCGACCGGCAAGTCGGAGAACAAGTTCGGCATCCCGATCTCCCGGGCCCGCGAGGTCTATGCCCGGGCGGCCGCCCTGCCCGGCCTGTCGCTGGTCGGCGTCGACATGCATATCGGCAGCCAGATCACCGACCTCGCGCCCTACGACAACGCCGCCGCCCTGCTCTGCGGCCTCGCCCGCGACCTGATGGCGGCGGGGCACAAGCTCCACCACGTCGATTTCGGCGGCGGCCTCGGCATCCCCTACCGCGACGACAACGCGCCCCCGCCGGACCCGGCCGCCTTCGCGTCGGTGCTGCGCCCTCATTTCCGGCCGCTCGGCCTCAAGCCCGTCTTCGAGATCGGCCGGATGATCGCCGGCAATGCCGGCGTGCTCGTCACCCGCGTGCTGTACGTGAAGCACGGCGAGGGCCGCACCTTCGTGATCGTCGACGCGGGCATGAACGACCTGATCCGCCCGACGCTCTACGAGGCCTACCACGCCCTGCGGCCGGTGGCGGAGCCGACGCCCGAGGCGGGCCGCCTCACCGCCGACGTGGTCGGCCCGGTCTGCGAGAGCGGCGACTACCTGGCGCTCGCCCGCGAGATGCCGGAGGTCAAGCCCGGCGACCTGATCGCCGTGATGTCGGCCGGGGCCTACGGCGCCGTGCAGGCCTGCACCTACAACACGCGGCCGCTGGTGCCCGAGGTGCTGGTGCGCGGGGCCGACCACGCGGTGATCCGGCCGAGGCAGAGCTACGAGGAGCTGATCGGGCTCGATCGGGTGCCGGACTGGCTCGCAATCTGAGCCTTTTCGCGCCGATCGTTAAAGTTCGACGGGATTTCCGAACGAGGCGGCCAGTCCTCCCGGGATAGCGTGCGGCTCTGTCACCGGGAGTAACCCAAGCGATGGCGCCCCAAGGCAATCTCCTCGCCCGCGCCGAGGCCGTGGTCGAGCGCGCGTTCCGCATCGCCGCCGAGCACCAGGCGACCCTGGCCCAGGCCCGCAAGGCCGTGCAGCCCCTGCACGAAGCGGCGGCGCGGACCAGCGGGGGCGTGCCTCACCCGCACGACGCGAACCGGCCGCGGCAGGACCGGTCGGCCTGAGCCGATTTGACCCGCTGGCCCGGCCGGGCCGGCATGCTAGCCTGCCCTCTTCGCCCGTCCCCGGACGGGTGCCAGCGGGAGCAGGGCATGAGCAAGGCCGAGCCGGACACCGCGCGGAGCCCGTCCGCCTCGGAGGGCCGGGCCGATCCGGTGCGCGCCGGGCTCGACCGGCTGGTGATTCGCGCCTCGCGGGTGACCCTGTGGGAGCAGGCCTGGCCGATCCTGTGGCGCGGCCTCGCGGTCGTGCTGGTCTTCCTCGCCGCGTCATGGCTCGGGCTGTGGCTCGATGCCGGGCCCACCTTGCGCATGGCCGGGGTGGGGCTCTTCGGGCTCGCCCTCGTGGCCGTGCTGCTGCCGCTCCTGCGCCTGCGGCGGATCGCCCGCACGCAGGCCCTCGCACGCATCGACCGCGATGCGGGTCTCGGTCACCGCCCGGCCCGGGCGCTCGAGGACAATCTGGCTTTGGGCCGGGACGATCCCGGCACCCAGGCCCTCTGGGCCCTGCACCGCCGCCGCGCGGCGGCGACGCTGGCGCGCCTCACGGTGTCCGGTCCGCGTCCCGGGATGGCCGGGCGCGACCCCTTCGCGCTGCGGGCCGGCGCGATCCTGGCCGCCGTGGCCGGCGCCTTCGTGGCGGGCCCCGAGGCCGGTGACCGGCTGCGCGCGGCCTTCGACTGGCGCGGGCCCGTCTCGGCCGCGCCCGCGTTCCGGGTCGACGGCTGGATCGACCCGCCGCTCTACACCCGGATGCCGCCCCTCATCGTCACCCTCGCGGAAGCGGGCCAGCGTCTGCGGGCGCCGGTGAACGCGACGCTCGTCGTGCGCATCGCCGGCGCCAGCGACGCGACGGTGACGCCCGGCGCCGGGCTGAAGGCGCTGCCCGCCACGACCCCGGCCCGGCCCGACCTGCGCGAGGAGCGCTTCACCCTGACCGGCGGCACCGCCGAGCTCGCGGTGCAGACGGGCTTCGCCAGCACCCACCGCCTCACCGTCGAGACGATCCCCGACCGGCCGCCGGAGATCGCCTTCGCGGGCCAGCCGGAGACCAACGGGCGCGGCACCTTCACCCTCGTCTACCGGGCCAAGGACGATTACGGCCTGGCTTCGGCGGAGGGCGTGGTCGAGCCGCAGACGAAAGGGCGCAGCCTGGTGCCGCCGCCCCGCCTGACTCTGAGCCTGCCGTCCGACGCGCAGGGCACCAGCGACACCCGCACCCTGATCGACCTCACCGACAACCCTTGGGCTGGCGCCAAGGTGCTGCTGACCCTGGTGGCCAAGGACGAGGCCGGGCAGGAGGGGCGCTCGGCCCCCCTCGCCTTCACCCTGCCGGGCCGGTTCTTCACCAAGCCCCTGGCGCGCTCCCTCGCCGAGGAGCGCCGCCGCCTCGTCCTCGATCCGGACGGGGGCCGGACCCGGGTCGAGACTGCCCTCGACGCGCTGCTGATCGCGCCCGAGCGCTTCACGCCGCAATGGGGCGTCTTCCTCGGCCTCAAGGAGGCGTCGCGGCGCCTGCGCGCGGCCAGGACCGACGAGGCCCTGACCGAGGTCGCCGACCTTCTCTGGACCATGGCGCTGCAGATCGAGGAGGGCGACCTCTCGGACGCCGAGAAGGCTCTGCGCGCCGCCCAGGACCGGCTCAAGGACGCCCTCGACCGGGGCGCCTCCGACCAGGAGATCGCCAAGCTCACCGAGGAGCTGCGCCAGGCCATGGACCGCTTCCTGAAGGAGTTCGCCCAGCGCCAGCAGCAGAATCCGCAGAATCCCGGCCAGAACAGCCAGCAGGCCGACCGTACGGTGACGCCGGACGACCTCTCCAAGATGCTCGACCAGATGCAGGAGGCGATGAAGCGCGGCGACGTCGCCGAGGCCCAGCGCCTGCTCGACCAGCTTCGCGGCATCCTGGAGAACCTTCAGACCGCCCAGCCCGGCTCGCGCATGAGCGACCCGACGGCGCGCGAGATGAACCGCCAGATGCAGGACCTGGAGGCCATGGCGCGCGAGCAGCAGGGCCTGCGCGACGAGACCTTCCGCCAGGGCCAGGAGCGCCGCTTCGGCAATCGCGGCCAGCCGCAGCAGCCGGGCCAGCAGGGGCAGCGCCAGCGCGGCCAGCAGGGCCAGCCCGGCGGCGACCCGCAGGGACAGGACGGCCAGCAGCCGGGTCAGCGCGGCCAGCAGGGCGAGAAGCAGGGAGGCCTGGGTGACCGCCAGCAGGCCCTGCGCCAGCGCCTCGAGGATCTGCAGCGGCGGATGAAGGAGCTCGGCATGCAGGGCGAGCAGGGCCTGTCCGACGCCGAGCAGGCGATGCGCGACGCCGAGAACGCGATCGGCCAGGGGCAGGACGGCTCCGCCGTCGACGCGCAGGGGCGCGCCCTCGAAGGGCTCCAGCGCGGTGCGCAGGGCATGGCCCAGCAGATGCAGCAGATGGGCCAGGAGGGCGAGGGCCAGCAATCCGCGGACGGGCAGCAGGGCCAGGGCAACCCCAACCAGCCCGGCCGTCAGGGCGCGCGCGACAACGATCCCCTCGGCCGCCCGACCCGCAGCCGCGACTTCTCGGACGGCCGCGTGCGCGTGCCGACCGCCGAGGAGTCCGGCGTCGAGCGGGCCCGGCGCATCCTGGAGGAGCTGCGGCGCAAGCTCGGCGACCCGAGCCGCCCGGCGGAGGAGCTGGACTACTTCGAGCGCCTGCTGCGGCGGAACTGAACTCGACGGAGGCGACGCGGCCTCCGCGGACCGGATGCGCCACGGGATCCGGACGATCGCTTCCGGATCCTGTTCCATCGACCCGCAGCGGCGGAGCGGCGCTCCGCGCGCTGGAGCGGCGCCGAGCGTCGCGTCGCGATGCGGTCCCGCAGGGAACGTCCGGGGCGGTCGATCGGACATCGCGTGAGGGGAAAGCGGCCTCCTGCGTCGCGGGGCCGCCTCCCCGCACGGTCCTGATCCGCCCTATCAGGCCGTTCCACCTCGCGAGCCTTCCCGAATGTCCGGCAACACCCTCGTCCTCATCGCCTGCCTCGCGGTCGCCGTGGTGCTGCTGTTCGGCCTCGCCAACATGCTGCGCGGCGGCAGCGCCAACGTCTCGCAACGCCTGATGCGATTGCGGGTGCTGCTCCAGTTCGTCGCCATCCTGGTCATCATGGGGGTGCTGTGGTGGCGGGGCGCCTGACGCAGCGAGACTGTGGCGAGGTGGCCGCACGGGGTGGAAAACCGCCGCGAGACGGATTGCGCGGCGAGACGGACCGCGAGCCATGTGGATAGGATAAACCCCGCCCCAGCAACGGGGCGGTGGACCGTTCGACAGATGCGCGTAACCCTTCCGAGCCTCGCCGCGGTGGTCGTCCTGGCCGCACCGGCCGCACCGGCCGCCCAGGCCGCCGATCCGTCGGCCCTGGTCCCGTCCTACCGGCCGCCGGTTCAGCCCCTCAGCATCGTCTCGGAGTTCCGCATCGGCGGCTCCGCCCAGGATCCCGGCAGCAACGAGAAGAACACCGGCAACATTAACGGCGAATTGCTGTTCGCCAAGCCGGTCACCGGCCTCGACCGATTCTGGGCCGCCTTCGTGCCCCGCCCGACCGTCGGCGGCAGCTACAACTTCGACGGCCGCACCAGCTACGCCTATCTCGGCGCGACCTGGACCTTCGACATCACCGACCGGATCTTCGTCGAGGGCTTCTTCGGCGCCGGCTTCCACGACGGCTATACAGGCCCGAAGCTCTTCGTCCCGAAGACCTACAACGCCCTCGGCTGCTCGCCGCTGTTCCGCGAGGCGGCCGGCATCGGCTTCCGGATCAACGAGCACTGGAGCGTCATGGCGACGATCGAGCACATGTCGAATGCCGGCCTGTGCGTCGAGAATCGCGGCCTGACCAATTACGGCGGCAAGATCGCGTACACGTTCTGACGGCTGCCTGACGGCGGCGGGTCTGGCGCTTCGGCCCGGGGCCGCTAGAACATCGCCGTCGAGGCGGGCCCGGGCGGATCGGCTCATTGCCAGAGGATCCTTTGCCAGAGGGTCCTTCGTGAAGGGATCCTTGCCCGAGGAGCCTGCCTCAAGGGAGCCTGCCCGTGGTCGTCCTCAACCGTATCTACACCCGCACCGGCGATTCCGGCACCACCGCGCTCGCGAGCGGCGAGCGGCGCTCGAAGGCGGATCTCCGCGTCGAGACCTACGGCACCGTCGACGAGACCAATGCCTGCCTGGGGCTGGCCCGCCTGCACACGACGGGCGAGCTCGACGCGATGCTGGGGCGCATGCAGAACGACCTGTTCGATCTCGGCGCCGACCTCGCGACGCCGGAGACCGGCGAGCCCCTGGCCTACGAGCCGCTGCGCATCGTCGCCGCACAGGTCGAGCGGGTGGAGCGCGAGATCGATGCGCTCAATGCCGGGCTCACCCCCTTGCGCTCCTTCGTGCTGCCCGGCGGCTCGCCGGCGGCGGCGGCGCTCCACCTCTCCCGCACGGTCTGCCGCCGGGCCGAGCGCCTGGCGGTGGCGCTGGCCGGGACCCCGGGCGAGACCGTCTCGCCGGTGGCGATCCAGTACCTGAACCGCCTGTCCGACTTCCTTTTCGTCGCCGCCCGGGTCGCCAATGACGGCGGCAGCGCGGACGTGCTGTGGGTGCCGGGCAAGACCCGCACCTAACGGTGGGGCGGCGGGCTTTCGGCGCGCGTTGACAATCTGGAAAATCGGCCGCTACGGTCCGCGCCACCTTGCTCCATCGGGGATGATCGCGGGCCGGCCGTGGGAGGGCCCGACCACGATCGTCCCTTCGCCTCTGAAGGAAGCGACGATCATGAAGGTCCTGGTGCCCGTCAAGCGGGTGGTCGACTACAACGTCAAGATCCGGGTCAAGCCGGACGGCTCGGGCGTCGAGCTCGCCAACGTCAAGATGTCGATGAACCCCTTCGACGAGATCGCCGTCGAGCAGGCGATCCGCCTCAAGGAGAAGGGCAAGGTCACCGAGATCGTCGCCGTCTCGATCGGTCCGCAGCAGGCCCAGGAGACCATCCGTACTGCGCTCGCCATGGGCGCCGACCGCGGCATCCTGGTCAAGACCGACGCCGCCGTCGAGCCCCTCGCCGTCGCCAAGCTCCTCAAGGCGCTGGTCGAGAAGGAGAGCCCGGACCTCGTCATCCTCGGCAAGCAGGCGATCGACGACGACTCGAACCAGACCGGTCAGATGCTCGCCGCTTTGCTCGGCTGGCCGCAGGGCACCTTCGCGTTCAAGCTTGAGGTGTCCGAGGGCAGCCTCGACGTCACCCGCGAGATCGATGGCGGCCTTCAGACCCTGAACCTGAAGCTGCCGGCGATCGTCACCACCGACCTGCGCCTCAACGAGCCGCGCTACGCGTCGCTCCCCAACATCATGAAGGCGAAGAAGAAGCCCCTCGACACGGTCGAGCCGGAGGCGCTCGGCGTCGATGTCGCGCCGCGCCTGAAGGTGCTCAAGACCGTCGAGCCGGGCGGCCGCAAGGCCGGCGTCAAGGTCGCCAGCGCCGCCGAGCTCGTCAACAAGCTGAAGGTCGAGGCCGGGGTTCTCTGACGAGACCTCAGGCTTCCCTCGAACGGAAGGATATTTACGCCATGACCACCCTCCTGCTGGTCGAGCATGCCGGCGGCGCCGTCAAGGACGCCAGCACCAAGGCCCTGACGGCCGCCAAGCAGCTCGGCGCCCCGGTCCATGCCCTCGTGGTCGGCGCCGACGCGCAAGGGGCGGCCGAGGCCGCCGCCAAGCTCGACGGGATCGAGAAGGTGCTGGTGGCTTCCGACGCCGCCTTCGACCACCTGCTCGCCGAGCCGACCGCCGCCCTGGTGGCGGAGCTCGCCGCCTCCTACGACGCGGTCGTCGCCGCCGCCTCCACCGAGGGCAAGAACGTGCTGCCGCGCGTCGCCGCCCTCCTGGACGTCGCCCAGGTCTCGGACATCATCAAGGTGGCGGGCCCCGACACCTTCGAGCGGCCGATCTACGCCGGCAACGCGATCCAGACCGTGCAGGCCACCGACGCCAAGAAGGTGATCACGGTGCGCACCGCCGCCTTCCAGGCCACCCCCGAGGGCGGGTCCGCCGCCCCGGTCGAGGCGGTGTCGGCCGGCGCGGCCCCCGAGGCGAAGTCGTCGTTCAAGGGCGAGGAGATCGCCAAGTCCGACCGGCCGGAGCTGGCCGGCGCGCGAATCATCGTGTCGGGCGGCCGTTCGCTCGGCTCGGCCGAGAAGTTCAAGGAGCTGATCGAGCCGCTGGCGGATTCGCTCGGTGCCGCGGTCGGCGCCTCGCGGGCCGCGGTGGATGCGGGCTACGCGCCGAACGACTGGCAGGTCGGCCAGACCGGCAAGGTGGTGGCGCCGGACCTCTACGTCGCGGTCGGCATCTCGGGGGCGATCCAGCACCTCGCCGGCATGAAGGACTCGAAGGTCATCGTCGCGATCAACAAGGATGAGGAAGCGCCGATCTTCCAGGTCGCCGATTACGGCCTGGTTGGCGACCTGTTCCAGGTCGTGCCGGACCTGCAGCAGGAAATCGCCAAGGCCAAGGGCTGACGGGCCAAGGGCTGACGGCGGTCCGCCCCTCGCGCGAGGCCGCGCGAGGGGCGGCATAGAGAACCATCCGGGCTCCGCCGGAACTCTTCGCATCCGCGAAGGCGCGGTGATAAGAACGCTCGGGACGGCGAGGCGGGAAGGCAGGGTGTGATGGGCATCGAGATCAAGACGGTCGGCATCATCGGAGCCGGTCAGATGGGCAGCGGCATCGCGCATGTCTGCTCCCTGGCCGGGCTCGACGTGCGGATGAACGACCGCGATCCCGAGCGCCTGAAGAACGGCCTGGCGACCGTGAACGGCAACCTGCAGCGTCAGGTCTCGAAGGGCGCGATCACCGAGGATCAGCGCCGCTCGGCGATCGAGCGGGTCCTGCCGGTCGATTCCTTCGACGATTTCGGCCCCTGCGACCTCGTGATCGAGGCCGCGACCGAGGACGAGGCGATCAAGCGCAGCATCTTCAGCGCGCTGTGCCCGTCGCTGCGGCCCGAGACGATGGTGGCGACCAACACGTCGTCGATCTCGATCACGCGGCTCGCCGCCTCGACCGACCGGCCGGAGCGCTTCATCGGCATCCACTTCATGAATCCGGTGCCGGTGATGCAGCTCGTCGAGCTGATCCGCGGCATCGCCACCGAGGATCCGACCTACGAATCGGCCAAGGCGTTCGTGAAGCGTCTCGGCAAGATCGTGACGGTGTCGGAGGATTTCCCGGCCTTCATCGTCAACCGCATCCTGCTGCCGATGATCAACGAGGCGATCTATACCCTCTACGAGGGCGTCGGCTCGGTCGATTCGATCGACACCGCGATGCGGCTCGGCGCCAACCACCCGATGGGCCCGCTCCAGCTGGCCGACTTCATCGGCCTCGATACCTGCCTGTCCATCATGCAGGTGCTCTACGAGGGCCTGGCCGATTCGAAGTACCGCCCCTGCCCGCTCCTGGTGAAATACGTCGAGGCCGGCTGGCTCGGCCGTAAGACCAAGCGCGGCTTCTACGATTACCGCGGCGCGGAGCCGGTGCCGACCCGCTGATCGCAGGTGCCGGTCCAAGCGACGAAGGGCCGCCCCTCGACCGAGGGGCGGCCCTTCGCGCGTCTGCCGGGTTGCTTACTTGTTGGTGGTCGAGCTGTTCGTCGAACCCGTCGACTTCGGCTCGGCCGGGGCCGGATAGGCCGGGTTGCCGGCCGGCACGCCCGAGCTGTTCGCCGACGAGGTGCCGCCGCTGCCATTGGGCGATCCGGTGATCTGCTGGCGCGAGGCGTCCTGGCTCTGGCTGGCGTAGTCCTTCGGGGCGTTGGCACCGTTCCAGCCGAGGAGCGCCACCATGGCGACGGCGAGGAGGGCGAGGCTGCCGAGCAGCACGTAGAGGACGGGACGGCCCTTCGCGCCCTGGCGGGCCGCGGTCGGGGTCTCGACGGGGCGGTTGGTTTCCATGAGGGAGCCCTCGGGTTGCGGCTCGACGGCGGGTCGCGCCGAGCGGTGATCGTCGTGTCGGGCAACGTCACCGATCGGCCGAGGTTCCGGGCCGCCCCCGAGGCAGGGGCTCTACTTGCCGGTCAGCAACATGATCTTGCCGAGATGGGCGCTCGATTCCATCAGCGCGTGCGCCGCCCGCGCCTCTTCCAGCGGGAAGGTGGCGTGGATCACCGGCTTGACGGTGCCCGCTTCGAGGAGCGGCCAGACCTCCCGGCGCAGACCCTCGGCGATGGCGGCCTTCTGAGCCACGGTGCGGGGTCGCAGGGTGGAGCCGGTCACGGTGAGGCGCCGGATCATCACCGGGGTCAGGTTGACGTTCTCCGCCAGGAAGCCCTGCAGGAAGGCGATGATGACGAGCCTGCCTTCGAGGGCCAGCGACTTCAGGTTGCGCTCAAGATAGGCGGCCCCGACCATGTCGAGGATCACGTCGAGCCCCTGCCCGTCGGTCAGGCGCTTCACCTCCGCGGCGAAATCGGCTTCGCGGTAGTTGATGGCGTGGTCGGCGCCGAGAGATTCGCAGAACGCGCATTTCTCGGCCGAGCCGGCGGTGGCGTAGACCGTGGCGCCGAACTGCTTGGCGAGCTGGATCGCCGTCGAGCCGATGCCGCTCGACCCGCCATGGACCAGGAAGCGCTCGCCCTGTCGGAGGCGGCCGCGCTCGAACACGTTGGTCCAGACCGTCCAGTAATTCTCCGGCAGGCCGGCCGCCTCGACCAGCGAGAGCGGTCCGGGCTTGGGCAGGCAGAGCGCCGCGTCGGCGACGCAGTATTCGGCATAGCCGCCGCTGATCGTCAGGGCGCAGACCTCCTGGCCTTCGCGCAAGGCCGTGACGCCCTCCCCGACGGCGACGACGCGGCCGGCGATCTCGAGTCCCGGCACCTCGGTGGCGCCGGGCGGCGGCGGGTACTTGCCGGCGCGCTGCTGGCAATCGGGCCGGTTCACGCCCGCCGCCACGACCTCGACCAGCACCTGGTTCGGGCCCGGCCGCGGCACCGGCACGGTCTCGATCCCGATGACCTCCGGCCCGCCGGCCCCGTTGAAGCGGACCTGGCGCATGGTGGCGGGGATCGACGGCATGGGACGGCTCCGGGGTAGCGGGTGAGCGCCCTTACCTGCCGCGCGGGAGCGTCACCGGCAAGGGGCCACTGGCATGGGGTGACCTGCAAGGGGTGACCTGCAAAGAGGTCACCGCGTCCCGTACATCCGGTCGCCGGCATCGCCGAGGCCCGGAAGGATGTAGCCGTGCTCGTTCAGGTGGCTGTCGATCGAGGCGGTCCAGACCGGCACGTCCGGGTGGGAGCCCTGGAACTTGGCGATCCCCTCCGGGGCGGCCAGCAGGCAGACGAAGCGCAGGTCGCGGGCGCCGCGCTCCTTCAGCCGGTCCACCGCGGCGACCGCCGAATTCGCCGTCGCCAGCATCGGGTCGAGGACCAGCACGGTGCGGTCGGCGAGGTCGGACGGGGCCTTGAAGTAGTACTCCACCGCCTCCAGCGAGTCCGGGTCGCGGTAGAGCCCGACATGGGCGACGCGTGCGGAGGGCAGGAGCGACAGCATCCCGTCGAGGAAGCCGACGCCGGCCCGCAGGATCGGGGCCAGGACGAGCTTCTTGCCGGCGATCTGCGCGCCCTGCATCTTGACCAGCGGCGTCTCGATCTCGACCGGCTCCAGCGGCAGGTCGCGGGTGACCTCGTAGGCGAGCAGCGTCCCGATCTCGTTCAGGAGCTGGCGGAAGCCCTTGGTGGAGCGGGCCTTGTCCCGCATCAGGGTCAGCTTGTGCTGCACCAGCGGGTGATCGACCACCGTGACCGGCGCCACCCCCGTCTCCCCGCGCGCACCCGCACCCTGCATCGCTGTCTCCCCGCTCACGATCACGCTCTCAGATATCGTCAGAATACGGTGCCGTCGCTCGCGATGGCCAGCGGCGGCGCGCCTTCCGGCCGCAAGGATCTGGCCAGGCGCCGGCCCGTGGCCCAGGTGCCGCCCTCCAGCACCTTGGCGAGCGGCAGGTCGGCCGGGTCCGTGATCCCCAGGCGCGCGCGCACCAGCGGCGCCAGCCGGTCGAGGAGCGCCACGGTGAGCGCCCGCCACTCGACGACGAGGCGCGAGTCCACCGGGTGGGCCTGCGCGGCCTCCTCGGGCCGGCGCAGGGCCAGCACGCCGGTATCGAGGAAGAGGCCGCCATTGCGATATTCGGGCAGGCCGGTCAGGGCGTCGAGGCCGGTCACGGTCAGGCCCGCCTCCTCCAGCGGCTCCAGCAGCGAGTAGGCCAGCCATTGCGACAGCTTGTGGAACGGCACCAGACCCTCCGTCGGACCGGTGCCGCCGGCGAGCGGGTGACGCCAGGTATCGCCGAGATCGACGCCGTCGAGGACGATGCGGCTGGGCCAGATCGGCCCGAGATGGGTCAGCAGGACCTCCAGCACCGCCTCCGCCGAGACCTCGCCGTCCTGAGCCCTGGCCTTGATGCGGTCGAACAGGCCGCCCGGCCGCGCCTGCGGCCCGAACCCTTCGGGATCCGCCGCCGCGACCTGGCCGAGGCGGTTGAGGAGCGCGGTGCGTCCGGACAGGCCGACGAGGGGATTCGTCGGCGAGGCCTGGAAGCCGTCGGCGAGTTCCGCTTCGGTCAGGCTCGCCAGCGCCCGCGCATCGGCGCGGAACGGGTCCTCGGGCTCGGACGAGAACAGGCCCGACACGAACATGTCGAAGCTCGCCACCGCCAGCCCCTCAGAGCGGGCATAGGTCTCCCCGGTGCGGCCCTCCTCGTAGCGCCAGGTCGGGCCTGCGCCGGCATCGAGGAGCACGCTCACCACCACGAGGTCGAAGGCGGCCCGGGCCTGCTCGGCCGGGTCCTCGAAGGGCGCGGCGTGGACGAGCGAGCCCCAGCGTTCGAACCCGCCGACCGAGAAGTGGCGCCAGCGGGCATGATAGGGAATCGCGAGGTCCGGATAGGCCTCGCGGATGGTCTCCACCACCGCATCGGCGCAAGGCTCGAGGCGCTTGAGGTCGACGACGAAATGGTCGAGGCGCCCGTCGAGCCCGGCCTCGAGCAGGGTTTCGGCGCGGGCGCGCACCGCCCGGGCCGAGAGCAGGCTGCTGGCGGTCGAGAACTCAGGCACGGGCATCTCCAAGGGTCGTTCGCGGCGCGGCGTGGGGTGTCAGAACCGCTCGAGGTCGCGGCCCTTCACGGCGTCGAGGGATTCGGTGACGCCGTCCGGCGCGTAGTAGCCAGCGGCCTTCTTGGCCTCCATCTCCACCGAGGCGTCCGGCGGGATCAGCTCCGGCGGGATCGGCACCCGCTCGCCGACCTCGATGCCCGAGCCGGTGATGGCGTCGTACTTCATGTTCGACATCGACATCAGCCGGTCGATGCGGCGGATGCCGAGCCAGTGCAGCACGTCGGGCATCAATTGCTGGAAGCGGGCATCCTGGACGCCGGCGACGCATTCGGTGCGCTCGAAATAGGTGGCGGCGGAATCGCCGCCCTCCTGGCGCTTGCGGGCGTTGTAGACGAGGAACTTGGTCACCTCGCCGAGCGCCCGCCCCTCCTTGCGGTTGTAGACGATGACGCCGGTGCCCCCGGCCTGCGCCTCGCGCACGCATTCCTCGATGCCGTGGGTGAGGTAGGGCCGGCAGGTGCAGATGTCGGAGCCGAACACGTCCGAGCCGTTGCACTCGTCGTGGACGCGGCAGGCGATGCGCCGGCGCGGATCGGACAGGCCGGCCACGTCGCCCATGACGTAGACGGTGCAGCCGCCGATCGGCGGCAGGAAGACCTGGAGGTCGGGCCGGGTGACCAGTTCCGGGAACATGCCGCCGGTCTGCTCGAACAGCGTGCGCCGGAGCGCCGTCTCGCTGGTGCCGAAGCGGGCGGCGACGCCCGGCAGGTACCAGACCGGATCGACCGCGATCTTGGTGACCGAGATGTCGCCGGTCGTGTGCAGCACCGTGCCGTCGGCGGCCAGCCGATGGGCGCCCATCGCCGCCAGGATCTCGGGCAGGCTCAACCGCGCCTTGGTGACCGCGATGGTCGGCCGGATGTCGGTGCCGGAGGTGATCGCCTCGCGAAAGACCTCGCCGGGCATGTGCCCCCAGGGATCGAGGGAGACGATCGTGTCCGGGTCCGCCCATTGCGGGTGCGGGCCGATCGCGACCACCGGATGGGTGTTGGTGAGGTCCGGCCGCGCCAGGGGGTTCATCGCCCGGCCGGCGATGGCCAGCGCCCGGTAGAGCGAGTAGGCGCCGCCATTGGCGCCGATCACGTTGCGGTCGGCCGGGTTGGTCACGGTGCCGATGATCGGCCCCCGCTCGCGCGGGTCGGCGGCGCCCCAGCGGATCGGCCAGCGGGCGGCGCCCGGCTCCGGATGCGAGGTGAGCCGGATATGCGTCGAGCGGTTGGAACTGCTCATGCGGCCGCGCCGTCCTTCAACGGAGAAGGCTCCCCGCGGGGGCCGCGGAGAGCCTGTCGAGTGCTTGACTGGGTGGAGCGTATCCCCGTGCGATTCGGCCCGTCAAGCTCAAGCCGGAGGCGCCCGCCGCCCATTGTCGGGGCAGCGGGACAACCCCCACTCAGAAGTTCGAGCCGGCGCGGCGGCGGGCCATGAAGGCGTCGAACTGCTCGCGGTCGCGGGCGCGCTTGAGCTCGTCGACGAATTCGGTGAAGGCGCGGCTCTCCTCCTCGAGGCGGCGGCGCTCCTCTTCGAGACGCTCGATCTCCTTGCGGCGATACTCTTCGAAGGCCCAGTTGCCGCTGTCGTGCCGGGCGGCGCCGAAGCCCGAGAAGCCCGAGAAGCCATTCCGGAAGGACCGCTCGGCGAAGGACTTCATCTCGTTCAGAGCCGGATAACCCATGAGCTTCCACACCACGTAGGCCGCGGCCAACGGCCACGCATAGATGAAACCGAGGACGATCGCGCCGATCTCGATGGAACGGCGCGGGAACGGCCCGTTGCGGCAGGCGCGGCCGCTCGACCAGGGGGCAGAGGAATACGACACGTCACGATCTCCCGCAGGATGTGAATGTGAACGACATTTACATGCGGGGTCGACCGGGCGGTTTCAAGGAGGGGACGGTGCAGAAAAAGGGGCGGGACGCCGCCGCGTCCCGCCCCCATCGGTCGCCGATCCGGCCGGGCCTCAACGCAGGAAGTCCGAGAAGCCGCCGGACGCCGCCCCCGACGCCGACAGCGCCGCCCTGCTCTCCGGCGCCACCAGGGCGGCCAGTTCATCCGCATAGGCGTAGCCCGGCGCCTCGCCGGGGAAGCCGCCACCCGTCGCGGGATGCAGGTAGAGTTCGGTCAGCCCGTCCGGCAGGTGGCGCAGCAGGCCTGCGACCCGGGCAGGCGTCATGGCACCCGACCAAGCGAGGCCGAGCACGCCATCGGGGGTAAGGAGGCCGGCGCGCCGGGCCCGGGCGCGCAGCAGGGCCGCCCAGGGGGCGGTGTCGAGGGCGAGGCCGGTCTTCGCCCCCGGCTCGGCGCGGCGCAACGCCTCGCGCGATTCCCGCGGCACCCGGATCGCCCGCATCCCGTAGTCGCGCCCGATTCCCAGCACCATCCCGGCGATGATCGGATGGACGTGGAAGTGCTTGTGCGCGTTGACGTGGTCGAGGGGCAGCCCGGTCGCGCGAAACGCCTCGAACTGCGCCCGGATCTCGGCTTCGAGCTGGCGCCGGGCGCTGCCTTTGAGCGCCAGGTCGAGCCCGAGCTTCGCCTGGTCGGCCCGCAGCAGCCCGGCGTCATCCACGAGATCCGGCAGGTCGGAGGCCGGCAGGGTCGGCCACGCCTCGACCATCACGAGATGCAGGCCCACCCGCAAGGACGGCAGGGCGCGGGCGCGGGCCACGGCGTCGGCGGCGCCGGGCGCGGAGACCATCAGGCTCGCGGCGGTGAGGATGCCGTCGCGGTGCGCCCGCTCGACCGCCTCGTTCACCTCGGTCGAGAGGCCGAAATCGTCGGAGGTGACGACGAGGCGTTTCCGGGGAGCGACTGGGGTCATGGTCTGTCTCGTGACGTGAAAGAGCCTCCCCGTCCGGCCGGACGGGGAGGCTCGCACCCGCGCTTCAGGCGGGAATGTCAGGCGTAAAAGCTTACGCCGCCTTCTTGGCGACGCCCTGGCGCTCGCGCAGGAAGTGCCAGAACTCGACGCCCTCGCGCAGGCGCCGCTTCATCATGTCGGGCGAGCGCACCATCTCGCTGACGATCGAGGCGATCTTCGGGGCGCGGAAGTAGAACTTCTTGTAGAATTCTTCCACCGAGTTGAAGATCTCGGTGTGAGACAGGTGCGGGTAGTGCAACGGCGCGATCTGCACGCCGTTCTCGTCGACCAGTTCCGCGTTGTCCTTGTCGAGCCAGCCGTTCTCCACCGCCTGCTTGTACAGGAAGGTGCCCGGATACGGCGCGGCGAGCGAGACCTGGATGGTGTGCGGGTTGATCCGCTTGGCGAAGGCGATCGTCTCCTGGATCGTCTCCTTGGTCTCGCCCGGCAGGCCGAGGATGAAGGTGCCGTGGATGGCGATGCCGAGCTCGTGGCAATCCTTGGTGAACCGCTCGGCCACCTCGACCCGCATTCCCTTCTTGATGTTGTTCAGGATCTGCTGGTTGCCGGACTCGTAGCCGACGAGCAGCAGGCGCAGGCCGTTGGCCTTGAGCACCTCGAGGGTCTTGCGCGGGACGTTGGCCTTGGCGTTGCACGACCAGGTCACGCCGAGCTTGCCGAGCTCGCGGGCGATCTCCTCCGCGCGCGGCAGGTTGTCGGTGAAGGTGTCGTCGTCGAAGAAGAATTCCTTGGTCTGCGGGAATTCCTTCAGGCAGTACTTGATCTCCTCGATCACGTGCGCGACCGAGCGGGTGCGGTAGGTATGGCCGCCGACCGTCTGCGGCCACAGGCAGAAGGTGCAGCGCGACTTGCAGCCCCGGCCCGAATAGAACGAGATGTAGGGGTGCTTCAGGTACCCGATGAAGTACTTCTCCATCTCCAGGTCGCGCTTGTAGACCGAGGTCACGAACGGCAGCTGGTCCATGTCGGTCATGATCTCGCGGTCCTCGTTATGGACCACGACACCCTCGGCGTTCCGGTAGGAGAGACCCTTGATCTCCGCCATCGGCACGCCCTCGGCGACCTCCTTGACGGTGAAGTCGAACTCGTTGCGGGCACAGAAATCGACCGCCGGCGCCTGGGCCATCGAGCCCGCGGCGTCCACCGCCACCTTGGCGCCGATCAGGCCGGCGATCAGCTTCGGGTTCTTGGCCTTCAGCGCCTCGATCGTCTTCACGTCCGACTTGAACGACGGGACCGAGGTGTGCAGCACCACGAGGTCGAAGTCGTTGGCCTGGGCCACGATCTCCGGCAGCTTGATGTCGTGCGGCGGCGCGTCGATCAGCTTGGAGTTCGGCACCAGGGCGGCCGGCTGGGCGAGCCAGGTCGGGTACCAGAACGACTTGATCTCGCGCTTGGCCTGGTAGCGCGAGCCGGCGCCGCCGTCGAAGCCGTCGAAGGTGGGGGCCTGGAGGAAGAGGGTCCGCATCATCGGGAGGATCGTCTCTTGAGGAGAGGAGGCCGCGGACGCGGCCGGTGAGGCCGCCGGGCGGCCCGATGAGTTTTCAAGTCGAGGGAGCGCCGGACTCGCGGGCGAGGCCGGATTCCGGGATCAGCGTACCGTCCGCAACGACCCGATAATCATGACCTTTCCAAGTCACGGCGCCGGACATGAAGCACCAGACGAAGCCGGCGAAGGACAGGAGGTCGCGGATCGGCAGCAGCCAGTAGGGATGCGGCTCGAGGCCGAAGGCCCGCTCGACCCGCATGCACAGCACGATCCGGCAGGCCAGCGCCAGGGCGGCGGCGGCGAGCGTGTAGGGGCCCGAATCGGGCAGGAGCGCCGCGATCAGCGCCAGCGGGAAGGCGTGGGTGACGAGCGTGCCGGCATAGCCGACCGGGTCGACGTTGCGGATCGTGCGGTTCCAGCGGGTCTCGTGCCGCCACAGGCCGGCGAGGGAGGTATCGACGCAGGTGTGCCCGATGGTGAAGTTCGGGATCGCCACGATGCCGCCCTGCGCGCGCAACGCCGCCCCGAGGGTGTAGTCGTCGGCCAGATCGTTGCGGATCGCCTCGAAGCCGCCGATGCGGGCGAGCATCTCGGTGCGGAACGCGATGGTGGAGCCGAAGCACGGATCGGCGAGCCCGAGCCCCGTCCCCATCAAGACGTTGGGCAGGAACTGGGTGTCGATGGCGAGCGCCGAGAGATGCGCCCACACGCCCCGGTTCGCCGGGACGCCATGATAGAGGCAGGTGACCCCCGAGACACCCGGCTGGCTCAGCTCGGCGACGAGGCGCTCGAGATAGTCGGGCGCCACCACCATGTCGCTGTCGGCGAGCACCACGACCTCGTGGGCGATCAGGCCGGCCATGTTGATGAGGTTCGAGACCTTGCGGTTCGAGCCGTGCTGGCGTGCATCGATGACGAGGTCGATGCGCAAGCCGGGATGCTCGGCCTGGAGCCGGTGCACCACGGCGATCGCCGGGTCGGTCGCGGTCTGCACCCCGAAGATCACCTGCACGGCACCCGCATAGGCCTGGGTGCAGAAGGTGGTGAGGTTCAGGTAGAGGTTCGGCTCGTCGCCGCAGAGCGGCTTGAGCAGGGTCACGGAGGGGCGGGCGGCGCCGGCGGGGAGGCACGGCGCCGGGCGCCGGGCGAGGCGCCCGGCCAGCCACGCGGTGGTCAGGCCGTACACGCAGCCGGCGAGCGCCAGGACGAGCAGTAGGGCGGAGATCCAGGTCCATTCCATGGCGGGGCGGCGATCCCTGGGAGGAGTTGGCCGCGCGGGGGCGCGGCGGGTTGTGTTGTGGGTTGAGGCTGCGGGCGGAGGATGGGCTTTTCGTTACCGCCGGCCGTCGGAGGCCGGCGGCAGCGCCGTCTTCGACTATTTGGCCGCAGGCGCCTTGGGGGCCGGCGCCGCCAGCATCGTCTCGGTGGACTTGCGCAGGTGGGCGAGCAGGCCGTCGGCGCCGCCCTCCTGGAGCGGCTCGGAGAAGCCGGTGCGCAGGGTCCCGGCTTCGCTCACCGTGCCCTGCAGGAAGACGTCGGTGATCCGGTTCTCGCCGTTCAGCACGTAGTCGACCGGGGAGGTGTCGCCGCCCGAATCGGTCACGGTGACGTGCACGATGCGGCCGTTGCCGCGGGGCTCGCTCTTCGGGTCGATGGCGAACTTGCTGCCGGCCGCGGCGCTGAGCCGGGTGGCGTAGGTCGCCGTCAGGTAGGGTCCGAAGGCGGCGACCAGGGCTTCCTGCTTGTCGGCCGGGATCTCCTTCCAGCGGGTGCCGACGCCGAGGCGCAGCATCGCCGGCAGGTCGAAGTTCTCCTTCATCGGGCCGGCGAGGATCTCGGAGCGGGCGCGCACGTCGCCGGCCTTGAGCGCGGCTTCGAGGGCGTCGGTCATGCGCCGCACGGTGGCGACCGCCGGGTCGCCCTCCCCGGCCGCGGGTGCGGCGGCTGTCTGGGCCAGCGCCGGCAGCGCGGCCGTCAGGAGGCCGACGATCATCAGGCTGCGCAGGGTGTCGCGTCGGGTCTGCACCAGGTTACTCTCCTTTGCCGTCGACGGGCGCCGCGGCGTAGCCGTAGGCCGGCATGTGGGCCTGGCCCAACGGGGCCTGGCGCGGACGCAGCCACGCCCGCAGGGCCGCGCCGATCCCGGCCGCCGGGTTGCGGCTCCGATCGGCGTCGTTCTCCATGGCGTGCCAGAGCATCAGGCTCGGCAGCCCGACCGCGAGGTCGGCGAGGCGCTTGATCAAGGACAGGGCCAGCGCCGCCTCGGCCGGGATGCCGAACACCGCGCAGAGCGCGATCAGGCCGCCCTCCTGGGCGCCGAGCGCGCCGGGCACCGCGAAGGCGGCGCCGCGCACGGCCTGCGCCAGGCTCTCGATCACGATCGCCTCGAGGAAGCCGACCTCGTAGCCCATGAAACGCAGGGCGATCCAGACCTCGAGGGTGCCGATCACCCAGCCGAAGAGATGCGTGCCGATGGCGGTGAGAATGCGGCCGCGGGCGGCGTAGAGGCCGCGCAGGCGCTCGAACAGCACGTCGACGGCGCCGAAGATCCGCCACTCGCGTCCGCCGGCGAAGCGGTTGATCGCCGCCTGGAGCAGGCTCTGGCCGAAGCGGCGCTGCACCAGGTAGAAGGCCAGGAGCGCCGGGGCCGCCACCACGAGGCCCAGGCCGACATAATGAACGATCGGTCCGTCGCCGCCGAGAGCCACCAGGATGCCGAGGCCGGCGACGGTGAACAGGAACTGGGTGAGCGCCTGGACCATCAGGTCGACGAGGGTGCTGGCGCCCGACAGCGCGCCCGGCACGCGGTGCAGCGTCAGGAGCCGGGCGCCGATCAGGTCGCCGCCGACCTGCGCGACGGGGAGGAGGGTGTTCACCCCCTCGCGCACGAAGCGCACGCCGATGCAGGCGCGCAGCAGCGGCCTCTCGCCGCGGGGAAACACGATCCACCAGCCGAAGCCCGCCCAGGCGACGGCCACGAAGCGCGCCGCCACGACCAGCACGGCGCCCCAGCCGGACGCCCACAGGGCCGCCGCGACCGCCTCCGGCCCCGAAGAGACGAACAGGCCGATCACGGTGCACAGGCCGGCGATCAGGCCCAGTGTCGTCAGTCGCTTCATGACCCTCTTTCTGTCGCAGCGGAGGCGGCCCTAGGGGGCGCGCCATTCCGGCAACGGAGTCGAAACAAAGCAGCGCCGTTGCGTCTCGGCACGTTGCAGCTTTGATGGGCCCTGTCTATCACCGCCCGGACACAGTGCCGGCGAAACCGGCACGCTCCACCGGCGCGGCGGGCCCGCCCAAAGCATGGCAACCCAAGCATCGCCGCAAGCCTATGTTACGGCGCACCTTCCTCCCCGCCCCGATTCGGCCGGCGGGGGCCGGGACCGCGAAAGAAGGCCGCTCGTGACGGCCGTCAGGGGATGAACAGCATGGACCGGGAGACGACCTTCGAGGCCGAGCGTGGCGCGCTCGACGAGACGGCTGCGCACGACCTGACGGCGTTCGGGGGCGACGCGCCCGGCCGCGCGCCGGCGCCGCAATCGCCCGTCATGGCCTGGAACGAGTGGGATCCGCTGGAGGAGGTGATCGTCGGCTCGCTCGACGGCGCCACGATCCCGACCCATCACCTGACGGTGATCTTCAACCTGCCGCGGGCCGCCCAGCCGTTCTACCGGCTCGCCTCCGGCTGGAAATACCCGAAATTCATGAAGAAGCTCGCCCAGCAGGAGCTGGACGGCTTCATCAAGATCCTGGCCGGCGAGGGCGTGAAGATCCGCCGCCCGGATTCGGTCGACTTCTCGAAGAAGTTCAAGGCGCCGCGCTGGTCCTCGCGCGGCTTCTGCGTCGCCTGCCCGCGCGATCCGTACCTGGTGATCGGCGACGAGATCATCGAGAGCCCGATGTGCTGGCGCTCGCGCTACTTCGAGGGCGACGCCTATCGCTCGCTGTTCAAGGAGTACTTCCGGGCCGGCGCCCGCTGGACCTCGGCGCCGCGGCCGCAGCTCACCGACGAGCTCTACAACTACGACTACCGGGTGCCGAACCTGAAGGCCGGCGAGCCGATGCAGTTCACCGTCAACGAGTTCGAGCCCGTCTTCGACGCGGCCGACTTCGTGCGCTGCGGCCGCGACCTGTTCGTCACCCGCTCCAACGTGACGAACCTGATGGGCATCGAGTGGCTGCGCCGCCACCTCGGGCCGGGCTTCCGCATCCACGAGATCGAGAGCCGCTGCCCGCAGCCGATGCACATCGATTCGTCGTTCATGCCGCTCGCCCCCGGCAAGGTGCTGGTCAACCCCGACTACATCGACGTCGAGAAGCTGCCGGCGGTGCTCAAGAAGTGGGACGTGCTGATCGCGCCCCGCCCCGACCCCGTCGAGGGCTTCATGAGCAAGATCTCGATGTGCTCGCCCTGGACCTCGATCAACGTGCTCGCCATCGACGAGAAGAAGATCGTGGTCGATTCGAGCCAGCCGACGCTGATCAAGGCGCTCAAGGATTGGGGCTTCGACCCGATCCCGACGCCGTTCCTGTCCTACGGACCGTTCGGCGGCTCCTTCCACTGCGCCACGCTCGACGTGCGCCGGCGTGGCCCGCTGAAGTCGTATTTCTAGGATCTCGGTCGCACGAGATCGGTCCGGCGGTCGCTGACGCGACCGCCGCATCGCGGTGTCCCGAGGCTCGCCGCATGCGAGAGCCCGGGATCCCGATCCGGTGGTGATATAAAAAATCGGCGGATGGCGTTTCCGCTTCATTCCCTCCCGCCTGAGCGTCGAGGTTCCTGGCGCCGCTGCGCGCCCTGGTACGACGTGACGGCTGTCAAGGCTGTCGCTGAATAGACGCGGCACCTGAGAGCGTCAGGGCTTTACGCCTGACATCATCGATCCAAATCTTGCGATCGTAGCGCCGGAATGCCGATGGCGCGTCGCCACCGGCGCGGGCCGCGCCGTCCTCATGGAGGGTGGCGCGCTGCATCCGCGATCCGGGTCCCGTCGCGCAGGTGGCCGGCATCGATGGTGATCGCCGATGCTGGGTTCGCTGCCGCCGTGGCGCAGCCATCGACCGGCTCGCCCTCGCCCGCCTCGTCGACGGGCCACAGGGCGAGGGCTGTCTCCTTGCCTCGATCGGATCTTTTCCGTCTGACGGCTGGTGATGGCGATCCAACTGCGGATGCGCGATCTCGCACGGGCAGCCGCCGCTGAGACGCGGCGGCCTACGACCGGATCTTGTCAGATCTGGTTCGCCCGCGGCTGGCCGACTCTTGGAACGATGTGGCGGTCCACTGCCTCACGATCGCCGAGCCGTCCCTGGGCTGAACCTCACGGCCGCCCGGCCGTCGCCCCCTTGTCGCTCCAGTCCGGCGGCAGGCCGAGGGAATCGCCGATGATGCCGTCGACGCCCGGGGCGCGGCCGAAGGCCTGGCAGTCGGGATCGCGAGGCATCTCGCCCAGCACGGTCACGCGGACGCGGTCGTAGGTCGGGATGGTGAGCTCGGACTCGAACGGGTCCTGGCCGGTCGCGAGATAGGAGCCGAAATCCTGGCCGAAATCGCCGGCGAGATCGTAGATGTCCGCGACGGGCGAGAAGCGGGCCTGGTTCGTGAAGGAGTTGGCGCCACCGGCCCACACCATCGCGGCGCGCTGCTGGCGGCGGGCGTCGAGGGCCTCGGCCTCCACCGTGAGGTCGCCCAGCCCGATCGGCAGCCGCGGCACCGGCACCTTGCCGACGGTATCGGCGAAGCCGACGCCGACCTGCGCGGCGATCGTGATCGCCGCCGACGCGCCGACCGCGACGCCGGAGGCCGGCACGTTGGTGAGGCCGGCGCGGGTGATGTTCGCCCTCACGGTCAGGTCGGCCGGGCCGGACGAGACCACGTCGTAGCGCAGCGACAGCTCGTAGCAGAGCGCCCGGTCCGCCGCGTTGGCGACGACCCGGCGCTCCTGCTCGGTCACGCCGGGGCCCGAGACCGCCGCCGAGAAGGTGGTCGGGATGATGCGGACGGTCCGCACCCCGGCCATCGCCGCCTTGTCGATGAAGATCCGCGACTTCGTGGCGGTGGCCTCGCTCGGCGTCAGGTGGTCGTAGCGTGTCAGCAGGCCGGTCTGGGTCAGCACCGGCGTGGCGCAGCCGGCGAGGAGGGCCAAGGTTGCCACGGCCGCGACGCGGCGGGCGGCCCGCGCGTTCAAGGCAGCCTCGAGTGTCGTCCGCATTCGGTCGCTTTCCCGGATCGCGCGAAACCGCACCCACGGAAGCCC
The DNA here is from genome assembly GCF_001043955.1 of Methylobacterium tarhaniae. Lineage (GTDB taxonomy): Bacteria > Pseudomonadota > Alphaproteobacteria > Rhizobiales > Beijerinckiaceae > Methylobacterium > Methylobacterium tarhaniae. The sequence continues at coordinate 19,650 of NZ_LABZ01000037.1, read as the reverse complement.
TGCGAGGGCTCCCGGAGGCCGGCTTCCGGCGGCGCAAGGGCGGGCCTGTCCGGGCTCGCCGCGCCGTTATGCCAACAAGCCTAACCGTCGCCGCACGGCCGGGAAAGCCGAGCTTGGCCTTGAGCGGCGCTTCGGCCCTGGCTGTAACGCTTCGGCCACATTGTTTCTAACGGTGAGCACCTAACGCGACCTTTCAGGCCAGGGCCGCCATGCTGCAGCTCTGGCCGCCATCCACAGGCAGGCAGACGCCGGTGATGAAGCGGGCCTCGTCGGAGGCGAGGAAGACCGCCGCATGGGCGATGTCCCAGGCCTCGCCGAGGCGGCCGAGCGGCACCCGGCGGTCCCGGCCGGATTCCAGGGTGCCGGCGCCGCGGCACTCGTCGGCCACGGTGGTGTCGAGCAGGCCCGGCAGGATCGCGTTGGCCCGGATGCCGTCGCGGGCATACTGCATCGCTACGGAGAGGGTCGCCTGGTTCACCGCCGCCTTCGCGGCCGCGTAGGCGAAGGCCGGCGACCCGGTCCAGCGCCGGGAGGCGACCGACGAGATGTTGACCACGGCGCCGGACCGCCGCGCCCGCATCCCCGGCAGCACCGCCTTGCAGGTGCGCCAGACCCCGCCGACATTGACCTCGATCGCCCGCCGCCAGCTCTCCTCGTCGAGATCCTCCGGCCCGCCGGCCTCCGGCAGGCCGACATTGTTGTGCAGGATGTCGATGCGGCCGAAGCGCGCCTCGCCGGTGGCGACCGCCTGCGCCACCGCGTCGTAATCGGTGACGTCGGCGCGGAGCGCCTCGGCCTCGTTGCCCTCCTCCGCGATGATCTGCGCCGTCTCCTCGGCGGCGGCCAGCAGGCGGTCGACGCAGATCACCCGGGCACCCTCGCGGGCGAAGGCGACCGCCACCGCCTTGCCGTTGCCCCAGCCGGTCCCGGCGGAGCCCGCCCCGAACACGATCGCGGTCTTGCTTAGCAGGCGTGTCGACATGGCCCGGCCTCCGTGCTCGGAGGAGACTCGCGACAAATGCCCCGACCGCGCAACGGGCGGGGAAGCAGGGCCGCCATTATTCGCCCGCATGGATCAGGCAGGCGGCTTCCCCTGCGGCTTCAGGCCCGGGCGGGCCCGGGGCTCCTCGCCCAGCGCCAGGTCGCCAGCCCCACCGCCAGCGCAAGGGCGACCTGAGCCAGGCTGCCCTCGCTCAGATGGGCGTGGCCGAGCCCGAGCTGCACGGCGAACCGCACGGCGAGACCCGCCGCACCGTAGCCGAGGCAGAAGGCCAGGGCGGCGAGGAGGAGTGCGACGAAGTCGTTCATGAGCGAGAACCCCCCGCGGGCGAGGCCGCGACCGCCCCGTCCCGCCGGGCGGCGGAGCGAGGCGCGATCATGGAGCCTGAGCAGGCTTGCCCGAGGCCGGCCTGCCCCGAGCGGAGCAAGAGTCGCGCCAGGTCGGCGGCGCCGTGCGCCGACAGCCTGGGATTCTGACGCATCGACCGTCGATGCATCCCGATCCGTCGGTGCCATGCTGCAGGCTTCACGACGGTTCGAGAACGGAACCAAAGGTCGTTTCCTGTCGACCGTTGGTCTTACTCCGGCCGCGTCGCCTGCATCGAGGGACGCTCCCCGAAGCGCGCATACCAGTCCGCCGCCGCCGGAGCGCGCTCGCGCCAGCCGAGGTCGGGCAGGCGCAGGTCGAGATAGCCGAGCGCGCAGCCATACGTGATCGTGGCGATGTCGACCCGCTCGCCGAAGCCGGGCGCCGCCGCCTCGATCCGCGCCAGCGCATCCACGATCTTCTCCCGCTGGCCGGCGACCCATGCCGGCGAGCGCTCGTTCTCCTGGCGCACCCGGGTCTCGTAGACGCAGAGCAAGGCCGCATCGAGCAAGCCGTCACCGGTCGATTGCGCGGCGAGCGCCGCCCAGCGCGCCGGGCCGGGAGCCGGGAAGAACCCGCCCTGCCCCAGATGGTCGAGGTATTCGCAGATCACCCGGCTGTCGGCGAGCACCGTGCCGTCGTCGAGGATCAGGGTCGGCACCTGCGCGAGGGGGTTCTGCGCCCGGATGCTCGCGTCGCGGTTGATCGGGTGGGCGGCCGCCGGCAGCAGCTCCAGCCGCTCGAACATCCCGAGCTCGTGGGCGACGACCAGAACCTTGCGCACGAAAGGTGAGGTCTTGGCGTAGAAGAGCTTCATGGGGTTCCTCCGATTATATTGATTATGGCGTGAGGTTTTTCGATCCGAACGCCGGATTCATACGCTGGTCGTCACCCGGGTTCGCCGCCAGGCGTGGCCCCGGTACAACGGTGGTGGAGCGTGGCCGCAGGCGGCACCCCGGCACGCGGCCCCGCCTGGCCGATCACTGCACCCGCCCGGACGCCGCCGGCTTGGCAGCCGGCTTTGCAGCCGCCGGCGCGGCGCCCGGTGCCACCGGCTTGGGCGGGGCCGGCGGACGCGGGGTCTCGACGGAGAGCCGCCGCACCGGCCAGCCGTCGCTCCAGCGCTCCATGTCGATGAAACGCGGGTTGCTCTTCAGGCTCGAGGCGGTCTGGCCCGAGAACGCCGCCGTCGCCGCCATGTCGAAGGTCTTCCAGAAGGCGAGATAGTCGAGGCTGTCGGTGCCGGCGGCATTGATCTGGCCGACGAGGACGGTCTGCTCGCCGGTGAGGGTCATGTCGGCCGACCATTTGAACGGGGCCGGCTTCTGCTTCGGGTCCGGGGTCGGCAGCTTCAGCTGGCCTATATCGTAGGCCGGGTTGCCGCCGGCGGGCGAGGCCAGGGTGGCGGAGAGGGCCGGGAAGCCGTGGTCGTCGGAGAGTGCGCGGACCATCAGCTTGTGGTCGGTCGGCACCGCGCTCGCATCCCGCATCACGCGCCGGGCGGCGATGTCGGCGGCGCGGGCGTCCCGGTCGCCGATCACCGTGACGATCAGCGTGGCCGGATCGATGTCGTTGAGGTCGTGCAGGGCGATGCCGCGGGACTTGTCGTCCCGGGCGATGCCCCCCGGCATCGCGCCGAAGATCAGCCGCGGCACCGGCAGGCCGGTTTCCTTGGCATGGGCCGCGAGGTTCGCCGCCAGGGGAACCCCGGCGAGATGGCCGATCAGCGCCACCCGGCTCGTATCGGGCTTGGCCTCCTGGTCGCCGGCGAGCTCCGCGAGGGCGTCCTTGATCAGGGTCGCGGCGAGGCCGCTCGCATCCGCCGGCCGGGTGCGGCCCACCTCCTGGAACCGCGGGAACAGGACGAGGTAGCCGGAGCGCGCGAGGTGCTCGATCCAGGCGCCGTAGGCCTGCGGGTTCACGGCGCCCCAGGCATGCAGCAAAACCGCCACCGGCCGTCCCTGGGCAGGGGCGGCGCCGTTGCCGTAATAGGCCAGGGTCACTGCGCCGGCCCGGCCCAGGACCCGCTTCACCACGCTCGCGGCCATGTAGGCTTGGCCGCCCGGTCCCTCCTTCGGCTGGGCGGGCGGCGTGGCGGCCCCCGCGCCGGGCGCGCCGCCGAAGACCGCGAGGGCCAGGGCGAGCGGAAGGGCGAGGCGGGTGCGGGAGAGCGAAGGCATGAGGCTGGGGGGCTGGCGGCTCGGGAGGCGCACCCCACACTGTTTCTCGCCTGCACTCAAGGCATGATCGCGCGCGCGCGAATCCGTTCGCCCGGCTTGTCACTTCCGCGGTACAGTCACGCTGCCGCATTCGGGGGCAGAGGTCGAGACTGGGGCGGTCCCGGGCAAGGTCTAGCTGCGCCCCTCCGGATCGGTCCCCAGCACGGCATGCAGCTGGGTGACCAGGGCGTCGAGTTCCTGTGGCACCGGCTCGTCGGTCACGTCAGTATACATCGCCCGCAGATCGTGCCCGAGCTTGGCGAGCAGCAGCGCATCGGCCAGCGACGACGCGTTGGAATGCGTCTGGCCGAAGCTCGCGGCGTGATTGCTCGGGATCAGCTTCATGGCACGATTACGGGAACGGGGGTTCCCGGCTCCGACAAGACGAGGGTTCGGGTTTGCGGCGCGGAAAGGCGCCCACGGGGTCGATGAACTTGCGGGCGACGATTCGCGTCGGATCGCCGCCTCGACATGAACAACGCGCTTCCGGGGGGGCAGTTGCGCCCGATTTTCGGGCACATCCCCGGAACCAGTACGGCCCTGTGCGCTGGCGCACGGGGCCGCCTTCGATGTCCTGCTACGCCACGCGGCCCGACCGGGCGCGGCGAAGGCCCGCCTACATCGGCGGCGTCAGGCCGTCCTTGCCGACCGAGATGCTGCGCGCGTCGAGCCGCTCCCCGTCCCGGACCGCCGAGGCGAAGACCTTGGCACCCGGCACCAGCACCGTCCGGTCAGCCGGCTCCAGCATCACGATCGGCGTGCCCGGCCGCACTGCGACCGCGAGGCTCTGGCCCTTGTAGGAGACCGTGAGGGTGCGCCCGCCACCGACGCTGGAACCGCCCGCGACGGTGCCGTTCGTCATGCTGGTCTCGACCTCGGGAACCTTGACCGTGCCGTTGGTCATGCTGGTCTCGACCGGGCCGGCGCCGTCGGGCAGCCGGTCCCAAGGGTAGTGGCCCTCTCCGGTGCCGCGCATCGCCTCGGGGAAGATCAGCACCTCCAGGGCGACCGGCGGATCCCCGGGCTTCTCGCCGGCCTTGGCGGCGGTGCCGATGAAGCTGCCATCCTTGACCTGATCGAGGCTCGCCGGAGCGAGCTGCGCCACCCGGGTGCCGGGTCCGAGACGGATGGCCTCCACCGTGCCGGCGCGGGTGCGAATGGTGACGGTGTCCGCCTCGACGCGCTCGATCGTGCCGCGCAGGCGCTCGACCTGCGGCGCGGCCCAGGCGGTGCCGACGGCCGCGATGCCGGCCGCGAGGGTCACGCTGGCAGCCGCGATCGTCCTGAGGCGGGACATCGTCCTGAGAAGGGGCATGGGCGACTCCGGATCGGCGCCTCCAGGATCGGAGGCGCCCCGGCCGTTATGGTCCATGCCCGAGATGCCGGCCAATCGTCTCGCGCACACGTGATCGCGCGGGACGCCGTGCGTCGTACCAATGGCCCAAGATGCTTGCCCATGGCCCAAGATGCTCGCCCGTGGCCCAAGATGCTTGCGCACGGTGCCATGGATTCATCTCGAATTGTCGATGCTAAGCCAGAGCCTTGGCAAAAATCGAGAACGGAGCCAAAGGTCGTTGTCTTTCGACCGTCGGTCTCAGGCGTCTTCCTCCTCCTCCGGCTCCAGGGTCGCCTTGACCGTGTCGAGCACCCGCCGGGCGAGGTCGGAATCCGGGTCCTCGCGGGTCAGGGCATCCTCCAGCATGGCCAGGAAGCCGCCGAGCTGGTGGCGGTAATGGTCGGAATCGATCCCCCGCAGGATGCCGGCGAGGAAGCGCACCGCCATCTGCAGCGCCACCTGCTTGGCGGCGACGTCGGACTGCGCCTCGGAGAGCCGGGCGATCATCTCGCCGTGGCGGGCCGAGAGCGTGGTCAGGCCGTTGATCTTGTCGTCCGGGCTCATCGCGCGTCTCCCGAGAACAGGAAGGGGGCCCTTCCCGCCGGAAAGGCCCCCATGATGCTGGCGGTTCCCGGGAGCCTGTCAGGACTCCCGGTGTTCCGAAACCCCGCCCTCCGAGGATGCCCGGAGGGTGAGGCCGTTCCGGTGCCTTACGCCGCGAGCTGGCGCAGCACGTAGGGCAGGATGCCGCCGTTGCGGAAGTATTCGAGCTCGTCGAGCGTATCGATGCGGCAGGTCAGCGGGACCTCCTTCACCGAGCCGTCGGCCGAGGTGATCTTGGCGACGAGCGTCTGGCGCGGCTTCAGCTCGCCGGCCAGGCCCTCGATCGTCACGGTCTCGTCGCCCTTCAGGCCGAGGGAGGCCCAGGAGGTGTCGCCCTGGAACACCAGCGGCACCACGCCCATGCCGACCAGGTTCGAGCGGTGGATGCGCTCGAAGCTCTCGGCGATCACCGCGCGGACGCCGAGCAGCTTGGTGCCCTTCGCCGCCCAGTCGCGCGACGAGCCGGTGCCGTATTCCTTGCCGGCGAACACCACCAGTGGGGTGCCCTCCTGCTCGTAGCGCATCGCCGCGTCGTAGATGAACATCCGCTCGCCCGACGGCTGGTAGAGGGTGTAGCCGCCCTCGACCACGTTGCCGGACTCGTCCTTCACCATCTGGTTCTTGATGCGGATGTTGGCGAAGGTGCCCCGCATCATGACTTCGTGGTTGCCGCGGCGGGTGCCGTACTGGTTGAAGTCCTGCACGCGGACCTGGTGGTCCTGCAGGTACTTGCCGGCCGGCGAGGCCGCCCGGATGTTGCCGGCGGGCGAGATGTGGTCGGTGGTGATGGAGTCGAGGAACAGGCCGAGGATGCGGGCATTGACCACGTCCTCCACCGGCTTCGGGGTCTTCTCCATGCCGACGAAGTAGGGCGGGTTCTGGACGTAGGTCGAGCCGCCGTTCCACGCGAAGGTCTCGGCCTCGGTGACCTCGACGTCCTTCCAGTTCTGGTCGCCGCCGAACACGTCGGCGTAGCGCGACTTGAACAGGGCCGAGGTGATGTTGGCCTCGATGAACTCCTGCACCTCGGCGGTCGAGGGCCAGATGTCCTTCAGGTAGACCGGCTTGCCGTCCGAGCCGGTGCCGAGCGGCTCCGAGGTGATGTCGACCTGGAGCGAGCCGGCGAGCGCGTAGGCGACGACGAGCGGCGGCGAGGCGAGGTAGTTCGCCCGCACGTCGGGGTTCACCCGGCCCTCGAAGTTGCGGTTGCCCGAGAGCACCGCGGCGGCGACCACGTCGTTGTCGTTGATCGCCTTCGAGATCGGCGCCGGCAGCGGGCCGGAATTGCCGATGCAGGTGGTGCAGCCGAAGCCGACGAGGTTGAAGCCCAGCGCATCGAGGCTCGATTGCAGGCCGGCCTTCTCCAGGTACTCGGCCACCACCTGGCTACCGGGGGCGAGCGAGGTCTTCACCCACGGCTTCGAGCGCAGGCCCTTGGCGACGGCGTTGCGGGCGAGGAGACCCGCGCCGATCATCACGCTCGGGTTCGAGGTGTTGGTACAGCTCGTGATCGCGGCGATCACCACGTCGCCGTGGCCGATGTCGAAGTTCGCGCCCTCTACGGGATAGCGCTTGGCGATGTCGGCCGCCTTCTTGAACTCGGTCTCCATCGACTGGGCGAAGCCGGTCTTGGCGCCGTCGAGCAGCACCCGGTCCTGGGGACGCTTCGGACCGGCGAGGGACGGCTTCACGTCGCCCATGTCGAGCTCGAGCGTGTCGGTGAAGACCGGGTCCGGGGTCTTCGCGTCGCGCCACATGCCCTGCGCCTTGGCATAGGCCTCGACGAGGGCGATGCGGTCGTCGGCGCGGCCCGTGACCTTGAGGAAGTCGATGGTCTTCTGGTCGACCGGGAAGAAGCCGCAGGTCGCGCCGTATTCCGGCGCCATGTTGGAGATCGTGGCGCGGTCGGCGACCGACATGTCGTCGAGGCCGGGGCCGTAGAACTCCACGAACTTGCCGACCACGCCCTTCTTGCGCAGCATCTGGGTGACGGTGAGCACGAGGTCGGTGGCGGTGGTGCCCTCGGGCAGCTTGCCCGACAGCTTGAAGCCGACGACCTCGGGGATCAGCATCGACAGCGGCTGGCCGAGCATCGCGGCCTCGGCCTCGATGCCGCCGACGCCCCAGCCGAGCACGGCGAGGCCGTTGACCATCGTGGTGTGCGAGTCGGTGCCGACCAGCGAATCCGGATACGCCACCTCGGAGCCCTCGAAGGGCTTGGTCCAGACGGTCTGCGACAGGTATTCCAGGTTGACCTGGTGGCAGATGCCGGTGCCCGGGGGCACGACGGAGAAATTGTCGAAGGCCGACTGGCCCCACTTCAGGAAGGTGTAGCGCTCGCCGTTGCGCTCGTATTCGAGGGCGACGTTGTCGGCCAGCGCCTTCGGGGTGCCGAACTCGTCGACGATGACCGAGTGGTCGATGACGAGATCGACCGGGACCAGCGGGTTGATCTTCTGCGGGTCGCCGCCGAGCGCCACCATGGCGTCGCGCATCGCCGCCAGATCGACCACCGCCGGCACGCCGGTGAAGTCCTGCATCAGCACGCGGGCGGGGCGGAAGGCGATCTCGACCTCGGTCTTGCCGCGGTTCTCGAGCCAGCCGACCACGGCCTCGATGTCGGCCTTGCGGACCGACCGGTCGTCCTCGTAGCGCAGCAGGTTCTCGAGCAGCACCTTCATCGAGAAGGGCAGGCGGCTCGCATCCGGCAGGCCGTTCTTCTCGGCCTCGGGGATCGCGTAGATGGTGTAGGTCTTCTGCCCGGCCTGGAGCGTCTGGCGGGCCTTGAAGCTGTCGATCGATGCCACGGCGTGGTCCTCGCGAGGGGTTGTCGAACACGGCACAGGCAGCGCCTGCGCCACTACGAAGTGTTCGGCCGGATGCGCTGCGGGGTCGGTCCTGCTTGACGCAAGGAACGGGCCCGTCTGCCGCCCGTCCTCGCCTGCCGGCTGAGAATCGAACGGTGCGCGCGCCGCCCCGGGGGTGCCCGGACTGGGATGCGCGAAGGACGGTTTGGACGCCTCTGAAGGTCGCGCGGCGCAGCCGGGGATGCGTATAGAACACTTCGAAACTGGCCGCTACGGGTCTGGTGGCCGCGGATTCGGTCATTCTCGCCGGGGCAGGCATAGCGTAAACGCGGGCATCGCCCCTGGACCCCGCGGAGACCCCCTGCCCTTGCGCCTGATCGCCGAGGACCTCGCCTGCCGGCGCTCCGGCCGCCGCATCTTCGCCGGGCTCTCCTTCACCCTGGAGGCCGGGGAGGCGCTGACCGTCACCGGCCGCAACGGGGCCGGCAAGTCGTCGCTGCTGGCGATCCTCGCCGGGCGGCTGCGGCCCGAGGCCGGGCGCCTCGCGGCCGAGGATGTGGGGGAGCGCACGATCCCCGAATGCCTCCACGTCGTCGGCCATCGCGACGGGCTGAAAGGGGCGCTCACGGCTGAGGAGAACCTGATCTTCGCCCGCGACCTCCTGGGAGATGCCGACCTCGAACCCCGTGCGGCGCTCGCCCGCCTCGGCCTCGCCCACGCGGCGGGGCTGCCGGTGGCCTATCTCTCGGCCGGCCAGCGCCGGCGGGTGGCGCTCGCCCGGCTGCTCGTCTGCCGCCGGCCGCTCTGGCTCCTCGACGAGCCGACCGCCGCCCTCGACGTCGCCTCGCAAGCCGCGCTCGCCGGGCTGATGCGGGGGCATCTGGCAGGGGGCGGCCTCGTCATCGCCGCGACCCACCAGGCCCTCGGGCTGGAGAACGCCCGGGAGCTGTCCGTGGAGGCCTTCCGCACCGCCCGGGCCGAGACCGCGGCCGATCCCTTCGCGGAGAGTGTCTGATGGGCCGCGCCTTCCTGGCGGTGGTCGCCCGCGACCTGCGGCTCGCCGGCCGCATCGGCGGCTCGGGCGCCCTGTCCCTGGTGTTCTTCCTGATGATCGTCGCCCTGGTGCCGTTCGGCCTCGGGCCCGATCTCAACCTGCTCGCCCGGATCGGCCCCGGCATCCTGTGGATCGCCGCCGTGCTCGCGACCTTGATCGGCCTCGACCGGCTGTTCCAGGCCGACGAGGAGGACGGCTCCCTCGATCTCCTCACCGGCGCCCCCGCCCCGCTCGAACTCCTGGTGCTCGCCAAGGTCACGGCGCATTGGCTCACCACCGGCCTGCCGCTGGCGCTCGCCACGCCGCTGTTCGGGCTTCTCGTCGCCTTGAGTCCCACCGGCATGGCGGCGACCAGCCTGACGCTCCTCGTCGGCACCCCGGCGCTCACCTTCATCGGCGCCGTCGGCGCGGCGCTCACCGCCTCGATCCGCCGCGGCGGCCTGATCCTCGCCGTGGTGGTGCTGCCCCTGATGGTGCCGACCCTCATCTTCGGCGTCTCGGCGGCGGATGCGGCACTCGGCGGCACCGTGCCGTTCGCGACGCCGCTGGCGATCCTGGGAGCACTCAGCTTGGCGGCCGGGGTGGTCGGGACGCTGGCGGCGGCGGCGGCGTTGCGGTGGGGGGAGTAGGGCTCAGGCTGCCTTCAGCTTCCGCGCCGCCTCGGCCAGGACATCGTGCATGCGCGTCTGCCAGCCGGGTCCGGTCGACTTGAAGGTCTCCAGAACGTCCGGGTCGATCCGCAGCGAGATCGGTACGCGCTTCATGTCCGCTTTCGGCCGGCCGGCGCGGCTCGTAAAGGCGGCCGCCATCTCGGGGGGCATGTTCCCGGTTCCGGGACGGGCGCGAGCCAACTCCTCGTCCGTCAGGGGTGGATTGTCGGAGATTTCATCCCAATCTTCCTGGGAGTAGAGCGGATTTGGGACATATCCGGGCGCGTGCTTAGTGACTGGCATAGAGAGCTCTTTCGTTCTTGTAGGCGCGACGGACGCTGACGATGTCGATCGCCTCCGATCCGAGCGGAGAGACGATCGCGACGACAACGACTTCATCGCACCAAGAGCCGATCAGCTTGAACCGGGCTCGACCCGTCTTGCTCGGTTCGGCATCGAGGGTGATGAACCGATCGAAGCTGAAATATTCCTCGAAAGCCGCCAAGTCGAAGCCATGCTTCTTCAGGTTTGCCTGCCGTTTCGGCTCACCCCCACATGAACCTCATGGTTCATGACCTCATGATTTGAGTATATACAGTAATGGCACGATGGCAAGTCGGCGCAAACCCGGATGCGCGGGGTTCCGGCCGTCACGACTCCAGTTGCAGTGCCATGACGATCGTCCGCTCATCGCCATGATGGTGCTCCCGCACCGTCCGGAACCCGAGCCTGTCGTGGAAGCCAACGGCAGTCAGAGAGGATTGCAAGGTCAGCGTCGCGACGCCCGCCCCCTGCGCGGTCCGCTCGATCTCGGCCATCAAGGCCCGGCCGATGCCGCGCCCCTGTGCGTCGGGCGCGACGAAGACGGCACGCACGACACCGCCGTCCAGGCTCGCTGTGCCGAGAATCCTCTCGTCGTCCACCGCCACGAAGACCTGACGCCCCGCGATCATCGCGGCGATCCCGTCCGGCATGAAGCCCCGCGCGACCCGGGCGATGGTGTCCGGGCCGTAATCACGGGCATTGCTCTCGTGCAATGCCGAAAGGACGACGCGGCTGACCTCCGCCGCATCGTCCTTCGTCGCCAAGCGTATCGTACCCTTCATCACCCCCTCCCCCGGCCCACGGCGCCGGGGGAGGCCCGCTCGCCGCCTAGAACACCGCCTGACCCAGCAGCACCGCCGCGATCACGATCACCACCGCGATCACCAGGAACAGGCCGAACAGCAGCCGCGCGATACCGCGTGCGCCTGACGCCACGTTGGTGAAGCCCAGCGCACCGGCCACCAGCGAGATCACGAAGAAGATGATCGCCCATTTCAACATGGCGGGAGCACTCCGGTCGCCGCGAAAAGTCGCAGCGATAACCGTCACCGCCACGCTTCGTTCCGCCCGGTCCACAGCCCCCGTGCCAGCCCCCGTCGCCCGCGCCCCTCTGCGCCGTTCGTCCGCATTGCCCCGGGGGACGCCCGCGCGCTACACCGGCGGCATGTCGATGGGTCGTCTCACGCGGCTGGCGCAGCCCGGCCATTTCATGCGCTGGTCCGGGGCTCTCCTGCCCTGGGTGGCGGGCCTCGCATTCGTGCTGCTGGCCGTCGGCCAGTACCTGACCTGGTTCGTCGCCCCGCCCGACTACCAGCAGGGAGAGACGGTCCGGATCATGTACATCCACGTGCCGGCGGCCTGGATGGCTGTGTTCTTCTACGGCGCCATGGCGGTCTCGGCCCTCGGCACCCTGATCTGGCGCCATCCCCTCGCCGACGTGGCGCAACGCGCCGCGGCCCCGATCGGCGCCGCCTTCACGCTGATCTGCCTCGTCACCGGCTCGCTCTGGGGCAAGCCGATGTGGGGCACCTACTGGGTCTGGGACGCGCGCCTGACCTCGATGCTGGTGCTGTTCCTGATCTATTGCGGGCTGCTCGCCCTGTGGCGCACCATCGAGGACCCGAACCGGGCCGCCCGGGCGGTCGCGATCCTCACCCTCGTCGGCGCCGTCAACCTGCCGATCATCAAGTTCTCGGTGAACTGGTGGTCGACCCTGCACCAGCCGGCCTCGATCCTGCGGATGGGTGGGCCGACCATCCACCCGACCATGCTCTATCCGCTGCTCGCGATGATCGCCGCCGCCTCGGTGCTGGGCGTCGCCCTCCACCTCCAGGCGATGCGCACCGAGATCCTGCGCCGGCGCGTGCGTACCCTGACCATCCTCGAAGCCGAGCGGCTCGACGCCGCCCTGCTGGCCCCGCAGGCGGCGTAAGATCATGGATCTCGGCCCCCACGCCGCCTTCATCCTCGGCGCCTACGGCTTCACCGCCCTGGTGATCCTCGGCCTCGTCGCCCACGCGATCCTCGACCGGCGGGCGCAGGAGCGGGCGCTCGCCCGCCTCGCACGGGAACCGCGGGGCCGTCGGTGAGCGACGCCCCCGTTCACCCGGTCGAGGAGACCGAGGACGCGCCGCGCCGCAGCCGGCTCCTGTTCCTGCTGCCGCTCCTCGCCTTCGCGGGCCTCGCCGGGATCTTCCTCGGCAAGCTCCTCACCACCGGCTACGACCCCTCCGCCATCCCCTCGGCGCTGATCGGCCGCCAGGTGCCGGATTTCGCCCTGCCGCCGGTGCCCGGCCTGACGGAAGGCGGCGTCGCGGTGCCGGGCCTCAACGCCGCCGACTTCAAGGGCAAGGTGACGGTGCTGAACGTCTGGGCGTCGTGGTGTGCCCCGTGCCAGATCGAGCACCCGATGCTGGTGCGGCTCTCCCGCGACGGCGTGAACCTCGTCGGGATCGACTACAAGGACCAGCCGGAGAACGGCCGCCGCTTCCTCGGCCGCCACGGCAACCCGTTCAAGGCCGTCGGCGCCGACGAGACCGGCCGGGTCGGCATCGATCTCGGGGTCTACGGCGTGCCGGAGACCTTCGTGATCGGGCCGGACGGGCGGATCCGCGAGAAGCTCGTCGGCATCCTGACGCCGGAGAACTACGACGCCTTCCTGGCTCGGGTCCGGGCGATGAAGTAGGGGGCGAGGCTGACGCCTCGAAACCCTATTTCGGCAGCGCGTAGATGTTGACCTCCAGCGCCTCGTCGGACGGGCTGTTGAGCGGGGTCAGGTATTCCTCGACGAAGGCGTCCTGGACGATGATGCCCTTGGCGTCGAGATAGGCCGTCACCGTCTCGTAGGTCTGGTCGATGCTCTCGTAGGGACCCTTGTGGGTGAAGCGCAGGGCCTTGCCGCTCGGCGTGGCGCCGAAGCGCAGGTCATCCGGCAGGCCGGCGGGACGCGGGTTCGGGGCGGCCTCCACCGGCACCATCACCTCGTACTGGAAGCCGTCGTCGTCGGTGCGGGTGAACACCGAGATCGGCTTGCCGGTCGCCTTGATGCCGGCCTGCGCGAGCGCCGCCTCGGCCTTGGCGATCGCCTCCTTGAGGCTCGGCACCGCCTGATCCCACTTCGCCGTCCCGGACAGGATCGCGGCGGGCTTGGCCGGCAGGGTCACCTCGTCGACATCCGAGGGATCGCCCGGATTGGCGACGAGCGGCACGCGCCCGGCGGTCGGCGGAACCGGGGTCGCGGGCGGCAGCGCCTTCTCGGGCGCGGGCGGGATCGGCGCCTGGTTCGCTCCCGGGCCGGGACCCGGCGCCGTGGTGGTCGGCAGCGGCGTCGATTGCGCCGGCGAGGGCGTGCCGGCCGGGGGCGCGGCCGGTGAGGGTGCGGGTGCGGGCGATGGTGCCGGGGCGGGCTGCTGCGCCAGGACCGAGGCCCCGCAGGCCAGGGACGCGGCGAGGCCGATCGCGATCGTCGGGAGGCGGGTCTTCATCACGGGCGGAGCGCTCCGGGCTTCAAGCGAGGGCCGGCATCGCCGGCCGGATCGAACGCGTCAAGCGCAAAGCCGTTGCGGGCCCATCGCGAGAGCGTGAGGACACGGCTCTCGTCTCGGCGCCCTGCCGGCTCGCCTGCGCGCCGGTTCTGGTCCATACACCGCCCGATCCCCACCTGAACCGTGTACCGGCCCGGAGAATCCTGCCCGTGTCTCCCCTCGCCCATCGCCGCTTCCTGAAGATGAACGGGCTCGGCAACGAGATCGTGGTGCTGGACCTGCGCGGGAGCGACGTGCGGGTGCAGCCGGAGGAGGCCCGCGCCATCGCGGCCGACCCGGCCTCGCGCTTCGACCAGATGATGGTGCTGCACGATCCGGTCACCCCGGGCACCGACGCCTATGTCCGGATCTACAACACCGACGGCTCGGAGGCCGGCGCCTGCGGCAACGGCACCCGCTGCGTCGCCTGGGCGATGCTGGACGACCCGGTCATGGCCCGCCCGGTCCGGGGCGAGCACCTGACCCTCGAGACCCGGCCCGGTCTCCTCGAGGTCGTGCGCGTGTCCCCCGTCGATTTCACCGTCGACATGGGGGCGCCGCGCCTGAAGTGGGACGAGATCCCGCTCGCCGAGCCGTTCCCCGATACCCGCCGCATCGAGTTGCAGGTCGGGCCGATCGACGATCCCGTGCTGCACTCGCCGGGCGCGGTCAGCATGGGCAACCCGCACGCGGTGTTCTTCGTCGAGCGCGACCCGGAGACCTACGACCTCGCCCGGATCGGCCCGTTGCTCGAATCGCACCCGATCTTCCCGGACCGGGCCAACATCTCGCTTGCCCAGGTGATCGACCGGTCCCGCATCCGTTTGCGGGTCTGGGAGCGCGGCGCCGGCCTGACGCGCGCCTGCGGCACTGCCGCCTGCGCCGCCCTGGTCGCGGCCGCGCGCCTGCGGCTCACCGGCCGCGAGGCCACCGTGACCCTGCCGGGCGGCGACCTGCGCATCGCCTGGGGCGAGGACGACCACGTGCGCATGACCGGCCCGACCGAGCTGGAGCACGAGGGCACCTTCGCGCCGTCGCTGTTCGGCGTCTGCGCCCCGCCCGGGGCGGCGTGATGGGCGTCGAGGTCCTGAGCTTCGGCTGCCGCCTCAACGCCGCCGAATCGGAGGCGATGCGCCGGCAGGCGGAAGGGGCGGGCCGGACCGGCCTTCTCCTCGTCAATACCTGCGCGGTCACGGCGGAGGCCGGCCGGCAGGCGCGCAAGGCGATCCGGGCCGCCGCGCGGGCGAACCCGGCGGCGCGGGTCGTGGTGACGGGCTGCGGTGCGCAGGTCGAAACCGACGCCTACGCCGCCATGCCGGAAGTGGCCGAGATCCTCGGCAACCGCCGCAAGCTCGATCCGGGGATCTGGACCGATCCGTCTCCCGAGCGGGTGCGGATCGACGACGTGATGGCTCCGGAAGCCGATCCCCTGCCCGACGCGACGCCGATGCGGGCGCGCACCCGCGCCTTCCTGCCGGTGCAGAATGGCTGCGACCACCGCTGCACGTTCTGCGTCATCCCGTTCGGCCGCGGCAACTCGCGCTCGGTGCCCGTCGCCGCCGTCGTGGCGCAGGTCCGCGCCCTGGTGGAGGCCGGCACCCGCGAGGTGGTGCTGACCGGCGTCGACCTCACGGCCTATGGCCGCGACCTCGGCGGCTCCACCCTCGGCGCCCTGGTGCGGGCGATCCTGCGCGAGGTGCCGGCCCTCGACCGCCTGCGCCTGTCCTCGATCGATTCCGTCGAGGCCGATCCGGAGCTGGTGGCGGCTTTCGGCGAGGAGGCGCGGCTGATGCCGCATCTCCACCTCTCGCTCCAGGCCGGGGACGACCTGATCCTCAAGCGCATGAAGCGCCGCCACGGCCGCGACGACGCCATCCGGTTCTGCGCCGAGATCCGCGCTTTGCGGCCGGATGCTGTGTTCGGCGCCGACCTGATCGCCGGCTTCCCGACCGAGACCGAGGCGCAGTTCGCCCGCTCCCTCGATCTCGTCGAGGAATGCGGCCTCGCCCAGCTCCACGTCTTCCCCTACTCGCCCCGTCCCGGCACGCCGGCCGCCCGGATGCCCCAGGTCGCCCCCGCGGCGATCCGCGAGCGCGCCGCCCGCCTGCGCGAGGCCGGCGCCGCCGCCTTCGCCCGCCGCCTCGACCGCGAGATCGGCGAGACCCACCGGGTGCTGGCCGAGCGCGGCGGCATCGGGCGGACGGAAGGGTTCCTGCCGGTTCGGCTGCCGGAGGGGGTGGAGGCGGGGACGCTCGTCGATCTGCGTATCGCCTCGCATGACGGACGGGTCTTGCAGGCGGCGTGATACCAACGGTCGTTGAAAACGACCTTTGGTTCCGTTCTCGAATTTTCGCCGGGCCTATGGTTTGGCATCGAAAATTCGAGATGAGTCAGCGGCCTGATGCGTCAGCATCTTAGGCCGATGGTATGAGTCGTCTTCCGAGTCAAATTTGCGATGCGGTGATGAGGGTGGATCGCATCGTCACCCCTCCACCATCCCGCAGGCCCGCAACCCCTCCCGCATGTGCCCGGGCGCCGGCGCCTCGACGGTGATCGCCGGCTTCTTCGGGTAGAGCGGCAGGGCGAGCGCCCGGGCGTGGAGATGCAGTCCCGGCCCGCCCTGGCGCGGGGCGCTGCCGTAGATCGGATCGCCGAGGATCGGCCAACCCATGGCGGCGCAATGGACGCGCAGCTGGTGGGTGCGCCCGGTCACCGGCGTCAGGGCCAGCCAGGTCCGTCCGGAGGCGGGATCGCGCCCCAGCACCCGCCAGCGGCTGAGCGAAGGGTCGCCCGCGGGATCGGTCTTCATCCACCAGCTGCGGGGATCGTCGGAGCGGCGCATCAACGGCAGGTCGATCTCGCCGAGTTCCTCCGCGGGGCCGCCCTCGACCAGGGCCCAGTAGGTCTTCTCGGCGCGGCCCTGCGCGAACAGGGCGTTCAGCCGGGCCAGCGCCTTGGCATGGCGCCCCAGCGCCAGGCAGCCCGAGGTGTCGCGGTCGAGGCGGTGAGCGGCCTCGGGCCGGCGCGGCAGGCCGAAGCGCAGGGCATCGAGGTGCTGGGTCAGCGTCTCGCCGCCCTTCGGCCCCGGATGCACCGGCAATCCCGCCGGCTTGTCGATGACGAGCACGAGGGCATCGCGGTAGAGGAGCCGCGAGAGTATGTCGTCAACGATCATGAGCCTGTCGCGGTGGCGGCGGATGCGGGCGAAGTTCGGGGCAGGCCGCCCTAGATCGTCCACAGGGTCTGGAGCAAGTGCGGATGAGTGAGACGAAACAGCCGGGCTGGTTCGGCCGACTGTTCGGCCGGAAGGCCGAGACGCCGACGGAGACCCCTGCCGAGACGCCCGCCGAGGCTCCCGCACCAAGCTCCGATCCCGCCGGGACGATGCCGACGGAGCCGACCGGCACCCTGTCGGAGGGTGTGCCGGACTTCGCCACCGGCGCCGACGAGGTGCTTCCGGCCCCGCCGACCGTGACGGAAGCCTCTCCCGAGACCGAGCCGAAGCAAGACCTGCCCGACGAGCTGGCCGGGGCCGACCTCGAGCCGGTCGAGGGGGTGCAGCCCGAAGGCCTGGTGCCGGCGGCGCCCGAGCCCGAGCCGGCGCAGCCCGAGCCCGAGCCAGAGCCGGCGCAGCCCGAGCCCGTCGTATCCGAGCCGGCGGCGCCCGTCGCGGAAGCCGAGGCGGAGCCCGTCGAGGCGGTGACGGCGGAGGAAGCGCCGCTCGTGGTCTACCAGCCCCCGGCGGAGCCCGAGGCGGCCGCCGAGAAGCGCGGCTGGTGGAGCCGGCTGACCGGCGGCCTCAAGCGCACCTCCTCGGCCCTGTCCGACCGGGTCACCGGCCTGTTCACCAAGCGCAAGCTCGACGCCGACACCCTGGAGGAGCTGGAGGACGCGCTGATCCAGGCCGATTTCGGCCTCGACACCGCGGCCCGGATCGCGGACGCCGTCGGCAAGGGCCGCTACGAGAAGGGCATCGCCCCCGACGAGGTCCGGGCCATCCTGGCGACGGAGGTCGAGCGCGCCCTCGATCCGGTGGCCCAGCCGCTCGTCGTCGACGCGACGAAGAAGCCGTTCGTGATCCTGATGATCGGCGTCAACGGCGCCGGCAAGACCACGACGATCGGCAAGCTGACCCAAAAATTCCGGGCCCAGGGGCACAGCGTGATGCTGGCCGCCGGCGACACCTTCCGGGCCGCGGCGATCGAGCAGCTGCGGGTCTGGGGCGAGCGCACCGGCGCGCCGGTGGTGGCCCGCCCGCAAGGGTCGGACGCGGCCGGCCTCGCCTTCGACGCCCTCCAGGCCGCCCGCGACGCCGGCACCGACATCCTGATGATCGACACCGCCGGCCGGCTGCAGAACAAGGCCGGGCTGATGGCCGAGCTGGAGAAGGTGATCCGGGTGATCCGCAAGCTCGACGCGGAGGCGCCCCACGCCGTCCTCCTCGTCCTCGACGCCACGGTGGGCCAGAACGCCCTGAGCCAGGTCGAGATCTTCCAGAAGGCCGCCGGCGTCACCGGCCTGGTGATGACGAAGCTCGACGGCACCGCCCGCGGCGGCATCCTGGTGGCGCTCGCCGCCAAGTTCGGCCTGCCGGTCCACTTCATCGGCGTCGGCGAGGGCGTGGACGACCTCGAGCCCTTCGCGGCGAGGGACTTCGCCCGGGCGATCGCGGGGCTCGACAAGGGCTGAAGCCCGGGGGCCGTCCGGCCCCCTCACCCGGCGCAATAGGCCGCCATCCCCTCCGCCAGCGCGTCGAGCACCACCTGGCAGCGGCGCAGGGCGCGCAGGTCCTCGTGCATCGCCACGAAGGTCGGCAGCTCCCAGACGATGTCCGGCAGCACCCGGATCAGGTCCGGGTCGCGGGCGGCGAGGGCGGTGTGGCAGGCCCCGAGGCCGAACCCGGCCCGGAGAGCCGCGAGCTGCGCCAGCGTGCTGTCGCTGCGCCAGGCGAAGGGCGCCTCGCAGAGGGCCGGCGCCGCCCGCATCATCGCTCGCAGGAACGGTGTCTCGGCGTCGAAGCCGATCACGCTGTGCCGGGCGAGGTCCCCCGGGCCTTCCGGCATGCCGCGCCGGTCGAGGTAGCGGCGATGCCCATACAATCCGAGGCGGACGGTGCCGACCCGGCGCGCCACCAAGGCCTCCTGCGTCGGCGGCGCCATGCGCACCGCGATGTCGGCGTCCCGCCGCAGGAGGTCCTGCATACGGTCGGAGAGCACCACGTCGAGGGCGAGGCCGGGATGGCGCGCGTGGAGGGCGGCCAGGATCGCGGGCAGCACCTCGGCGCCGACCACCTCGGAGGCGGTGATCCGCACCCGGCCGGTGAGGCCCTCGGCTTCCGCCGTCACCGCCCGGCGCAGGGCGTCCGCGGTCGCCTTCAGGGACCGCGCGTAGGGCGCGAGGGTCAGGGCGGCCTCGGTCGGCGCGAGGCCGGTGGGCGAGCGGGTGAACAGCGCGACGCCCAGAACCTGCTCCAGGGCCGCGATCTGCCGGCCGAGGGTCGGCTGCGTGAGGCCGAGCGCCCGCGCGGCGCCGGAGAGCGAGCCTTCCTCCAGCACCGCCAGGGCGGCGCGGTAATGGTCCCAGCTCGGTTCGGTCATGCAAAACCGTATAGCCGATCGCCGCGCTTCGGCAATTTTCGCGATGCTCTCATCCTGGCAGATCTCCGGCCGTCACCGACCGAGGAGAGCGCGATGACGACGAGGACAGCCCTGGTGCTGGGCGCGACGGGCGGGGTGGGCGGTGCGGTGGCGCGGCGCCTCGCCGCCGG